>JBEKPI010000022.1:0-28296 GCA_049520855.1 Occallatibacter sp.
AATTGAAAAGGCCCGCTCGGCTCTGGCCGCCTGACCGCTCCTGACGAGCTCCGCACCGCACGCAACAATCACCGTTGACCGGAGTGAAGTCATGCGTTCCGAAAAGATACACCGCGCGCTGGCGCAGGGAATGAACCGCTTTGAAGTCTGTCAATTGGTCTCCAAAGGGGTTAAGGCCACCCACAAGACCGGCGGTCGCTTTGAAGATTCAATTAACGATGTGCTGCAATATCTAGGCACCCACGATACGCCCAAAGAGAGCCTTCACCCGGCGATTCCGCAGGTCAGCATGAAGAGCCTGAAGCCGGCGGCGTGAAAGCAGGGATCAGGGATTAGGGATTAGGGAACAGCCGGTGACAATCAGGCTGTACTCGTATCTTGATCCGGCGGAGTTGATTCCACTAAACGCAAGAGAGGGACGGCAGCGATGCCGTCCCTCTCTTTTTGGTTCCGAACCGATTGGAAGGGTGGTAACCCTTAGACAACCTGGACGTTCTCAGCCTGCCAGCCCTTGGGGCCCTTGGTCACGTTGAACTGGACGCGCTGGCCTTCCTGCAGCGAACGGAATCCGTTCGACTGGATGGCGGTGTGATGAACGAAGACATCCTCGCCGTTTTCGCGGCTCAGAAATCCAAAACCCTTGGCGTCATTAAACCACTTGACTGTGCCTGTTTCCATTGTGTGTAGCTCCTGTGTTACCGATTTACCGCGAACGCAATGTGGAAGTTTGCGAGTAGGCGGTAACCGGAACAGGCAAGAACTTCAGATCGAATTCTACGATTACTATAGAGTGTAGCACGGATTTGGCAAAAAGGGCCGGAAATCTCTTGCTCGACCTGCTGAGGGTGTCTGGGAGGGTTCCGAATTCGGGCTGGAGGATGCCGGGCGCTCCGCGGGAGGCGTGTCGCCGATGCGGGTGGAAGTTGCGCTCGTCCTGGTACGGAGGACGGTCTTGACCCTCGAAACGAGCCTTGTACTCAACCCCGAATCGACATCCACGAAGTTTGGGGTTTACGCGAAAGATGGGGCCGAAACCCGGCAACACAGAAACCAGAGCTTCTTTTCAAACCGGATTAGCTTATCCAGATTCCACCGAGGGTCTTAAGCCATTGAACTGTCTCCGCGACCCCGTCTTCGAGAGAGGTCTTCGAGCCTCCCAGGCTTGCGATGGTTGGGGCCATATCGACGAGATAGCTTTGCGTCATGCTTCTATAACGGCTGGTAAATAATGGAAACGGCCTTCCCGTAAGCTTGATCATGTCCCCTATGAGTGCAATTCCGCGCAGGACAGGCCTCGGGACAACGCGGGGCGGACGGCCGGTAAGCGCCTGTGAAAACGCCGAGACCCACCGCTTGATGTCTTCCGGCGGATCTCCAAGATAAAATGTCTTTCCAGAGACCGCTTCAGCCGGCGCGGCAAGAATCCTGAGAGTATATTCCGCCACGTTCCCGACATATCCGTATGCGCGAACCACCGCCGCGCCGCCGGGATGTATATACTGCCCCTTCTTCAAGACAAGCCAGAACTCCTGCGCATAGCGAGGATGCCATGGGCCCCAGATATTCGTTGGGCGGACAATGGTCCAAATCCCGGGCAGGCCAGTATCCTGGCGGATCGTCTCTTCCATGATTCTCTTGCTCTCGCCATAGAGATTCACCGGGCGATAATCACGGTCATTCCGAGCCAATGGACCGGCTCTGACAACGTACTGGGTCGAGTAATAGACTGTCCTCTCGACGCTTCCCGCGGCCTTGATTGCCTTGATGAAATTGGCGCTGCCCTCCATGTTGACCCGGTAGTCATCCAGAGTGCGTCCGCTGTCATCTGTCCGGGCCGCCATGTGGATCGCGTGCGTCGGACGAAACTCCTTGACAGCGCCCATCAAGGTTGCTGGATACAGGAGATCGCCTTTGCGCCAATACGGCAGATGCCCGGATAATTTTGGCGCATCCCGGTCAACGTTGAGCACCTCGGCGTCTGGATGGAGGCTGAGTAGCCTTTCGATCACGTGCGTTCCAATAAACCCGCTGCCTCCAGTGACGAGTACTCGCATGCTCTCTTTACCTACTTTCTCAATTGAGATAGAGCGCTTTCCATCGCCTGGCGATGTGCCTCGATGGTGAAGTATCGCAGGAATCTTTCCCTTGCATTCCGGCCCATTCTATCTCGCAGAGAAGGGTCGTTCACCAAGAGAGCCAGAGCGTCACGGCAGCCTGCGACATCGTTGTGATCGCACAGAATGGCGCAACTGCCCTCCTCGACGACGTCGGGAATGCCTCGCCACCGGGTAGCCACCACAGGAAGGCTGAAGCACATGGCCTCAAGGAGGACAATTCCGAAGGTTTCCGAATGAAAGAAGCTGGGAAAGAGGAAAATGCCGGCGTCGCGGTAGTATTTCCATTTTTCGTTTCCGGTCTGAACGCCTGGGAACTTGAACCGCGAGCTGACTTCAGGCTCGATGAGGGACTCGGCACGCGCCTGCAAAGCCGGTGAATCCCACTCCCCCATGCAGGTTAGCTCCACATCCATTCCGGCCAACAGCAACTGCCGCACGGCTTGAATCGCCACGAGAACGCCTTTGTCTTCCCGAAGCAATGCGACCAGCAGAATTCTGACCGGCATACCAGGAATGGCAGTTCTTTGGATACTCTCGCCCGCGGAATCGGGGATGCCATTGGCAATGACTACTTCCTTTTTGCAACGCAGGCCCTTGCCGTCCTGAGCGGAATGGGGAGCGGTTCGAATGACCAAATCAGGCTTTTCAAGGGCAAACCGGAAGAGGGATCTCAATAGAGGATTCATTGTCAGCGCATACTCTGAAATTCCGCCTGCGTGGAGGTGGAATACTGTCTTATCGAAGAGCCACCGCGTCATACCCAGAATTACGATGTCTCTGATGACCGCCGCAAAACTTGGCCCCGATGGCGGGTAGTAAAGGACTTCCGGCCTCACTCTGAGTTTTGCGCGGTAGATCGCGGCGACAACCCTGAATAATTCCCAAACCTTGGCCAGCTTAAACTTGCCTGTGGATTTCAACTCTTTGGAGAAGCAAGTTGGAAGATGAACCAACTCGATGTCCTGGTATGCCCCATCGAGAAGAAGCTGAATCATAACCGTCTGACCGCCAAAGGGCGGCGGCGTCTGACCTACGACAAGAATGAGAAGTGGCTTCATGCGCGCTCGGTGGCTTTCCTGGAGGTTGCCCGGAGTACTCTACTTCTCAGAAAATCGAACCGGAACGATGCCAAGGCGAAAGTACCGGCCCGGAATACTCTCTCGCGGCCCTGCAAGTTCCTCCGCCACATTGAATTTAGCTGGAACAGCGAATTGAACATCGCCGTCCTCGCTCCACGCGATCAATGTGCGGTCACTGCCTTGTTCCAACTTGCAAGTCCAGACCTTTTGGGCGGAGCGCTCGCAGGAGGTAACCCGTTGCCCAATCATCCATTTTTGGATCGCCTCGAATGCGTGCGCCGCGGGCTTTGGGGTCTTCATATCATATTCGTTGAGTCCCATGGAAGGGTGGCCCCAGCTATACCAATATAGACGGTCGACACCTGCCGCCCAGGTGAGCAGATAAGAGCGCCCGACGTAGGCCACGGATTCCTTATCCGTGATATATTTCCCCGCCCACGGTTCCGCAGAGGCATCATCGACAATCCTGTCGTGGTTCGGGATGCGCCAACCGGTCTCGGTATTCCAGATTGGCATTCCCGGCCGGTATCGCTGAACGATCTGCTGCACCTTGCGGATTTTCCGCAACATTGCCTCGGGTGGCGCGGGCGGCACATAGAAGTGCTCCGCCAGGATGTCTGCGTACTTCAGGCCGCCCGCCCGTGCATAATTCTCCAGATAGTCCCAAGAGGTTTCAGTTGCGTTGATGCCCGAGGTCAGGACGAGGGCCGACGGCTGTTCCTTCTTGATCACTTCATATGCGATACGGTTCATCTCCAGCAGCGGAGCGATGTAGCTGGCGTCGGCAGGATAATTGTTCGGTTCGTTCCAAGGCTCATACCCCTCGATGCCGCTGTTCTTATAGTGTCTCACCACCGATCGAACATAGTCGCGCCAGGCATTCAGGTCGCAAGGAGCCCTGCTCGCCATAGCCAAATTGTCCTTGGCGGCTCCCTGCGGGTTGCAGAGCGCCCAGGCGGGCGTGCCTCCAAGGACGAGGATGACAGCGGTGTGATTCTTGTTGGCCGCTGCCACCCCTACATCCACGCGCGTGAAGTCGACGGCTCCGGGCTGAGGTTCGATAGTTCCCCAGTACACCCAAACCATCGCGCCGTAAAATGAAAAGGGAGGCCATGAAGCCCCCCAGTTAAGCTTGATCGGAATCATGCCGAACAACGAAGGAGGGACGGCCGAAGGCCTGGCTTGAAGCGTTATTGGTCCGTCGGGGAGGAAGCCGCCCTGACCCAGCATCATAGGGGCCAGCATGATCGCCAACAACAGTACTGATTTACGCATATCTACAACCTCCTGATATGAGATACCCTGGCAGCGGCATCTCGGAGTGCGCCGGCGAGAGCGGCCTTGAAGCCGTCCTAGCGGCTTACCTCGCCGAGCAAGACAAGCCGCGTGACTTTGGCGCGCTGGAGGATCCTGGTTCCGGCAATGCAGAGAGCGCAGACGGCGCAGGCAAACAAAGGAGTTGTAACCCAGTCATAGAGTGGCCCGCTGAGATAAGGAACCCGGAGGAAACGCAGCGAGGGAGACAGAGGGACCGAAAGCACATAGATGCCCATGGTGTGTCTTCCCAGGAATGTTAACAGCGGCGCGGCCGCTCGGCGCAACAGCAGGTGGACGGCAGGAACGACCGATCCGATTCCCGCGAAACCCGCCAGGTAGCGGAAACCGATGATGAGGAGCTTATGCTCCGGATCTGGAACATAGAGCGACATCCCCGTGGTATAGATGTAGTACTCTGTCTTCCAATGCATCATCATAATGCAGAATGCGGCAAGGGACGCGATCCACGCCACGCCGTAAGCCATGGGCGCAATTCTGCGCGAGTGGCGGCAAAACAAGAATCCCGCGGCAAAATAGGGCAGCATGAATTTGTCGTACTTCAGATCAAATCCATCTGGCAATGCGAGCAGGAGCAGCATGGCCGGCGCCAGGAAGTAAACGGCGGCACTGCCCTTGGCGAGTTCGGCGCAGAAATAAACAACAACCGCACAAAACATATTGGCTGTGAGGAACCAGAAAATGTTATGAAATGCGGATGTTATTCCGCTGCCGGTCAGAATGTGAATAACATACCGAAGCGCCAGCATTAATACCCACCAAGCAGCGGCGGGCAAGAGCAGATGCTTGGCCTTCTTTATCAGGAGATCGCGTCCGCCGTATCTATGCTGGCTGGCGTAAAACAGGTATCCGCTGATTGCCATGAATAACGGCATATGAAATGAGTAGATAATGGCGAAGACCGGATCCTGCAAATACTGCTCATTGCTCCCGGCGGACAGATACTGTATGCAATGGCCCCACACCACCAGACAAATGGCAAAACCCTTTATGCAGTCCAGAGTAGCATTCCTCTCGCTCTGGACTGGAAGGGGAGTCTTGACGGCAGGCTGGACAGGCACAGGAACATCGTACAGCAATGCCGCAAACAGCGTCAACACAGCGAAAGACCGATGATTGAACCCGAGTTGCCAAGGCAAAGCATCCGAAAGCTTCTTGTTGAGTTGCTATCGGACCGCCGGGAGAAAACAGTCTGAGTTGAACATCGTTCGACCCAGCACAATCGCCAACAACAGGACTGATTTCCGCATACCTACACCCCTCTGATAGAAGACCTCTTCGGAGCGGCGCCTCTGAGCGCGCCGGCGAGGTAGGTGCTTACCAAACAGTCGAAGAGAAGCAGCCATTGAACCGGAAAGTCGGTCATGACCTGGCTGGCCGATGCGATTCCATCGGCCAGCCAGAAGACGATTACACATAGGGTAAGGGCGGCGATGGCTCCGCCCCCCCGCCTCATGGCCTGCAACGACCTGAAGGCCAAAGCGAAGTACGCCCCAAAGGCAAGAACGACACCGACCATGCCAAAGTTGAACCACACAGTCAGGAAATCATTGTGGGCATGCACCAGCCGTTGAACATCGTGGAAGGGAACAGGACCTATCTCCCTAAATGCAAGTAATCCGTTACCGCGCATGAATGGGCCGTACACAATCTGCGAATAAGTCTGCACCCAGAGTATCGTTCTTCCGGTCAGCGTGTCGGCGCCGGAAGCTGCTGCCCGATTCATATAGTCGGCAATCTTGGACGCAGCCACAAGTAGAGCGAGAGTAAGTCCGGTCGCCAACAACGCGATACGCGCTATGCGTTGTCCCAAAGATCCCGGCGCTATCAAGGCGTATACAATCCCCGCCGCCACCAGCGAAATTGAGGTGGTTTTGGCAAAGGTGAGGAACAGGGCCGCCAGCATCGACGACAGAAGGAGCGCCGCCATGCTTTTCGACATATCCTTATCCGATACAAGGTATAGTACAGAGATCACCCCAAGACAAGCAGCAATCGAGATCGCAGTGACCATGGAACTATGATCGACTCCCCCGAGACGACCGCCCTCAAATCCGACAAGCACAATGGCGATGGGAGTAGACACCGCGGAAGCGTATGCAGTTCCCAGGCAGGCATTGCGGAACACATCGCGGGCCGGGTACAATTTGCATAACACATAGGTAATGAGGACTTGCACCAGGTAGCCCAGATAGTAAGGCGTCGCGGCGCCTGGCCTGGGGGTCCACAGGAACGATAATCCGCCCCATGCGAGCAGAAGCGCAGAAAGCGTGGTGGCGGCGCCGAAACGATTGCGGAATGGCGCCGACCGCATGCCTCGCAACCTTCCCTGGCGCACTAGGTAAAGCGAGAGCAAATAGATGAGATAGATGCAATTGACGACACCTCCGATTACCAGGGCCGCGGCGGGCCCGGTGCCGGCGAAGCCGATGTATACGTAGAGAATCTGAAAGCCCCAGATATATCTGGAGAGTTTCAGCCCAGTCGGCTCGCGCGAAGTGAAGATGGCCGGTCTCCTTTCGAGTTGCCAGAGTACGGATTGGAAAGCAAGACTGCACGTCCTTGTCTAGCGCCGGAACTATACCGAAGCCGGATCGTTCTTAACGGCCATGTATAAGAGATTCTTGTAGTCCGCAGTGAGATAGCCTAGAGAAAATATGGATGTGAGCCTCACGATCGCCTGCACCGTCATTTTCATCAATCCTGAATGAGCGCGTCTGAATCCGTCTCCGTAGCAACTCTGGCACTGCACGCCGCGATCGGCCAAGAAGCTCAGGAGCCGCTCTCGTCCGATCACCGGATGATAGTAAGTCGGGTATGGCGCGTGACCCGGTTGACCTGCGAACGGGGAACCGTGGACATAGCGGTAATACCAGATATGCGCCCCATGCGGCAGCAGCCTTGTATAGAACCCATGCACCGTCTTTCGCTCCGGCAGCCGCAGGATCAACAGTCCGCCAGGCTTCAACCATTTCACGAAGTTCTCAAGCGCCAGATCGGCGCGCGGCACATGTTCCAGGACGAAGCTGCTGAAGACAATATCGAACGAAGCCGCGGGAAGCTCGACCGTGCATAGATCGCCGCAGATAGCCACATCGAGATCGCGCGCATTGTTCTTGCGCAACTCGAGCGCCGCCGGGTCGAGATCGATGCCGGTCAGCGTAAAGTCGACACCGGTCAAATCAAGAGGCCATTGCTGCCCGCACCCGGCCTCCAGAATCGAGAGAGGATGTCCCACCCGCCGTGCATGTTCGCGGATAAAGTCACTTTGCAGTTGATGGGTATGCCGATGACTCGTGGCCTGCTGAAGATTCGGGCCGCGTGGATTCATTGCATCCTCCTGAGTAGTGTTTTTCCGCCGCCGAGGCGATCTTCGCTTCGGCTTCTCCGATCACGCGCAGGGCCTCCGTGTAGGCGGCTTCGCTGTCTCCGGCCTCGTTCCATTCCTTATGCCCGCGCTCCAGTTGCTCCTTGGCGCGAGGCACGTCGATCTTCTCCGGCTTGAGAGCGTCCGAGGCCAGAATGGTCACGCGGTCGCCCAGCACCTCGGCCCCCCCCCAAACTGACATTGTAGCGGGTGGCGCTTGCGGGGCCGCCGGCTTCGGCGCCAGTCTTCGATTCTGCACCGCCATGCACGGTCAAATCGCCCGCTCCCAATACGGCTCCCAGCGGCGCGTGGCCGTCGACCTCCCTGTAGCCCGACTTCGACCGCATCTCGACCGCATCCGCCGCATAATCGAAGAGGATTCGCTCGGGCGTGACCACCCGTACGCGGAGTTGGCTTGTCTCGTCAGCCATGGGCTCCTTTCAGTCGCCAGTCGTCAGTTGTCAGTGATCAGTTGTCAGTAAATGCAGATTCTGCAGCGACCGGGTTGTTACTGACAACTGACAACTGAAAACTGACCACTGAAAACTGCTTTACACACTCGCCTTCAGCTTCTCAGCGGTCGCCAGCACTTCCTCGATGTCGCCCTTCATATAGAAGGCCCGCTCGGGGATGTCGTCGTACTTGCGAGTTCTACGGATGCGGCACGGGTTACCTCGCCGTTCGGTTTGAGCTGCGTAAACATTGCGGTGGACCTCTCCGGGGTCCATCGCAATGTTAGCTCTGAACAAGTCTCTACTGCAATCCAACTTTTCCTCATGGGCTAAAGCTCGCACTGATTGTGCGGTCTTTACGGCCCCCTTCGACAAGCTCACGGCAAGCTAAAGGCGTGCTCTTTCAAAACATCGACTTAATCGGATTGGCATTCGGCGGCGAGCCGAGCGCTCAGGAAGCTTTGTGAAGAACAATGAGATCCTGCCTGTTGTCGATGATTCCTTCGACGATCGAGATGACCTTGAAACCGACTGAGTTCCATTTATCGAAGATGTATTCGGGGGTCATCGCGGTGGAGCCGTAACTCTTATCGATGCCAACCATGGTGTCCACGACGGGCGAAAGCGACTTATGGCTTTTGGCCTCCGCGTAGAATTCGTATTCCTTGTACAGGATGCCCTTTTCCCGGAGCTCGCGCTCGGCGGCTTCTGACGGGAACATCTTGCGAAGTTTCTTGAACGCTGTCCACCCCTCGGTTGTCAGGAAACAATAACCGCCTGGGCGGGTGACGCGATGCATTTCTCTTAACCAGTCTCCCTGATGTTCGGGATTGATGTGCGAGAAAGTCGACACGGAGTAGACCATATCCATCGAGCCGGATTCGAAAGGAAGCGGCGGATCGAACTTATTGGTGCGGGCAGTCACAGAGGGATAGTTGCGGGCGATAAAGCCGACTGCGCTATGGTCCACATCGCAGGCGGAATATGCAGGCACGGGAAAGTTGCGCGTGAAGTGGAGTAATTGCCGTCCGACGCCGCAGCCGAAATCGAGGACGCTGATCTTTTCGCGCAGCCTGACCCCCGATTGCAGGGCCATGGTCGCGATGGGGAGGTAGCAGGACACGCCCGATATGTAGTAGTTGCGAACCGTTTTCGCCCCTGTCTTGCGCATAGAGGAGTTTGGCGGCACGGGGAAGTCAATCAGTCCGGTGGCGCGGCCAAGTGCAACGCCGCAGGTCTGTGCGGCGTTCAAGCCGAGCTTTGCAAATTCCTTGACGATTAGTTGCATAGGTAATCTCAACTTTCAAACAGATTTGCTGCAATTGTAAACCCGTTGGCGTAAGTTGCGAGAACACGGAAGCTTCAAGGGAAGAGCCGGGCGATAGGCCGCAGTCAAGGACCAAAGCGCATCATAAGAAGTTCCCGCATCCGATTCCTCCCGCACTTTCACATCCACGCAGCTCCCTTCCGATTGCGCTCGAAGGTTCCGGAGGCATGAATCGTAAAGAAAATGCGGGCTTATCGCTTTTCCATGTACCTGCGATAGCCCAGGCTATAGCAACCGCTCAGCAATCTCCAGCAGATGCGAATCGCGATGGCAATCTTGCGGCGAAGATAGTATGTTGACGGGATCGCTTGATTTTTCCAATAGCGCGATCGGATCACCATATCTTCGCGGTCGCTTTGCGCGCGCAGACGCCGGTTCTTCTGTTCAGGATAGAAGCGCATTCGCGACCACTGCCGCGCTACGTGCTTGATCTTTCCGTGCTCGCTGAATCGAAGCCAAAGGTCCGTATCGAAGGCCAGTTGGAAGGCCGGGTTGAGCCCGCCGGCCCGGTCATAGATCGTCCGCCGCCAGAACATGGACATGCCGGGAATATAGTTATGGGTGTAAAGCATGAGGAATCGGCTGAATGGTATTTCCTTCTGCGGACGCAGAACATTCCCTAGCGCGTCGATCCACAGCGCGTCGCCGTACACTGCATCGACGCCAGGGTGAAGGGAGAAATACTCTCCGGCTTCCCGCAGCGCGCCGGGCTCAAAGAGGTCGTCGCTATTCAGAAAGCAAAGAATCTCTCCCGTGGCGTGGGAAAAACCCTTGATGATCCCCTGTGTTTGGCCGCCATCCGGCTCGCTGCACCAGAATTTCATATACCGCTCATAGTTGCGGATGATTTCCGGGCTTTCGTCGCTTGAGCCGCCGTCAATCACGATCAGCTCAAGGTTGGGGTAATTCTGATCGACGATGGAGCGGAGGGTCAGCTCCAAGTATTTCGCCTGATTGAAGGATGGAACGACAACGCTGATTTTAGGGGGCGTCTTCATTGCGTATCGGCACCTCTTTCTTCGCGATGGACAAAGACTCCGTCCATTTGCAGCAACCGGAAGGTCGCGGGATGGCGGAAACCGGGTTCCAGCGACCATGGCTCGAAACCCTGGGCATCCAAAAGGCCCCACAACCCAACACTTCCTCGGAAGCCCGCATTGATTGTGCGGTATTTTCGGCAAGGCTAAAGCCGGACCCCTTCAAAACATCGACTTAATCGGAGATTCCCCGAGGATTCCGGGAAAAGTCTAGCTTCGATCCAGGTGATCGATCATCGGCGCATAGCTTTCAAGCACCGGACTGTTATCGGATTTTCCGCCTTCAGACCATAGATAGAGAGTGCAAAGATTCATCAGGTAGGCCAGAGCCTGCGTTTGCGGCGCGCTGCAAGATTCCTTCCCAAGCCACAGCGGACCGTGCTGGATGGTTTCGTTCATGCGCCGGACCATCTGGTGCGCCGGCCGTCTCTTCAGCGCCATGGGCAAGAGGGCAAAATGAAGGGGGTCGAACAACGGAAGCTGCTCATAGTCGGCATATTCCCAGTCAAAGACCCGGGCGAGACCGCGCTCCACGCGAAGATTCCATGGGGTGAAGTCGTTGTGCGCGGCCGCGAACACAAGCGGTGAGGCTGAAAGCGAATGCTCGATGCACCGCATACCCGCATCGAGCCGGGTTGACCATTCTTGGGTAAGCTGCCCTTGGAGATCCGTGATGCGTGAGTGCAGATTCCGGTAGAGCCTGGACTCTTCAAGCCGCATTGTCCGGCGCGAGTAATCCTGAAGTTTTCGTAGAAACACGATATGCGACTCTCCGAAATGAGGTTCGATTTTACCTTGGAGCGGAGACTCCGCCACAAATGATAGGTCCGCTCCAGAGCGATGGGCGACAAGTTTGGGAATGTGACCGGCGAGCGACGCCTGATCTTGCAGGGTTCGCAGCCAGTCAGATTCGTTGCGCAGAAGGGAACCGACCGATTTTCCGAAGCCCGCCTTCACGATAAGCAGTGGCGCGGATGTCTTCTTGTCCAGGAAGAGGATCGTGTCCTTTGACCAAGGTCCAGGCGCCCCGATATTGCAACCAGATATACCAGCCTCGGTTCCGATCATGCCTCGGATCGTTGCCAGCGCATCGGCCTCGAAGCAACTAACTGAGGTAAAGAGTCCCGTTAAACGGGCCATGGCGCGCAAAGGAAGCTTCTGCCAGCCGGGATGAAAGACCTTCCAAAATACCTTCTGCGCCGCAGCATTGCGCGGCACGATAAAGCGAAGCCGTCCTTTCCAGCGCAGCGCGAGATGCGTGCCAACGGGTTGGCCCTCTGCTCGGTAAAAATTGCCCACTTCACCCACGATTGCCTTCGTATTCCATCATTGCTGCTGTGACGGCGCGCTCAACGCCGGCGATCACTCTGTCCAGCGATTGCGAAGCATCCACGATTACATTCTTTGGCTGCTTGCGGACGAAAGCCAGGTATGCCTGACGCTGCCGCGCACATTCTTCAGCGGAGACCTCTTGCTTGCGCGTTTGCAGAACTTCTGCTGGAGCATCCAACAGGATCCACATCGCAGGCCGCGGCATTAGTTTCCCGATCAGCCTGGCAGCCCACATTGGACCTCCGTAACGATACCGTATTGGGTCAATCAATAAATCATGATAGTAGCGGTCGCAGATGAGCAGATTCTCCTTTTTGTCCTGAAAGAGATTGGCGTAACCTTCTTCGAGGAACCAGCCGAAGATCTTGGCAATGGAAGGCAGCGCAGAACGAGGCGGCCTGCCGTGAGGGTTAACGTTTATCGTCACCGGATCACTGAGTATGGGCATGAAGAGAAAGGGCTTAAGATAGCGCATCTTGACGGCGCGGCCTTTGCGATTCAATTCCTCAATCAGCCCGGCAATGACAGAGGTCTTGCCCGCTCCATCGGGACCGAGGATGACGATTTTCATTTTGAGATTGTCCTTGAATTACAGCGATCGCTGGCGGTATACGGCTTCCCATCGCGCGTTATATGGGAGGATGCCGTCGAGGATGGCGGCCAACCCAGCATCGACGTCCTTCGGATCGGAAGTTGGGATCGAGATCCACACATCGACTTGTTTTTGATTCTTTTTCGACCCCTCGCGCCGGTACATCACCATCGACTGCATGGCCTGCATCCATCTTTGGAGACGCCAGTCCACGGGCGCATCGGCCACGATAAATCTGCGGTTGAACGCGGCATAGAATCTTTCTGTCAGCAATTCCTTGAGGGCCGGGGATTCGATGGGGGTGTCGATGCCATAGACCGGCACCGTCGGAGACGCGTATATTTCCGCTCTTCGAAACGCGCCTGTAGCAGTGGCGATGGCAGCGTTGACGGGGCGCAGCAGGCAGTTGCTTGCCTTCAAGGCGAACAGTCCTTTGCGGCGCGTGCGCAGATTGTCGTCTGTATCGGGGCCCAGCACCGCGGCCACGAACTCCGCCCCGCCCCTCCACTTCTGTTGGAATTCACTCTCGATCTGTTCTTTGTGAGCCAGAGGGAAGCCTTGGCGGTCTTTGGCAACGGCGGCGGGTACCTGCGACCACACCGGGAGGCCTTGCGCGAATTCGTTCAAATACTTGAACAGAACGGCTTTGATAAACCACCAGGATGGATCGAAGTTGAATCCGAGCGGACCCTCGACGCCTTTGGCGGGGAAGAGCTTTTCAAAGGCGATGCAACGCATCTGCATTCTTGTAAACATATGCAGTTCCCAATAGCAGAGGTCGCGCTCCCGGACACCGATGGCGCGAGGTCCCCTGAATGGGTGCGTGAGTGTGACCCACTTGGCGCCGTGCTGGCGAAGGATCTCGGCGAACTGAAGGGCGACGCGGTAGGCCTGCCTGTGATCGGGTATAAACAGATCCACATCGCGGCCCAGTTCTCCGGTAATGGCGTTGACGCCGTGGAGCACCGGCGCTGGAATATTCTGGGAGCGCAGATAAGCCGCAATGTCGCGAAAAGCCAGTCCTTGTTCGGGTGTCAATTCATCCTCTTTCTTCATCGGCCCTGAAAACGGCATTGGGCACAACTACCTGATTGAATGGCCGGCCCGCAGCATGGCTGGCGGCGCGGCGAGATTGCATTTGCGGTTGGCAAATCGAAAGGCAGCAGCCTTCTCGAACACTTTA
Source organism: Occallatibacter sp. (assembly GCA_049520855.1). Classification (GTDB taxonomy): domain Bacteria; phylum Acidobacteriota; class Terriglobia; order Terriglobales; family Acidobacteriaceae; genus Telmatobacter. The sequence goes on from JBEKPI010000022.1 coordinate 13,822, forward strand.
GCTATAAGGTGGCGCCCTGTGCCGAGGCGCAACCCAACGATGCGGCGGCTTGCGGAAGCAAAGAGACTGGCCGCGGCGCCTGCGCAACAGGCCCGCCTCTGTTCAGTTTACTTGTTGGCGGATGGCAGTGTCCAGGAATCCACGCACATTCGATCTTCCCTGAGGCTTTGGATGGTTGTTGCGTTGCAGTGCTCGATACAGCAACATGCAGCGTGAAAAGACATTTGCGACTTTCGCTGCGCTTTTCAATTCCCGCGCCCGCGTTCACCCGAATGCTGAGAGAGATCGTCACGCCAGGGCCGATCGGCGCGCCAAGCCGCGCGATTTCAAGAACAGCGAGGAGCCGAGGATGCTTTGACACAGCACTTGCGTACCAATCAGTCCAAGCATCGCGCCGTTCAGTGCGAGCCATTTGGCCATCGGGACCGCAAAGGCAAAGGCGAAGGCCGTCATTGCAAGGTATGACCAGAAGACCGGAACCGTATATTCCAGGGCCTGCAACCCGGCGCTCAGCGGGACGCCAAGGAACCTGATGACGTAAAGCAAGGCATAGAGCCGCAGGATGTTTCCGTAATGAGCCATCTCAGGGCCATATGCCAGTCGCAACCAAAAACCGGGCGCGACCGCCATAACGATGGCGAAGAGCAAGGTCAGTCCGCCCCACCTGAGCAGAATCGATCGGAGGTAGGCTAACATGACATGGACTCCGCCGCCGCGAAGCCGACGCGCTGCCTCGGCCGTAACCACGTTGTCCAGCCCCTGAAACCAGATGTTAGTTGCGCCCATGAGGTTCTGCGAAGCTCTGAGAATGCCGGCGGCGGCGGCGCCATAATAGATCGGGGCAGAGATCACAAAAAGATTGCCTGCGGTCCACTGCATCAGGGACGCGGCGCTGAGCCAGCGGGAAAATCTCCAGTGACGGCGCGAGATGGCCTTGATCCACACCGGATCGAAGCGGAGCGGCTCGACCCAGAACCACCCCACAGCCATCCCGAGGATCGAGGTTCCCGCCATGACCCATAGCGCCGTAACGCTGTTCAGGCTTCCTGCTCTATGCAGCAGGAACAGGAGGGGCAGTTGGGGAAGGTAGCTGAGAGCGTCATCGGCAAGCGCGTAGCGGCTCTTGCGCGTGGTGAAAAAATAGCGCCGAATGAAGTCCTGCAATTGATATGCGAATGCGGAGACCGCGAGGGGCAGCGCAAGCCGTTGCAAATCCTGGTCGGGGAAGACGTGTGCGGCAGCCGTCAGGGCGACGAATACAAGCACAAAACAAAAGCAAACAAGAACCAACTCCTGGAAGACAACGGCGCCGAAGTAGGAAGGCCTGTCCTTTTCTTCCTGTTGCGCGCTGATGCTCATCATCGGCGCAACAATCAGCGCGTTCTGGAGGCTGTTGACGAATAAGATCGACATCCAGGCGAGCGCAAAGACTCCAAACTCGCGCAGGCCCATGAAACGGATGAGCATCACGTTGGTTAGAAAGTTCGTCCCGCTGACGACAGCCTGGTCGGCCACCGGCCATGCTTCCCGGCCTAGGAAGCGCCGCAGCACGCCATTCTGAATTCGTCCCCATGCTGTCGCGGCCGCGTTCATCCTGCCTCCAAACGGCTGTTATGAGATTGGCGCCGCGATGATCTATCGGTGGGGGAACTTTTCAGATGATGGAATCGCTTCTGGGCCGTGGGTGCGGCCGCAGCCTGCTCCTCATGAATTGATCCCCGGCACACGGTGGATCTCATAGGTGACACATTCCACCGGGATTCAAAGAAGAAACGCGGGGTGGTAGTACCGGCAGGCACTGCCGCCGACACTGCCGAATGAAGGCTAGTGATAAATGATGATCGCCGAAGCAGCCTCTCCGAGAATCGTCTGTGCCGAAGTAATCACCGACTTGGTCTTGCTCATAGGCACATATACAATATCCCGCGGCTCGAGCGCGAGCGGCATCTGGGTTCCCTTGGCGATGGCATCGTAGTTGAGAGGAAAATCCAACACGGTTTCGTCCGGATTGCGGCGAATCACCCGAAGGCCGCCAGTGTTGGCCTGCAGCAAGGTACCTCCGCCGAGCGCGAGGGCCTCGGCGACATTCAGCTTGCCGTCTTCCTGCATCACGTAGCCGCCCGGTCGATAGACAGCGCCCAAAACGTAGACAATACCGGCGCGGGGAACAACGACAGAATCGCCCGGTCGCACAATGGCGGAGGCTGTCGCCTGATTCCCCTGACTGCGGGAATAGGGCACATCCTCTTCCGGCGCGGCGTCATCGGCCCCATGGCGGATCTTGATGTGCGCGCCGGCCAGAGCAGTCAGGCCGCCGACCTGCGCGAGGATTTCGCTGAGTGGGGTGGGGGCGATGAGCGCTACCCGGCCGGGGACAGCCACTTCGCCCATCACGGTGACGTATTGGCCGGCATACTGCGCCACATCGAGGTTCACTTGCGGCTGCATGAGGACCTGGCCGTCTTTCAAAGCAGCCTCGAGGCGCTTTGCCGCCTCGGGCAAAGTCAGCCCTTGCAGATTCACCTTGCCGCACAGGGGAAAGGTCAAGTCACCAGCAGGGTCCACGCGGTACTGATTGGCGAACTCGGGAGCGTCGAAGACGCTGACGTTCAACAAGTCGCCAGGCGCAATGCGCAACTGGGAGAAGTCCGCGGGAACGAGCGATGGCCCCTGACCTTGAGCTGCGGCCGCGGCCTTGCCAATCGAGGCGGCCGAGCTTGCTCCAGAGAGCGTCGGCTGGGGGTTGGTCGCCGCTCCTCCTCTTTCCCCGCCCCCGCCCGATGGCGCCTGGGCAAACCCCGGTACAGCGGACATCGCCGACTGCAAGGCAACCCCAAGCAGAAGCGGAAGTGCGCGTCTGAAAGTGGACCTACTTCTCGCCATAATAACTCTGCACATTGTAGCCATACACGCTCCGATATTCGGTTGCGGACATATCCACCGCTTCAATCACGATGCCGAGAATATGAATGCGGTTTCGGGCAAGGGTCTGAACAAAGCGGCGCAATGCCTTTCGAGACGTTCGCCCGGCGCGCAGCACGCCGATGGTTCCGTCGCAGTGAGTCCCAACAATGATCGCATCGGCGACCGGCAAGACGGGCGCATTGTCCACCATCACCAGGTCAAACCGCTGCCGAGCGCGCGCAAGAACCTTCTCGATCTCGCCCGATCCCAGAAGCTCCGAGGCGAGCGGGGATTGACGGCCGGCGGACATAAGGGTCAAATTCGGCTCCACCGAATGGGGCGCCAGAGCCTCGTCAAACGACTTCAGGCCCGCCAGAACATCCGCCAGCCCATCTTCTCGCGCCGCGCGGAAGAGGGCGTGCTGGCGGGGACGCCGAAGATCGGCATCGATAATCAGCACCCTAAGGCCGGTGGCGGCAAAGGCAAGTCCCAGGTTATAACACAAGTAGGATTTGCCTTCACCGGGCAGGGCGCTGGTAACGGACAGAACCTTCAGCTTGCGGCCAACACCGGAGAGAGTCAGGCCCGACCGCAAGCTGCGGAACGATTCCGCCGTGGCGCTTTCCGGAGCGATCAGGAAAGAACTCGATTCCGCGGCCAGGGCGCCTTCGCGCGGCTTGGCTTCCATGCGGTGAAATGGAATCATGCCCAGAACGGGCAGGTTCGCCACAGTCTCCACCTGGAAGCTGTCGGCCAGAGTGTCATCCTGGCTTTCCAGGAAGTAGGCCAGGCCGGCGCCCAGGAGAAAACCTCCAAAAAGGCCGGCAACAATGAACAGAAAAGGCCGCGGCAGATAAGGTTCGCCGGGAGGCCGCGCCGGATCGGCGACGGTTACATTGGATGCGCTGTTCCCCGCGTCGATATTAGCTTCCTGCAGCCTGGCGTACAGAACGTCGTATAATTCGCGGCTGGATTTCGCCTGCGCCATCAGAACGCCCAACTGCACGACGTCGTCATTCATCTTGCTGGTGACGAGCTTTTGCGATTCGAATGTGGAGCGCAGCGCCTGCTCGTTCTGCTGAGCCAGCGTGAGATCGTTCTTGGCTCGCTGCTTGATCTTGCCAATCTCGGCTTGAATCTGATCCTGAATCGACTTGACCTGATTGGCGAGGTCGGTCAGGCGAGGATTCTTTGGCCCATACTTGGTTTCCGCGCTGGCATACGCCACCCGCGCCGTCGCCTCCTGCTCCCGCAGTCCATTGAGGATTTCCAGGCCGTTGTCCTTGGACAAGACGGACGAACTGGAAAGGCCGGGGAGAGAACTGGAGCCGAGCGAGGAGATCAACTCTGGATTCTCGGTTGCCGTAAGTCGATAGATCGCCTCATCCGCAATCCGCACAGATTCGGCCTGGATCACCTCTTCGTTCAGCGCCGTAAGCCGGTCCAGCTCCGGCAGGTGAACCGGGCCGCCGCCACCACCGCCGCCACCACTTCCACCGCCCATGCCGCCAAGTTCAGATATGGATTCAGACCCGCCGCCGCCCAGCGCAGCCAGACCCGGCATGGCGGCGGAAAGATTGTGGGTTCGCTCGAAATCCGCCACCGCCTCCTGGGACTTGGTGACCTGGTCGGAAAGATCCCCCAACTGGGCGGAGAGCCAGTTCGACACATCCTTGGATGAGTTGAAGTTTGAGGAGAGGAGATAAGATTTGTACTCGACGACGATCTGGTTGGCGATCTTCGCGGCCTGGACGGGATCCTTGTCTGTAAATGTAATGGCGATGAGGCGCGAACTCTTCACCTCATCAATCTTCATATGCTTCTCGAAGTCGTTAATCAGTTCTTCCCGCCGCTTGGCGGGCAAAGCTTCCAGGCTGACGACAGGCCCAGGTTGTTTGCTGAACAAATCATGATTTTCCAGCCGCAGCATTTCCATCTTGCTCATCACCGCCAGAGCGATCGAGTCGTCCTGTATGACCTGAGTTTCGGTCTCGATCTGGACTTTCAGCGCATCCGGGTCGCCGGATGCCATCGAGGACAGGTTGGAGAGCAGGTCGGCTCCGCCGCCTTTGTCTTCATTGAGCTCGATTGTGGCGGTGGCTCGGTATCTGGGGTGCATAAAAACGGAAGCGAGGATCGCCAACAGCACACAAAAAATCGTGCAACCCGCCACAACGGCCTTCCGCTTCCATGGAATAAGCGCGAGCTCTCGGAGAGACGCCTCCTGCTCCGGATCGGAGAAGCGGTCGCTATCGGCAACCCGGCCGCCGGGGCTGCCGGGTTGAGTTTCATTCTGTTCGGTCAAGTGGGTTCCTCTTCTCCGGTCTTCGACTGGCGCTTCTTTGGAAGCGGGCTGAAATCCGCGCACGGGCTCAATGAAGGCAATGACACCTTAGGGAATTTTTCAATTAGCTACGATAATACTCCAGATTCGGGCAAAGCTTCGCCATCCTCACTTGGGTGAGGCAGCATCCACAGACTGCTTCCGCCAGAAAGCTACGCGCACCGCCAGATCGCTCAGAGCATGAAAGAATTGGCGCCCACTCCGCGGATCGGGATCTGTCTCATCAGCCGACCGAAGCAGCTAAGCTTTAGACTAACAACGGCAAGTGCATCAGTCAACATGCCAACGCTGGCGCCCCGATCCGTTGCGCGGGGCTGGCGGCCTGGTTGTCCCATGTTCGCGCAATTTGGTTGGGAGAACCCCCGTCTTCGCCGGCGTGGCAGTAGAAGCTTGACGTTTGCGGGAGTCGCACCCCGTAGGTTGCTTTCCATTCTTCTCGCAAAAAGGCTAGAAGTGCGCGGAGCATGAGCTCCGTCCTTACGGGGCTCCGGGTGAATTGCTGGTTTCGCCAACTGAAGTGCGGGCCTAACAACCACTGCGCCTGCGGTGCGGGCGACGGGCTGCTAAAGCGCGAGGATTTTGGGGTTGCGGTTTCTGCACCGCTGGAGTCGTGCCCCGATACAAAACCCAGGCCGCGGAGCGCAATGCGAAAGCTGGCGGCGGCAAAGATTCAGGCCCATTTGCGGGGCTGCCAACCATAGAGCCTTTGGCCCTGTGAAGGAGGAAAAAGCGAATTGGTCCTTACCTGGTTGTCCAACCAACCTGTCTGGCGTCCCACTGGCGGGGGATAGCGTCTTCGCCTTATATTCTCTTAAGGGAGGGCCTGAAGCTCTTCCCAATGCGGTATCCCGACAGTACCCCTGTACCAAATTGCTGCTGCTTTGAGAGAAGGCTCTATCCTCGGGCCACATTGCGGGGTATACTTCAGCCAACTGACGTCTGGCTCCCCCGACCAGACGCGGCTGCCTACGGGGATTTGTTTGCTTAAAACGGCCTTTGACCTGAGAACCAGGGCAAAGAAGCAGAGTTCGGAAAACCCGACGGAGTCGCACAATGGCCCCCATGTCCTTCGCAGCTTTCGCCCCCCAGAATCAAGAATTCAGTCTGCCCCTGCCAGCCGCCGGAACTCAGAGCACGCATAAAACGCAGGCCGGCCGAGACCGCGGTGACCGTTCCCTCAGCGCGTCTACGGAAAGACGCAACCGCCGTTGGCTGCCGGCTTTGGCTGCCATGCTGCTGGCCAGCACGGGCGCATGGGCCCAGGGCGTCTTCGGCGTCCCACAGGCGGTCGGCACGGCCTCCACAGCGCAAAGCGTTACCGTGACGGCGCAACTCGCGGGCAAGGTCAACAAGGTGGAGATATTGACCCTGGGTGCTTCCGGCCTCGATTTCGCCGGTGTCAGCGGAGCGTCTACCTGCCCGTCGGCAAACCTGGCGGCGGCCGGCCAGCAGTGCACGGAATCGGTGACGTTCACGCCGGCCGCTCCCGGCCTTCGCGTGGGGGCGGTGGTTCTTCTGGACCTGAACGGCAACCTTCTGGGCACGGCCTTGCTGTCGGGCACAGGATCGGGCGGGCTTGGCGCGCTGGTTTCAGGCAACATTCTTCCCGTGGCCGGCAACGGCAACTACAAGGATGCGGTGGTGGATGGCATCGCTGCCACGCTGGCGGAACTGTACCTGCCTTCCGGCGTGACCCTGGACGGGGCGGGCAATCTCTACATCGCGGATACGCTCCATAATCGGATCCGTATGGTCTGCGCCAGCGCCACCAGCGCCACCATCAGCGGCACCGCTGCCGCCTGCACCGGGCCCGGCATCATCACGACCATCGCCGGCAACGGAGACACAGGCTATACAGGCGATGGCAAGGCTGCTTCGGCCGCGACCTTGAGCAGTCCCTCGGGCGTGGCTCTGGATGGCGCCGGCAATCTCTACATCGCGGATACCGGCAATAACGCAGTAAGAAAGATCACAGCCGCAACCGGCATCATCGCCACGGTGGCCGGCACCGGCGTCCCTGGATATACAGCGGATGGGATTGCGGCTACGGCATCCGGACTCAATGGGCCCCAGAGCATCACCATCGATTCAGCCGGAAACCTCTTTATCGCCGATACGCTGGATCAGCGCATTCGGCGGGTGGATGCGGTCAGTGGCATCATCTCGACGGCAGCCGGAAACGGCACGGCGGGGTTTAACGGGGATACGCTGCTCGCCACATCGGTCAATACCGAACTCAACTTCCCCGATGCGGTGGCCTTCGACGCTCAGAGCAATATGTATATTGCCGACTCGCTGAACAATCGGGTACGGGAGGTGAACGGCGCCACGGGCATCATCGACACCTTCGCCGGCAACGGCCTGGCGGGCGATATTGGCGACGGCATGCTGGCAAACGGAGCGGAACTGGATGCGCCCTCCGGTGTCGCGGTCGATGCTGCCGGAAATGTGTATATCGCGGACACGCAGAACAACGCGATCCGCAAGGTAACCGCGGCGGGGAATGTGAACCCGGGAATCATCTCGACCATCGCCGCGAACGTTAGCGGCGAGTTCTACTTCAACGGGGCATTCGCTCCAGTCAACATTCACGGGCCCCTCGGGATCTTTCTCGATAGCAGCGCCAATCTCTACTTTGCCGATTCCTTGAATATGACGGTCCGGGAAATACAAAGCAACTTTGTCGCTATCGACTTGACGCAGACGCCGACCCGCCAAGGGGCGTTATCCGCAACGCAGGATGAGACGGTTGCGAACGTCGGCAATGCGCCGCTAAAGCTGACCGCCCCCGACATCTTTGTCGACACGAACGACCCGGAAGGCGTCAACGCCGCGCTCGATCCTGCGACAACCACCTGCCCCATGACCAATCCCTTCCTGGCCGATGAAGCCGATTGCGTCATCGGCGCGGTCTTTGCGCCTTCGCTTTCCTTAGTGTTTGGAAGCGGTGTCTCTTCCGAACCGCTGAACGCCAATATCGACATCGGCAAATCAGGCGACACGCTGAACTCGCCGCTGGACATTGAACTGGTCGGGGTTGCAACCCCGTTGAACTCGACCTCGGTAGCGCTTACCTCCTCTTTGAATCCATCGCAATTCGGGCAGAGCGTTACCTTCACGGCGACGGTGACCACGGGCACGGGTAGTCTGACCGGGACGGTCACGTTCTTCGACGGCGCCACAACCCTGGCAGCGAATGTGGCTGTGAGCGGCGGCGTTGCTACCTACACAACCGCAGCGCTTGCTGTGGGAACGCACGCCATTACGGCGACGTACAACGGCGACAAGCTTCACTTCACCAGCACTGGAACGCTGACTCCGCCTCAGGTGGTGAACGAAGCGACAACCACCACGCTCGCAGCCGTCCCCGCGAGTCCCTCCGCTCTGGGCGCAAGCGTAACCTTCACCGCGACGGTGACTTCCGGCGGAGGCGGCGTTCCCCTGGACGGAACAGTCACTTTCACCAATGGTGCGGCCGCTCTGTGCAACGCCGCCCCGCTCACCTTGACTGCGGGGGTGTATACGGCGGTGTGTTCCACGACGGCGGCGACAGCGTTGGCCCAGGGAGTGAATACGATTACGGCGGCCTACATCGGCGACGCGGCCAACTACATTCTGGCCAGTTCAGCCCCTTTGCTTCAGGACGTGCAGGCTACCTCGACCACCGTGCTGACGACCAGCGGCAGCCTTTCGGTCTTTGGAAGCACTGTCACCTTTACGGCGGTGGTATCGGGCGTCGGTCCGGCGCCAACCGGCAACGTTTCGTTTACCGATTCGCTGAACGGCGCCGCAGCCGCCGCTCTGGCCTGCGCGCCTCAGCCGACTGCGCCGACAGCCACCTGCGCGACGGCAGCTCTCGCGGTGGGCACGCACACGATCGTCGCTTCCTACGCCGGCGATTCGAACTACAGCGCCAGCACATCGAATTCGGTCACTCAGGTGGTGAATCTGGCGCAGACCACAACCATCGTGTCCGCGGTTCCCGCTCCGGGGATCGCCGGAGCGCCGGTAGCGATTACGGCAACCGTCACGCTGGCGGGCGGAGGTTCCATGACAGGCGGCACGGTGAGCTTTGCGGACACCTTTAATGGGTCAACCGTCGTGTTAGGAAATCCGACGGCGCTGAGCGCAACCGGCACCGCCACCGTCAACCCGCTGCTTGCGCCCGGCACGCACTCTATCGTTGCAACGTATTCGGGCGATGCGGACGGCGCTGCGAGTATCTCAGCCGCTTATTCGCTCACGGTGAATCAGGCAGCTACTCAGACAACGGTAACCGCGACTCCCAATCCCGCCCTGGTGCAGGCAACAATAACCTTTACAGCGACGGTGGCTAGTGTTGGTGGAGGAATACCCGGCGGCACGGTCACCTTCAACGCCAACGGCAACCCGATTGGCGCGCCGGCAACGCTGGATCCAACCGGAACAGCCACCATCACCAGCGCGGCGCTTGCGGCGGGCACGTATACGATTACGGCCGTCTATAGCGGAGATACGAACGACCAGACAAGCACTGGGACCGGCGCTCCTCCGCTGGTGGTGGGGACAATCCCGACGGTTACCGATCTGGGCGCATCGACCACCACAGGCGCGAACCCGCAGGTGATCCTGGTGGCCGCTGTGCTGGATAACGCCGGAGGCAGCTCAGGCTCCCTGCCGGTGCCCACAGGCACCATCACATTCAATAGCGGGGCGACGACCCTCGGCACGGCCAATCTGGATTCAAGCGGCGTTGCCACACTGGTCCCGAACCTGGCGAATGGCACGACCTACAACATTGTCGCGGTTTACAGCGGAGACCCCCTGCATAGCCCGTCCACATCGGCCGCGGTCTCGATCAACGGCACGGCCTCGGGCTTTAACCTGACCGTGACTCCCAATGCCGTGACGGTCGCGTCCGGCCAGAATGTCTCGGTGAATGTGGCCCTGGCCTCGATCAATGGCTTTGCGGACACGATCGGGCTGGGTTGCGCGTCCCTTCCGGCGGGCGTGAATTGCCAATTCTCTTCGCCGAGCGCCGAGCTGGCGGCAAATGGCATTGCGAACGTGACGTTGACCATCGACACTAACAACCCGCTGGGCGGGGGTACATCAGCCATGAACGCGCATCCGGGAGGCCGCGGCGTTTCGCTGGCCGGGCTGTTGCTGCCGCTGAGCGCGCTCTTCGGATGTCTCTTCTGGCGCTTGAGAACGCGGAATGTGGGGTGGATGACCCTGGGGCTGGTTCTGCTGCTGGGGATCGCCGCGCAACTGGTTACCGGTTGCGCGGGGAGCTTCTCGCAGTCGAGCGCGGCGGCCGGAACTTATGTGATTCAGGTGACCGGCACCGGCGCAACCAGCGACGTTTCGCACTATCAGAATGTGAAGCTGACCATTTCCGCCAAGTAGCGCTAAACCATGAAACACCGCAGGAGAGAGATGAAGAGCTTCGATAATTGGGTTCAAGCGCGGGGTAGTGTTCTCAGGTTATTGCCATGCTGCGGCATTCAATTCGCCCTTGTTTTTCTGCCGGTTTGCCTGGGGCTGGGCCGCGCGGCGCATTCCCAGGCGGCGCCAGCCGCCGATGCGGGTGGCATGAGGCTGTCGGCCGGAGGCACGGCTTCCGGCTATGAACTGGGTTACGGCCAGGTGAAGATCGCGGGGGCGTCGGTCTTTGTGGACACCGACACACTGCGCCATTTTGGATTTGAAGGCGAGGCGCGCTGGCTGATGGTTCATTTGCCGAACGAGCAGAAGGGCCCTGCCGCCGATGAAACCGCCTCGACTTATATGGCTGGGGTACGCTACTCGCGGTATTACGGGCGACTCCAGCCCTATGCGAAAGGTTTGGTGGGCTTCGGGGAGTTTAACTATCCGTATAACTTGGCCAAGGAGACCGATCTGGTGATCGCGCCGGGAGGGGGCTTCGACTACCGCCTCACGAACAGAATCCGCTGGCGGGCCGTTGACTTCGAGTACCAGATCTGGCCGCAGTTTCACTACGGCCAGATGTCGTCCTATGGTTTGAGCACCGGCATCCGGATCAAGATTCGCTGATTGCCGCCGTCGTCGCCGGTTTGCAATTGCGGCGGGCGGGTTTGGACGGTCCCTCCCAGGAAAGACGGCTGGTGCGGTTGCAAAAACTGTCACCCGGAGAGCCCGCCGCGCATCTCAATATCCATGAGCCATGAGAAGGCGACTTTCGGAGCGGGCTGTTTTTGGGGAGTCGAGGCGGCGTTTGCGGCCATCCCCGGCGTAACGGCTACGGCGGTCGGGTATGAGGGCGGCTCGTTGGAACGGCCCAGCTACAAGGATGTCTGCACCAGCCAGACCGGCCACGCCGAAGTGGTCGAACTGGAGTTCGACCCCGCACAGGTCAGCTTCGAGCAGTTGCTGGACGCTTTTTTTGCGCTCCACGACCCCACCACCCTCAACCGCCAGGGCCCGGACTGGGGACCGCAGTACCGTTCGGCCATCTTCTTTCACACCCCCGAGCAGGAAGCCCAGGCCCGCGCCAAGATCGAGCGGCTCACCGGCGAAGGCCGCTTCAAGCCCAAGCGCATCGTCACCCAGGTCGAAGCCGCCCAGACCTTCTGGCGCGCCGAGGAATACCACCAGCGCTACCTGGAAAAGCGCGGCCAGGCAAGCTGCCACATCTAACAAGAAACAAAAAATGTAAATCGAACAAAACGAAGACAAAACGAAATCCTTGTTTCATCCGCGACGGGTCGGCAACGACGGTGGGGGACTAGAGCGCCTTAGGAATTCCGGTAGTCCGCAGAGGCGGTTGTTGAACAACGCCGATGCGTTCTCTTGGCTGATCGGCTTGTGAGCTTCGGCGAGAGCATTTTCCGCCGGGTTATGCGCCTGAACTGAATCACGACGAACTGGCATGGAGCCACACGAAGCGCGCCGGGGTAGCCAGAACGCCACTGCGCAAAGGGGAAAAGCTGCATGAAAAGATCGAAGCGCAACTGGCTGCAATCAGGAAAATGCCCAGCCTGGCAAGAGCATTCTTCAAGACTCCGAGTGTGGCCTATAGTACCGACGAGTGAGTAATACGCCCTTACTTGCCCAACTGTTTCACAAAGAAATCCGCCATCAGATGGTTTGCTTCGAGGGCTTCGGGCATCCGCGGGTCATACCAGAAGGCGTGTGTCAGCCCGTCGAAGACCACCAGCCGCGCATCGACGCCGGCGTTGAGGTACGCGCGGTGCAGGTTGACCGTGCCGCTGAGCAACAGATCGCGCGTGCTGGTGACAAACAGCGTGGGCGGCAAGCCGTGCAGGTCGGAGTAGATGGGCGAGAGAATCGGATCCTTGCGATTGCTGTCGCCCACATACGCCGGATCGTTGGGGCCTGCGGCATCCGGAGGGTCGAGATGCCCTGCGAGGCCGCGCAGTCCGAAGAGGGCTGCCGAGTCGCCCTTGCGCGCATAGTCGCCAAAGCCGCTGAAGATGCCCAGAGCCGCGGGCTGCGGCAGGCCGAGCTGCTTGAGCTTCGCCGCCACCTCGGCGGTCAGGATCGCACCGGCCGAGGTGCCGTAAATTGCGATGTGTTTCGGCGTGTAGCTCTTGAGCAGCTCCTTGTAGACCGCTACCGCGTCGTCCACAGCGGCCGGAAAGGGATGCTCGGGGGCCAGCCGATAAAGCACAGCCACAACTTTGATCTTGGCGAACCCGGCGATGGGAATCGACTCGGTGTAGGAGCCGGAGTCGGAGTCGAAGCCGCCGCCGTGCAGGTCGAGGAGCACCTTGTCTCGGTTGGCCTCGGGCATCCCGTCGGGGGTGACGATGCGCACCGGAACGCCGGCGATCTTCTCCTCGGCAAGCTGGTTGGGGCAGACCTTGCTCCACGCCGCCGCAGCCGGCACCGCCCAGGCGTCGGTGCGGCTTCGGCGCTCGGCCAGCGTCTCCGGCGGGACTTGGTCTGGCTCGCTGCTGCTCAGAGTCCGCTTTGCCTCGGCGCTGAGGCTTGACGGGACAGGAACCACCCGCGCGATGTGCGCCGTGCCCTGCGCATCGATGTAGCTCGTGTCGCGATTGGGCGCTTCGGCCGCGGTTGTGGGCTGAGGCGTGGGCTGCTGCGAAGGCGCTTGCTGAGCGGCCAGCGCGGCTAAGGGCAAAAGGGCGAGGAAAGTGCGAGTCGCAAAGCGCATGGAATCGATCCCCTGCAATAGAAAACTGATTCTAGCGCGCCTGGACCTCTCTCGGCCGAAATCCTTGCAGCCGTCGACGAAAGGGAGCGCTCACCGCCTTCCCCTTCGTCGATCGGCTACTTGCCTATTGCGAATCAATGCGGTAAAACCAGCAGCCCGCTCTTCAGCAGCTTTTCCGTCAGCCGGTCGATGGCCTTGGGCAGCTTGTAGGCGACGGTGCGAACGGCCATCCCCAACATCGTGGCGGCTTCAGCCTGCGTGTACTCCTGGAGAACGATGCGGCTGAGCATCAGCCGGTCCAGCGATCCGAGCTGGTTCAGGCACTTCTCCACGTCGAGGACGAAGATCACAGCATCCTCGAAGGTGCGAACCGGCCGGCTGGAGCACCATCCCCGGGCGATCGGGTCGCCGAGGATGTTCGGCGCCCTGCCAACCTGCATCGACGCATACAGGTAGCGCCGCAACAGGCTCTCCGTATGCCTGCGGTAAAAGCCCAGGCTGACCAGTGGCTCGGCAGAAGACGTTTTCTCGGCAGGCCTTGCCGCTGGCGTCTCCGCCGGTCTTTGTCCCCATGATCTCCGATCCTCCTGACCGGCCCGCTGTGGACCGTTGACTTCCAAAATCATCGGCAACTGGAGTGCTGCGCTCATTCGGCACCCCCGGTTGCTTCTGCCACCGCCCAGACTCTGGCCAGCGTCCTGCGGCCAGGGCGCCCTCGCTGTTTGCGGCTTTCCGGCGAGGGAAAGTCCTTCAGCTTTGCCTCACACTCCCTGCAATACACACTCCCTTGGGTCTGGGCGCGGTACCAAAGACAGCCGCACCCCTCGCAAATCTTCAATTGCACGCGCAATTCCATGACGAGTTCTCCGTGTTCTCGCATTTTCCCGACGGCTTGGCTTTAGTGTCTGTTTTCCGCGGGGTAGAAAGAGCCGGACGAGGCTGCTCAGGGTTCTCGTGCCCCGATGAGGGAGAGGATGTCCCGGCTGTAGTTGAAAGTTGAGCGGCGGTTCAGCCTGATTCTGAAAGAATCGGGTTGTCACACCTTGAAGGGAGAACCGCCGTGAAGAAACCGTACCATACGATAGGCACG
>JBEKPI010000023.1:0-28057 GCA_049520855.1 Occallatibacter sp.
CGGCGACTATGCGCTGTTTGTCGCGGGGATGTATCCGGAGGCGATGGACCACAAGCGCGGGCGGCGGCGCCAGCGGCCAAGCCTGGGCGAGCTGATCTGCGCGGGCAAGGAGAGTTACTATATCGTCAGCCAGTTCAACCTATACGAGTACGAGCAGGAGGCGCCGCTGTTTTTGCGCCTTTCGGACTCGTTTGAGCGCTGCATCCTGGGTCTGACGCTGGTTCGCGACGAACTTGGGGCGCGCAAGCCACTGATGCTGCCGCCGCCGGTAAACTGATTTCGAATCACCGCCCAAGCCAGAGGGAGACGCCGCCGGTGATGGAGCGGCCCTGCATGGGGACGCCGCGAATCTCCTGATAGCCTGTGTTACTCAGATTCCCGATGCGAAGATAGGGACGAAGTTTGCCTGCGTCATGTACGAGCGCGACATTCCATACCGGATAAGGGTTAGCGTTCCATGGCGTGGCGGGTGACTGCTGATAGGTCTTTACTATGGCCACCGAGTTAGTCACGGTGAGAGCGTTGCCCAGCGCGGCTGTCCACGTCGCATGAAGATTCTGGACCGGATAATTGAGGGCGTACTCGGATTGCACGGCGCCAAGGGAAGCCTGCGCACCGTAGAGACCGGTCCACGCGATCTGCACCTTTTGTCCCTTTGCCGCGTTCCAGGTTGCTGAAGACTCGACTCCGGCAAAATGCACGCCGCTCAGGTTGGCAGCGCACCAGGTATCGGTTGGACACGATGGGGGAAGAACAGAGCTGGCGGGAGGTGTAGCGGTGAGATAGCGAACATAATCAATCGTGTCATGCT
This sequence comes from Occallatibacter sp., assembly GCA_049520855.1. Lineage (GTDB taxonomy): Bacteria > Acidobacteriota > Terriglobia > Terriglobales > Acidobacteriaceae > Telmatobacter. The sequence goes on from JBEKPI010000023.1 coordinate 812, forward strand.
GGCGGTTGTAAAAGCCTGTGGCCGAAATCGACAGGCGGCTGGACGGAACCCAATCGGCTCCTCCCTCGCCGGACCAGGCCGACTCCGGCTTCAGGTTCGCATTGCCGATGGTGGCAGGATCGGAGTAATAGAGGTCGGTATAAGTGGGAAGCCTGAATCCGTGGCCGCCGCTGGCCCGGATCTTCAGTTTGCCGGCGAGCCGCACGCTGCCTGCCAGGTGCGGCGATAAGATGGATTGCAAGCCGCCCGAGAATAACTCCTCGCACACCCCGGCGGAGAGGTTCCAGCGGCTCTTGGCGGGCTTCAGGTCCAGGTCTATGTAACCCGCGCCGCGATTGCGGGCGTGAATGCCGAGGGCGTTCGAGAGCGTTCCCTGAAACATATTGAAGCTGCGAATACTGTCGCCGTCCGACTCCAGGCCGAACAACAGCACAGATGAGGTCGCGATGGGAAGTGTGTGGCGCACAGATGCCTGCCATGAGCCATCCGTGTGGTTGTTTTCGTAGAAGGACGGGGCATTGCGCAGCAGGACGAACTCGTCCGTGTGGCGGCGATAACCGAAGGCCGCAACGGTGCGGCTGCCTAACTCCTGCCGCCCGGAGGCAAACCATCCTTTGGTGCGTTCCCACGAGTTATAGGGACCGTAAAACTGGTTCGCGCCGAAGGAGCGGTCGCTGGCTGCAAAGAGCAGGTCGGAGATGCCGAGCTTCGAGCTAATCCAGCTCTCCGAAGCGGCGTCTTCGTTGCGGTAATCGCGGTCATTGCAAAAATCGCGGTAATTCTGGTGTGAAAGGCAGCCGCCGCTGTATCCAGGGTCTGCCAGAAATCCCGTGGAGAAGTTGCGGTCCGCGGTCAGGCGGCTGCTCCATCGCTTGCGCGCCAAACCGGCCAGCAGCGATTCTTCGTTCTCCCAGTAGTTTCCGCCCCCCGCGCTAAGATGCAACGACGCAGCGGAGGGCGCGGCGGTGAGAAAGTCGACGACGCCGCTCAATGCGTCGGCGCCATGCAGCGTAGAGCCCGCGCCGTGCAGCACTTCAATCGAGTCCATGGAGTCGAGCGAGATGGGCAGGTCGAGATTGTGGTGCGAGGTCTGGCTGTCGTTGATGCGGAAACCATTGAGCAGCACAAGAGCCTGCTCGAAGGTTCCTCCGCGCAAGACGATGTCCGCCTGTCCGCCGCCCGCGCCGCGCTCTTCGAGATAGGCCGAAGAGTCCTGGCGGAGCAAGTCGTGCGGCGACTCGAGAGTGAGGGATTGGTCTTCGACCGGCAGCACGACAACCGAAGCCGGAGACTCCGCCAGAGGCACGGGAGTCGCCGAGCCAAGAACGACCATCGTCTCGGTGGGATGGGGCAGCGTGGCGGGTTGGGAAGCAGGGACAGCTTGCGCGGAGGCCGCATGGGCGCAGAGTGTCAGCAGGAGGGAGCAAGCAATGCAGATCAATTTGGGGGAGGGCATAGTTTTAGATTTCTCAGCTATTCTTACCGCTCGCGGGCTGTTTCGCAAGGATGATTTGATATTGTCTTTAATAGTTGAATGTTAAACCATCAGGACAAAGCTATGCGCATCGATGCATTTCTCCATGAAAGTCCCATGTTCGCGGTCAATCGGGCAGCGCGCCGCTTTGAGTCGCTTGCCGCCCAGGTTTTTGCCGACGACAGCCTCAACTTTTTGGAGGGGCTGGTTTTGGCGGCCATTTTCTTTGAGGTTCCGCAGCCGGTCAAGCCTTCGCAGTTGGCGGAAGCTTTTGGGACGACGCGAGGGAATGTGAGCCATTGCGTCTCGTCGCTGGAGGCCAAGGGACTTTTGCATAGAAAGATTGACCCAGAGGACGCGCGGGCTTACCAGCTTACATTGAAGCCGCAGGGAAAGAAGTGCGCCGTGCGCGCGATTGGCGCATTCGACACGCTGCAAAGAGAGTTTGAGCAGTCGATCGGGAAGACAACGTTAGGGGAGACGCTCAAGAACCTGCGGAGGCTCGAAGCGCTTTGCGCAGGCAGGCACGGCGCTTCGCATCGGAGTTCCCGATGAGCAAGTGCTTGGACTGGATGGTTTGGTAGTTTCTCATGGACAAGCGCGGGCGTGGACGCCCGCGCTACAGCCGGCCTGGAGGCCGGCGCTACATTCCGGCAATCAAAGGATTACGCGGTCTCAGTACTGGATGGTTGTGGGCGCTGGCTTCTTCATTCTTTCGCTAGGAAGCGGAAGGGATGGTAAACCTTTTGGCAAGTTAGCCCCCGCTGAGCGGGGATGGCGAGTTAGCAAGTTGGCGGGTCCATTGCCGATGTTATGACTGTGCGATTTGGTAATTACTCATGGACAAGCGCGGGCGAGGACGCCCACGCTACACTCAGGCGATTACAGAATATAGCGCGATAGATCCTGGTCCTTCACGATGGATGCGACCATCTTTTTGACATACTCCGCGTCGATCAGGAAGACCTTCTCGGGACCGGAGGCAGTGACGCGCTCCTCGTAGGGCAAAGGCGTGGAAGACTCGCTCTTGATGGCCTCTTGCAATGCCGCCGCTGCCGCCTCGTCCGGGGCGCGGCGGGCCACATCGGGCGCGAGAAAGCTCACATCCTCAAGCACTCGCTCCATGATGGTATGCAGCCGCCGCGCGCCGATGTTTTCGGTTTGCTCATTGACCTTGAAGGCAAACTCCGCCATCTCGCGGAGAGCCTCGGGAGAATACTCCAGCTTGACCCCCTCGGTCTCCAGCAGCGCCGAGTATTGCTTGGTCAGCGAGGCCTTGGGCTCGGTGAGAATGCGCAGAAAATCATCGACGGTGAGCGACTTCAGCTCGACGCGAATGGGAAAGCGCCCCTGTAACTCGGGGATAAGATCGCTGGGCTTGGAGACATGGAAAGCGCCGGCGGCGATGAAGAGAATGTGATCGGTGCGCACCATGCCATAGCGCGTGTTCACCGTTGTTCCCTCGACGATGGGGAGAATGTCGCGCTGCACGCCCTCGCGCGAAACATCCGGTCCGTGGCCGCCCTCGCGTCCGGCTATCTTGTCGATCTCGTCGAGAAAGATGATGCCGTTGGACTCGACGCGCTCGGTGGCCGCGCGGTTCACCGAATCCATGTCGATCAGCCGGCCCTCTTCTTCCTGCACCAGGTAGTCGAAGGCGTCGCCCACCTTCATCTTGCGCTTCTTGGAGCCGCCGCCGAAGATGTTGGGCAGCATATCCTTGAGGTTCATCTCCATATCCTCAAGGCTCTGGTTGCTAATGATTCCGAATTGCGGCGTGCCGCGCTCGCGCACGTCCAGTTCGACCTGGCGCTCGTCGAGCTTGCCCTCGCGGAACTGCTGGCGCAGCTTCTCGCGCGAGCGCTGATAGCTGTCCGTGCCGGGCAGCGTAAGTTGGCCCTCCTGCGCGGGCGGCGTGGGCGGCGGAGGCGGCAGCAGCACGTCAAGCAGGCGCTCCTCGGCGTTCATCTCCGCTCGGTCTTCGACTTCTTCGAGGCGCTCCTCGCGCACCATGTCGATGGCGATCTCAACCAGGTCGCGGATCATCGACTCGACATCGCGGCCGACGTAACCGACCTCGGTAAACTTCGAGGCCTCGACCTTGAGAAACGGCGAGCCGGTGAGCTTGGCCAGACGGCGCGCGATCTCGGTTTTGCCCACGCCGGTGGGGCCGATCATGATGATGTTTTTGGGCATGATGTCGTCGGCGATGTCGGGCGGCAGCTTTTGCCGGCGCTGGCGATTGCGCAGGGCGATGGCCACGGCGCGCTTGGCGGCCTTCTGGCCGACGACGTGCTTGTCGAGTTCAGTGACAATCTCGCGCGGCGTCAACTCGTCCAGCGAGAGCTCCTGTTCTTCAGCGGATGCGGGAAGGTAGATTGCCATCTTTCAGATTCTATTCTCTCAGGCTTTGCCGCCGCGCGCGAGTCCCAGGCTGATCAAGTGCCCGGCAGATTACTGAGAATCCTTGGCGGGGGCCAGGACTTCCAGCTTTGGGAAGCAGGTTCGATAGCGGGCGGCATCTCGTGTGAGAATTGCCAACTGCTCGATTGCGGCGTGCGCACCGATGTAGAAATCTGGGAGGGGGGATGACTTTTCACCGCCGCGACGGCGGTAGGCCAGAAAACACTTCCCGGCAAGAAAACCGGCCTCCCAGGGCAGCGGGGCTCGTTCGAAGATCCAGCCCGGCAAAGCGGCATCCAACGCTTCAATGGTCTGAAATCCAATCGACACTTCGGCATAAATAATTGGATTGATCAGCAGAGCCGAGTATTCGGCACACTCGGCCAGTGCTTGACTGGACCACGGCGCCCATTTGGGGTCGCCGGTGGCGATGTCCAGCAAGACATTGCTATCCACCAGGACACCGCGGCAACGGCCAAGCCGAATGGCAAGGTTGTGCAGAAGCGATTTCATTGGGCTTACCTGCTTCCCCTGGTCAGCCCCATGATTTCGTCAGTGGACAAACGGGAACTGGCGCTGCCGCGCAGGACATGAAGAGCGGCCTGCGCTCTGGCGCTCGCTCCTCCGCTTGGCCGGGCTTTGCGAATGCGGGCGTGGTCGTCCGCAAGCTCAAATTCGACCTCGGTGTGGGGAAGCAGCCCTAAACGGAGGCGGACTTGCTGGGGAATGGTCACCTGGCCCTTGCTGGTAATCTGCATCGGTATTACTCCTACCAGTAAGTATAAGGAAAAATGCGGCCGGCTACAAGGAGTTCGCACCGCTATGTTTGTGTTCCTCTTGCGCTCTGGCTGATGCAAACGGTGATGGGCTCGCGAGTCTGTTGCACAAGAAGGGAGGGCGCAAATCGTCTCCACAATTACGCTACCTGCAGGACGTTGGCGCTTACTCGCCCCTGGGCCTCGATTTCATGTAGCAAAGGCGCTTTCGGCTCTCTTGCAACCAAGCCGGCCAACTTTAGAAGTCATCTCATAGACCAGTCTTGAAAGGGCAGGAGTTCATTCGTGCGCAAATGACCTTTCAAAAAGACCGGGCTTCAACCCTTGCGGTGGTCATCGATCCCTCTTTAAAATGACTCAATCTGAAGTGTTAAATAGCAGATTACGCTCAGCCTGTCCAAATCGGCTCTCGTACCCAGATCTCATTGGACCTTCAACTTTAGCTATTCCTTGGGCCGTTTCTTTTGAGGCGGAGTCGCTCGTTATCAGGCCGCTGAAACACGAACCTTGCTCCCGCACCCGAGTTTGCTCTATTCAACGTCAATATAATCAACGGAACGATGGAAGTCGAGTATCGTCCGCGTGGGTTTGAATCCAATCCTGGAACGCCTCCCCTCAAATCGGCGCACCAATCGCTGATTTGCTGATCTCTAAATGAAGCAATAACGCTGTGAGCGAATTTGTTCCTAATTTTGCGAATGATTTCTATCTCTGCATACTCGGCCTCCGAAATTATTCCTAGAGCGAAAGCTCCTAAAATGCGCGCTGAGAAGGTGCCCAAAGGTGCGTTGAAGCCTTCGGTCAGCTTTTTTGTGTCCTTGTGATCGACGAGATGACGTTGAATTGCGAGAGCAAGCGCATCATCTAGCATGGCCGCAGCAATCAACACTGCACCACGATCACTTTCTTCATTTAGAGAGTCTAAAAACGCAGGAATGTCTTTCAGATACGGGTGCGTCTTCTTAAATGGCTCAAAGTCTATAGGCCTTTGCGAAGTAGTCTTCTTCCTTGCCAAATGAAGATCTCCTATCCAAATGTTGATTCTGTAGCTGTGGCATCAATGCAAGTCATAAAAAGTTCTTTCTCTTTGTCTCGATAGTTCCCTCCAGACACTGCCCGCAGCTAAGATAAGCTTTTCTTGTCCGCGCGTCTGGTGGCCGACCGCTATCCCTTCAACTCCTCAATCGTAACGTGGTCGTTGGTGTAGATGCAGATATCGCCGGCGATCTTCATGGCTTTCTCGGCGATCTCGCGGGCGCTTAGATCGGTGTTTTCCATCAGCGCGCGGGCGGCGGCGGTGGCGTAGCTTCCGCCCGAACCGATGGCGGCCAGCGGCTCGTCGGGATCGATGACGTCGCCCGAGCCGGAGATGAGAAATGTCTGGCCGGCGTCGGCCACCACCAGCAGGGCCTCAAGGTTGCGCAGCATCTTGTCGGTGCGCCAGTCCTTGGCCAGCTCGACGGCGGAGCGGTTGAGGTTGCCGGCGTACTGCTCCAGCTTGGTCTCGAAGCGCGCAAAGAGCGAAAAGGCGTCGGCGGTGGAACCGGCAAATCCGGCCAGAATCTTGTCCTGGTAGAGGCGGCGAATCTTTTTAGCCGAGTGTTTCAGCACGTGGTCGCCCAGGGTAACCTGCCCATCGGCGGCCATGACGACCTGGCCGTTGCGCCGGACGCAGATGACCGTGGTCGAACGGATCCGGTTGCGAGGCTGGGGCTGCTTTGCGGCGGTGGAACTCGCGCTCAAGACCATGAAAATCCTCTGAATACAGTGCGTCCGGCAGGCCGGAACTCTTTGAAGATGCAGTCACGAGTATATCGCAGTGCGGCACGCCGGACGGGCCACCCCGCTCGTACGCATCTGCCGGAGTCCGGCTGCGGTATTCTCTAAGTTGGGACTCCGGTTAGGAAGTCATGGGGAAGAGTCCCGCCTCGAATGAACCTGCTCAACGCAAGAGGATGGGAGATTTCCGCCGCGGTGGCGGTGGTGGCCACGCTGGCCGCGGCGGGGCTGTGGATGGTCTTCCACAAGCGGCCCACGCCGGAAGAGCGGGAGCGGGCGCGCCGCCAGCTTCTGGCCCGCTCGGGGCGCCTGGTGGACGGCATGTTGCTGGACATCTGCGAGTTCGAGTCCCCGGCCAAAGACGGAACCGCGCGCACCCTGACGATGCTGGTTTACAGCTATCGGATTGGCGGGGTGGACTACGAATCTTCTCAGGACATTACAGACATGCGCGGCGTGGTGGATGCGGCTCAGGTGCGGGCCGGCTTTCCGTGTTCGGCGCGCTACCTGCCGGGCAGCCCGCAGAATAGCATCGTGGTGGCCGAGGAGTGGACCGGGCTGCGGGCCGGGCTTCCGGTGCTGCCCGCCTTCGAGGAGCCGGTCCCGCTGGATACAAGCCATTTGGACGTGTTGCGGCCGGGACGAGGCTGACTGCCCGTCCGGTCTGGCGCGATAGATTGAAGAGTGGAGCTTCCCCGCCTAACCCTCTTTCGGCTGCGGCATCGGTCGTTGGCGCGTGGCGTACTGCTCGCCCTGGGCGCGATGGCGGGCAGCTTGCGCCTGGCGGGCTTTCCCTTGGTTGACGCGCCTCGCGCCTCGCCCTGGCAGATCCTTTTTGCGCTGATCGCAGGCTGGGGAATGGTGGAGACCGCTCGTTGCCTGGGCCGAAGATGGAGCCTCTACCACGCCGGCGTCCTTATCCTTCTCTACTCCGAGCTGATGATTCTGGCCATGGTGCTGTTTCTGTGGCTTTATCCCTGACGGGCGGCCTCCTTGCAGGCCGGGGCTATCAAGAGGCCCTTGCCGCCGTTTAGGATGGTGAACAACACCATCCCGCGGATTCGGCGCACACCAAGAGCCGATGCGCGGGCCAAGCCGCCGGAGGAAGAGATGCTCAAGGGATTTCGCGATTTTGTATTGCGCGGGAATGTTGTCGATCTGGCCGTCGCCGTGATTCTGGGCGCGGCCTTCAACGCCATCGTCACGTCGTTTGTCAAAGACATTCTGACCCAGTTGATCGCCGCCGTGGCGGGCAAGCCAGACTTCAGTGCGCTGGTCGTCAAGGTGAACGGCACACCTATCCTGATCGGCAACTTCCTCAACGCGGCCCTCTCCTTTTTGATTGTGGCCGCGGTGGTCTATTTTGCGATTGTTTTGCCGTTGAACGCGCTGCAAGCAAGCCTCAAGCGGTGCGCGCCCGCGGCCGCGCCCACTACGAAGAGTTGCCCCGAATGTCTGAGCGATATTCCGCTGGCCGCCCGGCGCTGCTGCCATTGCACGCAAGCGGTGGCCTAGAAGCGGCGCACAATTCCAAATACTTTGGCTAGCGCCGTTCACGCCTCGCGGGCCTCGTCCTCGAATGGCTGCTGTTCCGGCATCATGCTTTGGTGCAAAATTCGCGAAACGAGGATACCGTCCTCCTCGCGCCGGTAAAACAACGCATGACGCCCCTTTTCAAAGCGATGGAGACCGGGGCGAATCCAGTCGCAGCGCCGGCCAAGCAGCGGGTTGGCGGCAAGCATCTTCGCGCATCGCTCAAGCCCGTCGAGGTAACGCTCCGCCTGAGCCGCGCCCCAGGTTTCAAGCGTGTAGGCGCCTATGCTCAGCAAGTCCGCTTTTGCATTGCGGGAAAAACGCAAAGTAGCCATGGCTAGCTGGGGTTCGCCGACAATTTGAGCGTCTCGCGGACCTGCTGAAAGACGTCGCCCTCGGCAACGCCGCTTCGATCTCCGTCGTCAATGGCCGCTCGCAGAGCCGCCAGCTTTGCCTCGAAGACCTTCTCGTCGCGCTCCAGGGTCCGCAGCGCGGCACGGACCACTTCGCTGGCGTTCTCAAAACGCCCGCTCTCAACCCGTGAGAGGACAAAGCAGTCGAGTTCTTGCGTCAAATTCACATTACGAGTCGGCATGGCTAAGCTCCTCTGCCTCCTCCCGGAAAAGGAAGCTGAAGGCAATGTTAGCACCATTAGCAATCTTTGCCAATAAGGTGAATCACGCGGTTTCCGTTCTCCGTGGATCAGTTGATCCTTCACAACACGATACAGTGAAGAGTGGTGTTCCGCCTGGGGGTCCGCCGATGAAGTTATGCAAGCCGCTTGCCGCTGTGCTTCTTTTTGCGCGCCTTGCCGGACCCCTGTTCGCCCAATCCGCGCCTCAATCCGGGCATCCATCCGCCCCGCCAGCCGCACCCGTCGTCTTCGGCTACGCGGACTTCACGGCACAGGCCAAAATCGAGGAGAAATTCCTCGCCGTGCCAGACGCGGCGCTGGCTGGGCAGCACCTGAAGACGCTCACCGCCGAACCGCACCTGGCTTCGACTCCCGAGGACCGCAAGACCGCCGAATACGTGGCGCAGAAGTTTCGCGCGGCCGGACTGGAGACCGAGATCGTTCCTTACCGTGTGCTGATGAACCAGCCCAAGGTTGTGCGCGTGGAAGCCTACGACTCCACCGGGAAGCTGCTGATGAGCGGCCCGACCCGCGAACATGTTGACGGCGACCCTTACCAGGACGATCCGCGCGTGATGATGCCCTTCAACGGCTCCTCGGGGTCGGGAGACGTGACCGCGGAGGTGGTTTACGCCAACTACGGCCGCCTGGAGGACTTCGACCAGCTCGCCGCCGAGCACATCGACCTGCGCGGCAAGATCGTGCTGGTCCGCTACGGCGCCAACTTCCGCGGCGTCAAGGTTTATATCGCCGAGCAGCGCGGCGCGGCCGGCGTACTCATCTACTCCGACCCGCAGGACGACGGCTTCTCCAAGGGCGACGCTTACCCTGTTGGTCCGTGGCGGCCGGAGACGGGCATCCAGTATGGCTCGGTGCAATATATCTTCAAATATCCTGGCGATCCCGAGACCCCGCAGGTGGCCTCGACGCTGGATCTGCCCGACTCGGCGCGCGAATCGCCCTACGGCAGCGAACCGCGCATCATCTCCATCCCCCTCAGCTACCATGACGCCTCGCCCATCCTACAGGCTCTCAAAGGGCCTGGAGTGCCCAAGGGCTGGCAAGGCGGGCTGGGCTTTCGCTATCACGTGGGAACGGTTAGCGGGCAGGGCGGCGTGAAGGTCCATCTGGTCTCGGTGCAGGATTATCAGCGCCGGATCATCTGGGATGTCATCGGAAAGATCAAGGGCAGCAAATACCCGGACGAGTGGGTGGTGGCCGGCAATCACCGCGACGCCTGGATCTACGGCGCCGTCGATCCCTCCAGCGGCACCGCCGCCATGCTGGAATCGGTGCATGGCATGGGCGCGCTGCTCAAGCAAGGCTGGCGGCCCAAGCGGACCATTGTTTTCGCGAGCTGGGATGCCGAGGAGGAAGGGCTGATCGGTTCGAGCGAGTGGGTGGACCAAAACGCGAAAGCGCTGGAGCGCGCCGTGGCCTACTTCAACACCGACGTAGCCGTCTCCGGCTCCGATTTCACCGCCTCCGCCGTGCCCTCGCTGAAGCAGTTTGTGCGCGAGCTGACCCGCTCGGTGCCCAGCCCGATGGGGGGAACGGTCTATCAGCAGTGGCGCATCAATCACCCGGCGCTAAGCGAGCATCCGGCGCAAGACGAGCCTCCGGCGCAGGGCGAACATTCGTCCCAAACCGAGCAGAACGGCGCCAACGCGCCGCCCGCGCCGGGCGAGGAGGTGCATGTGGGCGACCTCGGCTCCGGTTCCGACTTCACGCCCTTCTTCCAGCATGTGGGCGTGCCCTCGACCGACATTAGCTCGGGAGGGCCTTATGGCGTCTACCACTCCGTCTTCGACAACTTCGCCTGGTTCACGCTCAATGCCGACCCGCACTTCGTCTACTTGCAGGAGATGGCGCGCATCCTTGGACTCGAAGCCCTGCGCATGGCCGACGCCGACGTGCTGCCCTACGACTATGCAGCCTACGCCCGCGAGATCGGCGCGTATCTTGACGCGGCCAAGCGCAAGACATGGGTTCCTGGGGACAGGTCTTCGGTGCTGCGGTGGAATGTCGGGGTGCAGGGCCACTACTCGCTCGATTTTGCCGCCGCCGAGGCCGCCGCCGCTCGCTTTTCCCTGGCAGCCGAGCGCGCCCACGGCCTGCAAATCTCGGCCTCCGGAGACCTTGCGCGGCTCAATCTTGCCCTGCGCCTGACGGAATCCGCTTTCCTTACGGTGCCCGGCCTGCCCAACCGCCCGTGGTACAAGCACACGATCTACGCCCCCGGCGAGTACACTGGCTATGCGGCAGTGGTGATACCCGGAGTGAACGAGGCGCTTGACGCCAAAGACTTGACCCGCGCCGCACAGCAGTTGGCCGTGCTGACACAGGCGCTGGACAGGGCCGCGCTGACGCTGGAGGGGGCGCGGTAGATGGGCTTCATGCGCTTCCCCGGCTCAGGCAGTCCGAGCGAATTCCTGCCTGAATTGGCTTCTTTCAGCCTTGGGGCGTGTCCGTTGCGGGTGGATTTTCGTGTGATTTAGATCACACTTCTTTGGCCCAGTGGTTGACCCTGCCCCTCGCGGCTCGTATCGTTAGAGTTGACTATGAAAACTTCCCCTAACGTCGTGAAGATCGGAATCGCCTCTGCCGTCATCGTCGGCACCATCGCCTGGCTGGCCTGGTCCGGCTACGGCGCCAACAAGAGCTACTACGTGACCATCGCCGAACTGGGCGGCATGGGCGACAAGGCCTACCACAGCCAGTTGCGCGTCGAGGGCTTCGTGAAGCCCGGCTCGATCGAGCACGACGGCCCCCACGTCACCTTTGTTTTGAACGAGTTTGAGAGCCACTCGCCCAAGGTCGCCACGGGGCGCCTGCTGACGGTGGTCTATAAAGGCTCCGAGCCGCCGCCTGACACCTTCAAGGACGACGCCCAGGCGCTGGCGGAAGGGTCCTATGGCCGCGACGGCGTCCTCCACGCAACGGTGCTGCAAGCCAAGTGCGCGAGCAAGTACGCGCCGGCCCAGCCCGGCGCTGCGCCCGGAACTGCTCCGGCGCAACCAGCTGCCGCGCCGACAACCAACCCTCGCGCCGCCGTGACGACTTCCGGTCCCGTCACCGACAACCCGCCTGCCGCATACTGACGCGCATGATCGCACCTACTCGTGAGGCCGCCAGCACCGTTTGCGCCCGGCTCGACGGCGTCTCCAAGCTCTTCGGCTCTTTCGCCGCTCTGCGCCAGGTCTCGGTCGACTTCGAGCCGGGACGCTGCTATGTTCTCCTCGGCGAAAACGGCGCGGGCAAGTCAACCCTGCTGCGGATTCTGGCCGGACTGCTGCGGCCCAGCTTTGGCAAGGCTACGGTCTTCGGCGAGAACGAGCCGCATGAGGCCCGTGAGCGCATCGGCTACATGAGCCATGCGCCGATGCTCTACGACGAGCTGACCGCCCAGGAAAACCTGCGTTATTTTGCCAGCCTCTATCCCGGCCGGACCAGTTCAGAGAGGCGCGGCCTTGGCCCGGCAGAGGCACTGCGCCAAGTGGGCTTGGACCCGGAACTGTCCCGCACCCTCGGCCAGTATTCGCAGGGGATGAGGCAGCGCACCTCGCTGGCCCGCGTGCTGCTCTCCACTCCCGAGCTGCTGCTGCTCGACGAGCCTTTCTCGAACATGGATGTCGAGAGCGCCCGCCAGATGGTCGAGCTGCTGGCACAGTTCCGCCACGGCAACCGGACCATTATTTTGACGACGCACCAGCGCGAGTTGGCAGCGCCCATCGCCGACTGGGTGCTCACGCTGCACGCCGGGCGCGTGGCTTCGCTTGAGCCGGGAAGGCCGACGCTATGAAGACCAACGGCGCGCGCCTGCTCGAATCGCTCGGCATCAGCTTCGAGATTCAGGAGTATGAGGTCGATCCAGACGATCTCTCGGCCATCACCGTTGCGAGGAAAATCGGGATGCCGCCGGAGCAGGTCTTCAAGACTTTGCTCACCACCGGCGGACCCAACTCCTACGTCTTCGCCGTCATCCCCGGCGACGCCGAGCTGGACTTCAAGAAGCTGGCCCGCGCGGCGGGGCTGCGCAAGGCCGAGATGGTTCCGCTCAAGGAGGTGCAGCCGCTGACCGGCTACATTCGCGGCGGCGTCACCGTCTTTGGCGCGAAGAAGGCCTATCCCGTCTTCGTCGATGAAACGGCGATCCTCTTCGACAAGATCAGCGTCTCGGCCGGCGCGCGGGGAACCCAGCTCATTCTCTCGCCCGGCGATTACCTGAGAGCCGCGGAGGCCCAGACCGCGGACCTGACAAAATCCCGAGCGCCGGAGGGCCACGCATGAGCCGCGCCCTGTGGACCCATCTGGCAAAAGACCTGCGCATCGAGTGGCGCTCGCTGGATGCCATCGTCTCCATGCTCTTCTTCTCCGGGCTGGTAGTCGTGCTCTTCTCGATCGCTTTTGATCCGCGCGGGGCCTTCTCTCAGCAGATCGCCGGAGGCGTCCTCTGCGTGGCCACCATGTTTGCCTCGGTCAGCGCGCTCAACCAGGCCTGGGCGCGCGAAATCCGCCATCAGGTCATTGACGCGCAGCGCATGACCCCCGCTCCCGGCGCGGAACTCTACCTCGCCAAGGTGCTGGCCAATTTCCTCTTCGTCACTATCGTTCAGGTGGTGCTGGCGCCATTCTTTTTTATCTTCTATAACCTTCACATTCTGGGCCAGGCATGGCTGCTGGCGCTGGTGCTGCCGCTGGGCACATGGGCGCTGGTCGGGAACGGCATCTTCTTTGCCGCGCTCTCGATCCGCAGCCGCAACCGCGAGCTGCTGCTGTCGCTGATTCTCTTTCCCATCTTTATTCCGGCGCTGCTGGCCATGGTGCAAGCCACTACGGCCATTCTCACCGGCGAAAGCGACCCGAGCCTCTGGATCAAGCTGCTGGCGGGCTACGACATCATCTTCACCACCGTCAGCCTGCTGCTCTTCGATGTCGTCTTCCACGCCGAGTAGGCGAGTCGACCTTCATTCGCGTTTGGTGGGGTCTTTCGCAGCCTCGCAGGCCGCTCTTGCCGAGAGGTACGTGGAAGGCGTATTTTAACTTGCAAGCACGACAATCGAACGAATGAAGGGGAAAGTAGCCACCGAGGCAGGCTTTTGGCATCGCCTCGCGTGCAGTTTCCCGTCTTCCAGCAGCCGGCAGGAGGCGCAAGGGCTCTCCTTTGGAGTTGAAACCCATGGAAGACCCCTTCAACCTGGAACGCTTTGTCAGCGCGCAAGCCGACGTCATTGCGCAAGTGCTGGAGGAGTTGCGCTCGGGCTCCAAGCGCACCCATTGGATCTGGTTCATCTTTCCGCAGATGAAGGGTTTGGGCCACAGTTCGCAAGCCACATACTACGGCATTGGGTCGCTGGAAGAGGCTGTGGCTTATCTGCGGCATCCGGCGCTCGGGCCCAACCTGGGGCGATGTACGCGGCTGGTGACGCTGGTCGAGGGGCGGACGATCCGCGCGATCCTCGGCTCGCCCGACGACCTCAAGTTCCGCTCCTCGATGACGCTGTTTGCGCGGGCCGCCGAGGACGCCGGCGCAGACCCCACCGACTTCAACGACGCCCTGGCGAAATACTTCGCCGGCGAAGCCGATCCGCTGACACTGGCGCTGCTGCGGTAGCGCTACTCGGTCTGTGGATTTTGGGAAAGCCTGCTTCCGGAATGATCTAAGCGACCGTCCAATCCTCGGTTTTGAGGCCGTCGACAAAGGAAAAGGCTTGGTCGTGGGTCACCAGCGTCAGCCCCAGAGACAGCGCGTGCGCGGCAATCATCAGGTCTTCCGTGCTCAGTACTCGTCCCTGACGTTTCAGTATTTCCCGCGTTCGCGCGCAACTCTGAGCCGCGCGGGAATCCCATGGCAAGCTATGCACTCTCATCAGAAAGTCCTCTACGCCGACGCGAATGCGAGCATTTGGGGGACGTTGGATAATCCAGAATAGGAGTTCCGCTTCTGTCACAGCGGAGACAGCCAACTCATCGAGAGGTGTGCGCTTGAGACGGTTCCCAAGCTCCGGGTGGTTGCCCCGCACGAAGTAGCTGACGATATTCGTATCGAGCAGGTAAGAGAGGGGCATTTAGAAGAAATCCCGTTCGACTGGAGGTGTCGTGCTACGCTCCATATCCTCTTCGTCAGAAGGGCCTAACGCATCCCAGGCGGCAAAGAGTTCCTGCCAGGAACTTCGCGCAACAAGAGCCTGTCGATCAGCCAGAAGATCTTCAGACAAGCCCTCGCGAGCGAGGATTGCGTACAGTTCTGGCAACGTTCTTGTTGGCCCGGCAGCGGGTTCGGAGAGCAAGACTTCGCCCGTCGCAGGGTCGCGGCGGATGGCCACCTCGGTTCCCTCAAAGCGGAACTCCTTGGGCAGACGGACGGCCTGGCTGCGGCCATTCTTGAAGAGCTTGGCGGTCTTGACGGCGGGCCGGGAGACCGAACCGGCCTCGGCCTTCGAATTGGGAGTTGGCTTGGGAGTCGAAGTTGTCGCGCTCATGATAGACCTCCAAGGCGTGGTCTATACCAAAGTATATACCATTTTCAGAATTCTCGCTCCGCCTTATTTTGCCGGTGCGTGTCTGGCCCCAAACTGCCGCAGCTTGGCCAGCGTCGCCGCAGCCTGGCCGGAGTCGATGGCCTCGCCGCCCATCCGGACGCCTTCTTTCAGATCGGCGGCCAGTCCGGCGGCCACAAGCCCCGCGGCGGCGTTCAACAGAACGATGTCGCGCCGCGCGCCGGTCAGGCCGGTCAGCACGTCGTAGAGCAGGGCCGCATTGGTTTTTACATCGCCGCCGGTGAACTGATCGAGCGTCGCGCGGGTGAGTCCGGCCATCTCTGGCGTCACGCGCGCGGCGTGCATCGCCGGCTTGCCGCCGCCTTCCGGCTCGACAATGCGCGCCACAATTGATTCGCCGGTCGTGGTCAGCTCATCGATCCCATCGGTTCCATGCACCACAAAGGCGCGCTTCGCTCCCAGTTCGACCAGCGCGCGGCCCACCAGCAGCACGCGGCTCGGCGCAAGCACGCCGATGACCTGCGCCCGCGCGCCGGCCGGATTGGTCAGAGGGCCGCAGAGATTGAAGATCGTCCTGAAGCCCAGCGCTCGACGCAACGGCCCCATCGCCTTCATCGCCGGGTGATAGAGCGGCGCATAGAGGAACATGAATCCGGTTTCGCGCAGGCACTCGACGGCCAGTTCCGGCCTGAGTTCGATGGGCACGCCCAGCGCCTCCAGCACATCCGCCGCGCCGCACTGCGAGGTGACCGCGCGGTTGCCGTGCTTGGCGACTTTGGCTCCGGCGGCGGCCGCCACCAGCGCCGCGCCCGAGGAGATGTTGAAGGTCAGAGGGCCTCCGCCGCCGGTGCCGACAACGTCCACCAGTTCGTCGCGCTCGGCATCGGTCAGCGGCAGCGGCGTCACACGCTCGCGCATCACCTCGACAAAGCCGGCTAGTTCCGGCGCCTGTTCGCCGCGCGTCGCCAGCACCGTCAGCAGCGCCGCGGTCTCCACCTCCGGCACGGTGCCGGAGAGGATTTCTTCGAGCGCGACAGCCGCCTGCTCGCGCGTCAGCGCCGCGCCGTCTTCGGCCAGCGGCTTCAAAAGCTCCTTCAAAGAGGCCATATCATTCATCATAGCCGCGCGCCGCTGAAGGCTGCTGGCCCCACCACGCGGAGCGTTACTCTGAGCGACAAAGCCCATGCGAGCGAACAGCGAGCCGTTGGCCCCACCGCAGGTGGTTTGCCCCACCCTCGGCGGGCAAGATAGAATCACAATACCGCTGACACTCTCTCCCTGGCCCGGAAATCATCGAACCCGGCCCCGAATCCTCCAACAGCAGCGGACTGGGCGGTCTCTACCTACAATGAAGATTCACGAGTACCAAGCAAAAGAAATCCTGGCGAAATACGGCGTCGCCGTGCCTCGCGGCGAAGTGGCGAACACGCTGGAAGAGGCTTCAACCGTGGCCCGCAAGCTCTTTGCGGAGGGCGCAAGCGGCGTGGTCGTCAAGGCGCAAATCCACGCCGGAGGCCGCGGCAAGGGCGGCGGCGTCAAGGTGGCCCGCACCCGCGAGGACGCCGAGCTGCACGCCAAAAACATTTTGGGCATGACGCTGGTCACGCATCAGACCGGCCCGCTGGGCCAGAAGGTGCAGCGGCTGCTCATCGAAGAGACAGCGGATATCGACCGCGAGCTTTACCTGGGCATCGTGCTCGACCGGGCGGCGGGGAAGCTGGTCTTCATGGCCTCCAAGGCCGGCGGCATGGAGATTGAAGAGGTCGCCGCGAAGACTCCCGAGGCCATCTTCAAAGAGACCATTGACCCGGCGGTGGGCTTTGGCCAGTGGCAGGCGCGCAAGCTGGCCTTTGCCCTTGGCCTCAAGCCAACGCAGATCAACGCCGCGGTCGCCTTTTTCCAGAGTTTGTATAAGGCCTTCATCGAGACCGACGCTTCGCTGATCGAGATCAATCCGTTCATCACGACCAAGGACGACAAGCTCTTCGCGCTCGACGCCAAGATCACCTTCGACGACAATGCCATCTTCCGCCACGCGGATATCAAGGCGCTGCGCGACACCGCCGAAGAAGACCCGCTCGAGGTTGAAGCCAGCAAATACGCGCTAAACTACATCAAGCTCGACGGCTCCATCGCCTGCATGGTCAACGGCGCGGGCCTGGCCATGGCCACGATGGACATCATTCAGTATGCCGGCGGCAGCCCTGCCAATTTTCTTGATGTGGGCGGCGGCGCAACGCCGGAGCAGATCGAGCACGCTTTTGAGATCCTGCTCTCCGACGCGAACGTGAAGGCTATCTTCATCAATATCTTCGGCGGCATTTTGCGCGTGGACCGGCTAGCGACGGGCGTTGTGGCGGCGGCGCGCAAGCTAAATGTGCAGGTGCCGATTGTATTGCGGTTGGAAGGGACAAATGTTGAAGAGGGCCGAAAGATTCTTGCGGAGTCGGGGCTGAACTTCCGAGTGGGAGCAACGATGAAGGATGCGGCGGAATTAGTCGTGGCTGCGGCGAAGTAGGTCGATAGCTATCAGCTTTCAGCCGTCAGCTATCAGCCGTAGAAGCCGGACCCGAAAGAAGGAACGTAATATGCCGCAGGATTTTCATGATCTGACGGTCTGGCAACGAGCCATCGATCTGACGGTTTGCATCTATAAACTAACCCGTGGATTTCCCAAGGAAGAACTCTACGGGCTGGTCTCGCAATTGCGCCGGGCTTCTGTATCTGTGGCCAGCAACATCGCGGAAGGGCGAGGCAGGCTCAACCGGGGCGAGTTTCGGCAGTTTCTTGGAATAGCTTTGGGATCGGTCTTCGAAATCAAGACTCAGCTTGTTGTGGCACGGAAGCTGGAGATGGGGAAACAAGCGGAAATCGACGAAGCAACATCTCTAAGCGAAGAAGTTTCCAAGATGCTCACGTCATTGATACACACACTTGAATCGGGAGCAAAGGGCTGAAAGCTGATAGCTGAAAGCTGAAAGCTACATACTAGGAGCTACGCGCAAATGTCAGTTTTGGTCAACAAAAACACTCGACTTATCGTGCAGGGCATTACCGGCAAAGAAGGCACCTTCCACGCGAAGAGTTGCGCGGAGTACGGCACAAAGGTTGTCGGCGGCGTAACTCCGGGCAAAGGCGGAAGCACGCATGAGGGCTGGCCGGTCTTCAACACCGTGGCCGACGCTGTCGCAGCGACCGGCGCCAACGCGACGATGATCTTCGTTCCGCCGCCGTTTGCGGCCGACGCGATTCTCGAGGCCGAGGACGCGGGCCTTCCGCTGATTGTGGCCATCACCGAGGGCATTCCCACGCTCGATATGGTCAAGGTCTGGGCCAAGCTCAAGAATTCGAAATCGCGGCTCATCGGCCCCAACTGCCCCGGCGTCATCTCGCCCGGCAAGGCCAAGATCGGCATCATGCCCGGCAACATTCACAAAGAGGGATCGGTGGGCATCGTCTCCCGCTCCGGCACGCTGACCTACGAAGCCGTGCATCAGTTGACCCAACGCGGTATCGGGCAATCGACTGCCATCGGCATCGGTGGCGACCCTATAATCGGCACCACCCACATCGACGCGCTGCGCCTTTTTAACGACGATCCCGAAACCGAAGCCATCATCATGATCGGCGAGATCGGCGGATCGGCGGAAGAGGCCGCGGCCGAGTTCGTGAAGCTCTACGTGAAGAAGCTGGTCGTCGGCTTTATCGCCGGCCAAACCGCGCCTCCCGGACGCCGCATGGGCCACGCCGGCGCTATTATCAGCGGCGGACAGGGCACCGCCGCCGACAAGATGAAGGCCATGACCGCGGCCGGCATCCACGTCGTAGTCTCGCCCGCCGAGATCGGCGAGACACTGGCGCGCGTGATCGGGAAAAGCTAGCCTTTAGCTCTTAGCTTTTAGCCGTTAGCTCGCTCATGAGGGACATAGCTTCATGGCAAGCTTACGCAGACGGAATAGCCGCGAGAAGCTAACAGCTAATGGCTAAAGGCTGCGCCGATTCGCCTCGGCCTTTTACAATGAAGTCGAAGAGCATTTTCAAGGAGAAACCTACGTGCCGCAACGCACCTTCAGCATCGTCAAGCCGGACGCGGTTCGCAAGGGCTACACTGGGGCCATCCTGGCCGAGATCGACAAGGCCGGATTCCAGATTGTGGCCATCAAGAAGCAGGCCATTTCCAAGACGCAGGCCAAGGGCTTCTATGCCGTCCATGAGGGCAAGCCGTTCTTCGATGCGCTCTGCGATTTCATGTCCTCGGGTCCGCTTGTTCTCATGGTGCTTGAGAAGGAGAACGCCATCGCGGACCTGCGCAAGCTGATGGGCGCGACCAACCCCGCCAACGCCGAAGAGGGGACCATCCGCAAGAAGTTTGCCGGTTCGCTCCAGGAGAACGCTATCCACGGCTCCGACGCCGAGGAGACCGCTGCCTTCGAGATTGGTTACTGGTTCGCGGGGTACGAGTTGATTGAGTGTGGTAAGTCAGAAGTTCATTGAAGAACAACAGCAGATCCTTCGACTCACCACCCCCAGGCTGGAGAGAACGCCTGGGGCCCCGTTCGCTCAGGATGACAGTTGATTTTGTGCCGCATATTTCTGACTTGATACTAGGATCATCTCAGTAGCTCCCGGCCTTGATTTGCAGGAGTTCAAAGTCCGAGGCGCTCAGGCGATTGAGGCAGGAATGCCAGGAAGTTCCGCTGGCATCGCCGGCGGCTGCAAGATCGGGAATGATCGTGGTCGCCCACGGACTGGGCTGGCCGATCGCCGTGTAGCTCAATTGGTGCTGAGCCAGAAGCGCCAGGCCGTAGTTCCCGGTGTCATAGGTATAAGCGCCATAGGTTGCAAGCGCGGTGAGCACCGTCTTGCACTCCGCGGAGTAGGCGCTGGCCGCTATCTGCGACGGCGTCCACAGCAGGTGAACCATATCGCCGTAAGAAGGCGCGCCCGTCCCGCCGCACGACTCATCGGTCCCGTTCGCATTCTGGTCTGCCGGATAGACGGTTGGGTTGTTCAGGCAGTTCGTGTTGATCCCCAGAGCGTGATCGATATGTCCATTCAGCAGTTCCTGAGCGGTGATCTCAAAAAGTCCCGCGGCATAGCCGGCCTTCACCGAGGTTGAGCCCACGTCCTCAAGGCCTGTGCCGCCGAAGGCGTGGACTCCGCCCCATTGGCAGTTGACTGCGGAGGCGGTTACCATGCAGGCCCATCCATCGACCTCAACATTCTGCGTCGTGTCGATGATTGCGATGTGCGCATCGGCCTGCGGCTCCGGCACTGCGCCGCCGGGAATATGAATCCGCAAGTTGTTTGCATCGCACCCGGACCCTTGAGTTCCGCAGGTAAACGTCTTGACTGGATCGGCGGCAGAAGCGACGTAGACCGGATACATATAGCTGGTGACGGAAAGATCCTGGTTGCTTACCCCTTGGCTCCAAAGAGCGGCCATCGCGGATTGCGGGAGCGTGGTTGCGCCGTTCGCCAGCAGGGCTGCGACCGGTGTGTGGAAGGGCGAGGCGCTGGAGAATACTTGCGAGTAGACCCAGGGGAGCGGCGCGGCAAAGGTCACCGGCGGCGTGGGCACAGGTGTAGAGCCGCCGCTCGAACCGCCTCCGCAGGAAGCAACGGCGAAAACACAGAGCGCGGACAGAAAAGAACACGCCGCCTTTGCCAACGGACTCCGGCTAATCATTCTGGGCTCTCCATCCTCAGTCCGTAACAGGCTGCCGAAGCTACTTCGCGTCTGCGGCGGGCAGGGCGGTCAGAGCCTTCAGGCTGCCGACAATTCTATCCACTCCATCATCGAATTCCTTGTCGCGCTTACCCTTGAACATCATGCCCAGACCTGGCTTTTCCGGGATAAACTCGTCCAGCGCCCACAAGAGGGTGTTCGTCTTCGGATCGAGCAGCGCGAGTCTGACCTGAAACCAGGGAACGACCGCTTGGCCCAAAATCCTTGCCGAGCTAGTAATGCTGATCTGGAGAACCAGATCGGCCTCGGCGGGTGTTCCGACGAGGTCATAGTGTCCCCAAGCCTTGATGGCACCATAGAATTCGTTGTAGGTTCGGCTCGGTTCACCGCTCCACATTTCCTTGTCGAATCCTCCGCCGCCATTTGCAATGAAGACCTTCTTTGCGGTGAGGATTTGTGAGGGCAGCGGGGCTGCGGGAGATTCGTTCGGCTTCTCCGCAAGCAAAGCAAGGGACGTGGGCAACAGCATCGCAATTCCGAGAGACAGTACAGCCAACCGGGTTTTCAGCACGATTGCATCCTTTCAATTGGTTCGCAAGCATTATCGCCGGCCAAGGTTACAACCACAACTCATCCATCGCCGAAGAGGTCGTCGATCTTCTGCCGCAGCGCGGCGATTTCCTGGCGCAACTCAGTCACCGTTGCTTCCAACTGCGCGATGCGCTCTTCGTGACCGGCGTCCTCAGCGACCTCGCGGCGCACGAGCGCAGGCTCTGCTGCAAAGGCTGCAGCAACCGACTCGACCGGCCCCGAGAGCAGATGCGCGTAGCGCGACTCCTTGGTTCCCGGCTGGCGCGGCAGCATGGCTGCCAGCGGCGGCGTGCGCTCCATCAGCTTTTGCAGCGCGGCCAGCACCTCGCCGATCTCGTCGAAGCGATGCATTCTCTCCGTGCGGCCGCGCAGCTCGCCCGGCGTTTGCGGCCCGCGCAAGAGCAGCACGCAGACCAGCGCCGTCTCCGCGCGGCTGAAGTTGAAGAACTCACCCAGCCAGTGCTCGTACTTGGTCACGCGCCCGTCGGCCGAGCGCGCGCGGCCGGCCAGGCGCTTTTCTTCGAGAAGGCGCAGCGCCAGGCGGACATCTTCCTCGTCCAGGTCCATCACCGGCTCGCGGTTGGAGCGCTGGTTGCAGGCGTTGATGAGCGCGTTGAGCGAGAGCGGGTAGTAGTCCGGCGTGGTCACTTCCTTTTCAACCAGCGCGCCCAGGACGCGGGCCTGGGCGGCGGAAAGCACGATCTGTTCAGTCGGAGCCATAGGCTTATTTTGCCACTTCAGCTTGCGGATGAACACAACTGGGTCGGAATGGAACGTGGCATCCCACCCATTCGCCTGACCACCCCACGGACGAAGACCTGTCCGTGGGGACCCCGGCAAAGCGAATGGATGGGGCACGAGACTATGGTCGCGCCTGCCGCGGTTGCTACCGGCGTTTCTGAATGGGCGTAGAGGGCGCGCCGGCCTTTTTGACGGCGCGCTTGGCGGCGATGGCGTGCATCTCCTTGCCGATGTGGGATTGATTGATGCCGAGTTGCAGGGCAAGGTTAATGAGGTTGCTGGTGCCCCAGTAGAGGGCCAGCCCAGAGGCGTAGTGAAGCAGGAAGAATCCCATCATGACCGGCATCATGATAGCCATCATGCGCCGCTGATTGGGGTCCATCCCCGGCGAAGGGGTGATCACCTGGACCAGAAACATGGTGAGGATGATGAGGATCGGCAGAATGTACTTGGGGTCGGGCGAGGAAAGGTCGGCGAGCCAGAACCAGTGGGCCTGGCGCAGTTCGACGGCGTTCTGCAGAACGCGGAAGTAAGCGAAGAAGAGCGGAATCTGCGGCAGCATCGGCAGGCAACTGCCATACATGTTGACGCCCTCGACCTTGTAAAGCTCCATCATCTCGGAGTTCATGTCGGCCCGCTTGGGGTCGGTCGCCTTGAGATTGGCGTACTTCTTCTTGATGGCGTCGACCTTGGGCTGAACGCGCATCATCTTCAGCGAGGACTTGAGCGCCATGAAGCGGAAGGGAATCATGATGACGGTGAAGACGGTGGTGAAGATGATGATGGCCCAGCCCCAGTTGTCGGAGCCGCTTCCCATGCGGTCATGGAGGAAGAGCAGCGCCAGGTAGAGCGGCTTGGCAATAAACTTCCACATGCCGTACTGGGTGAGCGGCTCAAGCGAGGGTCCGGTGGGCTTGCCGTCGGCGCCAGTCGAGTGGATGCTCTTCAGCAGGGCGGTCTCTTTGGGTCCGGCGAAGATGCGCAGCCTGGTCGTGCCGCTGGTGTCGCCAACGGCCAGGCCAATCACATCGGCAGGGCGCTTCTGGCTGTTAGTGTCGCTGGGGCTGGTCGGCAGGTCGAGAGGGTTGTGCAGCGTGACCACGGTCGTGCGCTCTGGCGTGTCGGGCAGAAACGCGGCGGCGAAGTAGAGATCGGCGACGGCCGCATAGTCGTAAGGCTCATCCAGCGTGGCGTTGCCGCTCACCTTCTTGGCGTCGATCGAGTCGTCCTTGCCGTCCACGGACCAGATGAACTTCCCATAGGCGAAGTGCATGGGTTCGGTCTGGTCGCCAAGCCCGGCGGGCCACGCCAGCAGGGCGCGCACTGGAGCGCCATTGCGCCGGACCTCGACCTCGGCCGACACCACGTAGCTTGCATCGAATCGGAAGGTCTTCACCACGTCGATGCCATTGGCGGCGTAGTGAAAGGCCACCGAGCCGGGCGCTTGGAGAACGCCTGTGGACGAGTCAAAGCCGGAGACGGAGACCTGGTAAAGAGCCGAATTCAACTGTTGGGTCAGCCCCGGCTCATAGGTGAAGAGCGAGAGCGGCAGGCCGAAGCCGGTGGCCATTGGGTTGACCAAATCAAGCTGGCGGCCGCCTGGGTCGGGGTGGTCCTTGTACTGCTTTCCGAGCAGAATCCAGTGCTTCACCTGCGCGCCCTGGTTGGTGAAGACGATCTTGTAGTTCTCGTTCTCAACGGTCGTTTCCGTCACCATTGAGGCCGCGATGGTCGGGGCGGCGGGAGAGGCCGTCGCAGAGCCAGCGGCCAACTGCGGCTGAGCCGCCGAGCCAGCGGCTCCAGCCTGACCGGCGGCCAGAGGCGCGGGCTGTGGCTGATTCTGGTTCTGGCTTTGGGGGGCAGGCGCGGTTGTGGCCGGCTGATTGGGCTTGAAGAAGAACTGGTAGCCGAGGAGGATGACGAGAAACAAAAAAGCGAAGACCATCAGGCTGCTCGAATCGCCGCCGCCGCCTCTGCCGCCGCCCTGCCCCTGAAGATTGGGATTGCTGAATTCTGCCAAGGTATATTTCCTATTCGTTCGAGCAAGCCGTCAGGCTGCCGCTCTTTCTATGGTAACGGTTCGTGGGGGAAATGGCGCGAATTCACTGCCAGCGGCACCGGATCGAGGCCGCCGCGAGCAAAGGGGTTGCAGCGCAGCAGCCTCCAGGAGGCTAGTAAAGTCCCGCGCAGCGGTCCGTGGGTGGCGATGGCGATGGAGGCATACTCGGAGCAGGTGGGCAGGTAGCGGCAGCCTCCGGGCTTGAGCGCATGGATCGCCGGAGAGATCCAGCGGCGATAAAAGTCGAGCATTGCAAGCAGAATGCGGGTCATTGAGTTGCTTGGGCCTCAGCAGACGCCGAACGATTCATGCGCGCGGCTTCGGCGCTGCCCTGCAACAGGATACGCACAATCTCCGCCTCAAGTTTCTTGAAATCGAGCGTCAGCACGGTGCGGCGGGGATGGAGGATCAGGTCGCAGCCCGCCGGCAGCAGGTCCAGGTGGCGGCGCAGCGCCTCTCTCATGCGGCGCTTGACGCGGTTGCGCTCATGGGCCTTGCCCAGCACCTTGCCGGCGGTAAGGCCGACGCGCGGGCCGGCGGGCGGCTCGGCGCCGGAATAGGCAGGCGTCTGCGGGGCCAGAAACCAGCTCATGGACGCGGATTGGCGCTTGCGGCTGGCCGCATAGGCGCGCTGATAATCGGCGTGCTTACTGAGGCGCGCGCCGGCCAGCGACGATCTGGGTGACTGGCGCTGGTCAGGCTTGCGAGGGGTGCTCATGGCATTGCCGTCGGGGCTGTTGGCCGGAAGCGCAAGTACATGCAACCCATTCCGGCCGCTTGCAAAAGGCGGGAGCTGTGGCGGGAGCGGAACGGCTGGTGAACGTTAGTCGCGGAAGCCGGCGCTGACGGCCACGCGCTTGCGGCCGATGGCGCGGCGGCGGCTTAGCACGGCTGCGCCGGCCTTGGTCTTCATGCGGGCGCGGAAACCATGGGTCTTCACGCGCTTGCGGCGATTGGGTTGAAATGTGCGCTTGGGCATGAAAATGCGCTCCTGTTTCCTGAAGAGAATCTGCGCCTTGACGGCAAGTCTTAAGTGTATCGCAGGTTGGGCCAGGAATCCAGCGTGAAGTGCGGCGTGGGCAAAAATAGCCCTTCCGCGAGCGTCGCGCACGGCCGCCGCTCCCTTGCCGAGCCGGCCACGCTCAAAGCGGCTTCAGAGTACTATTTGCTGTAACTCTGGTAACCCTTTGCGGTGACTTTCACCACCAATGGTGCAACTCTCCAAGGCCGAAAAAAAGTAATATGAAAGAGTGATTGCAATGACCTCCAAATGTGCTAATCTTGGGACCGTTCCAGAAAGTTTCCCAGCGTCACACTGAACCGGTTATATCCCAGGCCTCGATGTCAGTTTCAGGGGCCGACCAGCGGCACTCAGGCAGTCGGTCAGTAGGAACCGGACGCAAAGCCCAGAGCTTTGCGCCGCCGACGCCTTTTTGCCGGAAATCGAGGGATGTACCAAACGGGCAGTCAGCAGAAGACGCAGGAGAGGATTGGTACGATGGCATTTGCAATTTCCCCCGCGACGGCGCTCAACCCCTGGATACAGATTCTCTCCGCCCTCGAAAAGAAGGTCATCCGCCAGTCCTTCGAGACCTGGTTCAAGCCGACTCGCTACAGCCACATAGCCAGCCGCACGCTGTATGTGCGCGTGCCGTCGCCTGAGTTTCAGCACCTCGGGGACCGGTACGGCGACCTGATCCAGGAAGCGATTGAGCTGCAAGAGCTGGAGCTGGACGACGTGTGTTTTGTGACCAGCGAGGAGGATCCCTCGATCCCGCCAGCGCGCAAGGACGGGGGTTTCGGGCCGGTGCCCGCTCATGCGCCCTCAGCGCCGCCCGCTCCGGGGCGCAGCGCTCTGGAGCAGGGCCGCTTCGACTGGTCCACCGCGGCCCAGCTCAACCAGCGCTACACCTTCGATGCGTTTGTGATCGGCAACGGAAACCAGTTTGCGCGGGCCGCTTCGCTGGCCGTCGCCGAGCGGCCCTCCCGCGCGTACAACCCGCTCTTCCTCTATGGCGGCGTCGGCATGGGCAAGACCCACCTGATGCATGCCATCGGCCACGAGGTGAAGCGCCGCCAGCCCGCCTCGAGCATCTGCTACGTCTCGGCCGAGAAGTTCACCAACGAGATGATCACCTCGCTGCGCAACGACCGCATGACCAGCTTCCGCGACCGCTTCCGCACCGTCGATGTGCTGCTGATCGACGACATCCAGTTCATTGCTCAAAAGGAGCGCACCCAGGAGGAGTTCTTCCACACCTTCAACGCGCTGCACGAGAGCATGAAGCAGATTGTGATCGCATCGGACCGTCCGCCCAAGGAACTGGCGGAGATCGAGGACCGGCTTCGCTCGCGCTTCGAGATGGGACTGATCGCCGACATTCAGCCGCCCGATCTGGAGACCAAGGTCGCCATTCTGCAGAAGAAGGCGGAAAGCGAGCATGTGGCGCTGCCCTCCGATGTGGCGCTTTTTGTGGCATCGAACGTGCGCACCAACGTTCGCGAACTGGAGGGCGCGATGACGCGGCTGATCGCGTGGTGCGGGCTTAATCGCATGGAGATCACGCTGGCCTCGACCCAGCAATGCCTTAAGCAGTTCATCGACATGCAGGTGCGCAAGATCAGCATCGAGGCCATTCAGCGCGCTGTCAGCGAGAACTTCGGCATGAGGGTCGTTGACCTGAAGCAAAAGAACAACTCGCGCAACGTGGTGGTGCCGCGGCAGATCGCCATGTACCTGGCCAAGCAGATGACCGAGGCCAGCCTGCCCGAAATCGGCCGCCAGTTTGGCAACAAGCACCACACCACGGTGATGCACTCGATCGCCAAGATCGACGAGCAGCGCCGCGCCGACAAGGACCTGCACCGCACGCTCAACAAGCTGCAAGAGCAGTTGAACGCGTAGAGCGTATCTCATAAACGTGCTTAATATCAGGGCACGACTTCAGTCGTGCCGCAAAGTGCAGGAATGACGCCGGGTTTTAACCCCTGAAGGAGGCCGGTTCAAAAACTGCCGGGTGCCCCGCCTTCGGCGCTGTCATCCTGAACGGAGCGCAGCGGAGTCGAA
>JBEKPI010000024.1:0-26808 GCA_049520855.1 Occallatibacter sp.
GCGGAACAAGCCCGGCTGCCAGGCAGCGCCGATACGGGGCCCGATGCCCCACTGGCGGCCGGTGAGGGTGGTGTTGCTCACGCCTTTGGTGCCGTTGGCGTTGTTGCCAGCGATGATCAACCCGGTGTTGACGATCGTGTCGGAGCCGGCGCAGTAGCTATACGCATTGGGGTCGGAGCCGGAGGCGCTGCAACTGTTGGGATTGGCGCCAGCGTCGAAGTTGAAGAGCCGCCCGTACTTCTCGGTCAGTCCGCCATCCCAGTCATAACGGACGCCGGCGGTGAGCGAGAGGGCCGGGGTGATCTGCCACTTGTCTTGCAGGTAGGCTCCGAGCTGGTTGGCGCGGTAGTAACGGCTGGCGTTGCCCTGCAGGAACGAGGTCACATAGAACCCCGAGGCCGAGCTGCCGGGGACCACGTAGCCCTGCATCATTTCGCTCAAGTCGTCGGTGGCGATGGTGCCCATGCCGGTGCGCTTGTCGATGGTGTTGAGCTGGGTATAGGTATAGCTTGCGCCGAAACCGAGGGTGTGCTTGCCCAGCGTCCAGATGGCAGCGCCCGAGGGGGCAAGGCGGTTCTGGAAGACGCCGGTGTTGGTCGACTGCGATTCCGCGTTGGGGCCAATGTTCAGCACCGCCTGCGAGGGGATGCCGATCGGCTGATTGCTGCCCAGCACGTTATAAATCGAAATGCCGGGGAAGAAGTTCGATCCGAAGACGTTGATCGAGCCGGTCCCGTAGGTGGGACCCCCGGGAATGGCATTTGGCCCGAAGGCCTGCTCATTGGAGCCCCAGTTCTTCTCGCGGATCACGCCCAGGGTCTGGGTGGTGCTCAGGTTCGACTTGACCAGAAAAGTGTTGGTCAGTGAGAGCACTTGCGCGCCTGAATCCAGATGCTCGGTGAAGCCCGGAACGCTCGAGTAGGCAAAGGGCGAGAGCGTGGGATCGTGCTGGTAAAAGTACTTCAGGCTGACTGTGTCCCTCTTGGTGGCGTTGTAGTCCAGGTCGGCCACCGCCAGATCCGCGGTAAATTTTGCCGCGCCGGGGATGAGAGCATTGTCGAAGCGCGCGGCGGATATCTTACCGCCTATGGCGTTTGGGATCAGCCACTTGCCTGGCTCGCCGGGGAGCGCAGGTGAGTTGAAGAGGATGACCGCAAGCGGATCGATGTTGGCACCGGTTAGGGTGGTGCCGAAGGAGCCGTTGACCACGTCCGCCAAATCACCAGGGGTGCGGGCGTCGCTCAGGCCAACCGGAACGTCGAGAAACGAGTCGCCCAGCTCCGCGTCCGAGACGTGCAGATGCTGGTATGCCAAAAAGCCAAAGAGCTTGTTTCTGATGATCGGGCCGCCGAATGTGCCGCCGAGGATGGAGCGATGCAACTGCGGCACCTTGTCGTTGGCCGGAACGTCCGGATCCTGATTGAAGAAGAAGGGCGCTGCGTTGATCCAATTGGTGCCGCGATGCGCATAGACAGTCCCGTGATAGGAATTGGTGCCCGAGGCAGTGCTCAGATCGATGTGCGCGCCGGAGGTGGAACCCTGCTGCGCGTCATACATCGAGGCGTTGACCCGGACTTCGGCAATGGTTTCGGGCGCGGGGGTGGGGATGGCGTTGCCGATGGAAAGGTAAATCGAGGCCGAGGAGGGGATTTCGCCGCCGCCGCCGCCGGGGCTGGTCTGCACGCCGGTGGAGTTGATCACACGCCCCGAAGAAACCTGGCTGGTGCTCTTGCCGTTGAACAGGTTGCTGGCGTCCACGCCGTTCAACAGGAACGAATTCGAGGTATCGCGCTGCCCGTTGGCCCAGATCGGCTCGTTGCCCAGACCGGAGTTGGCCCCGGTGCCGCCGGCGAGTTCGGCGCTGACTCCCGTCGATTGGGTAGCCAGGCCGGTAAAGCTGCCAGTCGGCAGCGGCACTGCTTCAATCTGCAGCGGATCCATCACGTAGCCGACAGTCGTGTCCACAGCGTTCATCAGCGGCGAGGCTTCCACCTCGACGGTTTCGCTGGTTGCGCCGACCTTGAGCGTCACATTCACCGTGGCCGTGCGGTCGGCCTGCACCGCGATGTGCTCGGTCTTCTGCACGGCGAAGCCCGTAGCCGTGTAGCTCAGGGTATAGGCGCCGATGGGCAGGTTCACAAAGGCATAGACTCCCGAGCCGTTTGACACGGCCGTGCGCCGCAACGAGGTCTGTTCGTCCACGGCCGTCACTTGAACGGCGGGAATCACGCCTCCCGTCGGGTCGGTAACCTCGCCGGTAATGCCGCCGAGCGTCTGCTGTGCCAACAGGGACGAACCGCACAGCGCAGCGGCCGCCACAACTGCCGGCAGCCAAAGGAGCCTCAATGAGAGCTTACGCAGGTAGTTTTTCAAGATGCAGGCCTCGGAAAAAGGGATCTCCCCACTGGTCTTTTGATGAATTCAAAAAACATTGGGCTGAATGAGAATTCAGAGATTCTACAGTTGCGCAAAAAACGGAAATGACGGAACCGCTTACGAATGTTGCTCGTTCGTTTGATTGGTTCAGCCTTGACTGCGGGGTGCCTATAGGATAACGCTTACAGCGCAAAATTCAACTGGAAATTCATAATTCTCTGCTGGCCGGGCCGGCAGCCGGTGTGCAAGAGCGGCACCGAGGCTAACCCGTTGGGCCTATGGGGCATCTCGAATCGCGCGCTCATGGTTGGAAAGAACAATTCATCCGGTTTTCCACACTATCTGTCACACGGCAATGTTCGCGGCGCGGAGCGAGCGCCTGTTCCCCGATCTCTTGCCGTCCCCTCTTGCGTTAGAGCCTATCCGCAAGTTGTAGCGCCGACCTCCCGGTCGGCTGTACTGGCGGCTTCCAGGTGCCAGGTGCAGCGTGTGCAGGCCTTCAGACCTGCACGACACCCGCCCTGGAGAGCGCGCAACAGATTCGCAATTTACGGACAGGCTCTTAACCCCCTGTTGCCTTACTATGGAGCGATGCGGGCTCCTTCAAACCCAGAGTTTTTGCGGCGCGCCATAGCGCTGGCCACCGAGAACGTCCTCAACGGCGCGGGAGGGCCGTTTGGCGCTGTCGTCGCGCGCGACGGCCGCATCGTGGCCGAGGGCGTGAACTCGGTGACTGCCACGCTCGACCCCACGGCCCACGCTGAAGTGAATGTCATCCGCGCCGCGGCAAAGGCGCTGGGCGCGTTCACGCTGGCCGGCTGCCAGCTCTATACCAGTTGCGAGCCCTGTCCCATGTGCTATGCCGCGGCCCACTGGGCGCGGATGGAAGCGATTTATTTTGGGGCCAGCTCTGCGGATGCCGCCCGCGCCGGCTTTGACGACGCCTTGCTGTATCGGGAACTTCGCAAGAACAACGACGAACGCGCGCTCCACGCCACCCAACTGCTCAGCGAAGAAGCCTGGGCCAGCTTCGCCGCTTGGCTGGCGTCGGACAACAAGATCGATTATTGAAACGAGCCGTGCTGGCTCAGCCGTCCAAGTCCATCGACGCGGAATCCTCCGCATCTGAAAAGCCTCAGAGCACGAAAGCTGCGTTGCCTTGGAAGCGGCCCTCCAGCACCTCGATCAGAGACTTCTGAAACTCCGGATGATCGGTCTTTGCCAGGCGAAGAGCATTGGCATTGACTTGCTGTCCCTCCTGGGTGCGCCCAGCCGCAATCAGAATCCGGCCCAGTTCGGCGTTGACCCAAGCGTTGTTGGGGGCGAGTTGCACGGCGGTTTGGGCCAGCGGCAAGGCCTCGCCAATGCGTCTCTGCTGGAAGAGCCTTGACGCGTTCCGCGCATCGACGAGCGCGGCTAGCCGGGAGATGTCGAATGTGCCGTGATAGGCCAGGATCACGTTGCCGATCTCCGCGTCCGGTTGGCGATCGGCGAAGCCCTGGTAGGGGTTGAGCGAATCCGGGCCCGCTATGAGGCCGGAAGCATCCGATGCGCTGATCAGAACCGTGCCGCTGATGGTGGAGGGCAGCGACGCCGGCAGCGGGCCAAAACCCCAGATCAATGCGAGGTTGTCGGGCAGCGGCTTGCAGGCAATGCCGTAATAGGCCGGATTGACCAGTGGGCTCGAGTAGTCCAACCAGCAATCGCTGTCGGGGTGCTGGTCCAGATACGTCTTGGTCCACTTCAGTCCCTGGCCCCAGTCGTCGTTGGAGTCGGCAACCATGCGCCAGGTGTTGGCAGGTCCGCCAAAGGCCTCGTTCGAGTAGGCCAGATAATCCGGGAAGGCATGAAGCGAGGAGACCACCGTGAGCGCCAACAGCGCGGCTACCGCGACCCTGCCGGACATCGACCGCGAAGCCAGCGAAGAGGCCGCGGCAGCCGCCAGCAGAATGCAAAACGGATAGATGGGCAGGATGTGGCGCACCCCCATATTGAGCATCGAGGCGATGGAGATGCCCATGAAGAAAACCACGGGGATGGCGAGCAGCAGGAACTCGCGCCGCTTGCCGCGCACTCCGGCGAACGGCAATGCCAGCAGAAGAATCATCAGCGTCAGTGTGCTCTTGATCAGAAAGACGCCCGGAAAGAAGAACCACTGCCCGGTGGGAAAGACGTGGCCGAAGATGAAGGCATTGCGATAGCTGGAGATGAGCAGAATATCCGTCCAGCCGTAGAGATAGGCTTCGGGAAAGAGGCGGCGTCGCGCGAAAAACGTAATCACGGCATGTTTCAGCGGGCTGAGGCCGGCGGCGTATTGGGCCAGAGTTGGGGCCATCACCAACTGGCCGGGCCGGGCCGCATAGCGGAAGCCGTAAACCGTCCAGAGAATTGCGTAGGCCACGATGCCAATGGCCGCCAGCGCGCCGGCCAATTGTCCCAGGTTCAGGCGGGGCTGCTTTTCCTCTTCGGGAGCGCCACTCAACGGAGTCCGCCGCGCAAAGTGGTCCACAACGCCGATGAGCAGCAGCACAGGCAGAACCAGAGCGCCAGACTGCTTGACCGACATCGCCAGGCCGGCGGCCAGGGCGCAGAGCGCCAGGCGCGAGAGTGACGGACGCTTGAGAAAACGATAGAAGGCATAGACCGTGGCGAAGAAGAGACAAGTGAGCGGCACATCGGTGGTGACCAGCGCGCTATTGGAGAGCAGCGCGGGTTCAAAGACAAACATGCCCAGCGCCAGCAGCCCGGCCAGCGGGCCGAAGATCTCCGCAGCCGCGAGATAAACCAGCGCGGCCAGCGCCAGACTGAAGAGCGCCATCGTCATGCGTGCGCGCAGCAAAAGGGCGTCGGCCTGTCCGCCGGAGTAGAGAAATCGGGCGCCATTGGTGAAGTCTTCCATCTTGAAAAAGAAGACGGGAAAGTGCGGCGGCTCTTTGAGTCCCAGCGGAAGCAGGGGCAGCGCCGCCAGCATCTTGGCCAGCGGCGGGTGTTCGGGATTGACACCGAAGTCGGCATGCTTCCAATACTCGAATCCAGCGTAGAGGTGGGTAGACTCGTCGAAGGTCTGAGACTCCTGGCGCACGGAACTGAACAACAGCGTCGCCAGCAGAACCAGCAGGGCCGCGGCGATCAGGCGCGACGCGCGCGGCGAAGGGTTCAATCCCCGCGGATTCATTCTGACGGTTGCCTTTTCGGGGAGATCGGAGACGAACGTAGCCAAAGTGGAGCCTCCAAGGGGAAGGGTAATCAGACCAACACGGTCTAATTTGGAGCA
Organism: Occallatibacter sp.; assembly: GCA_049520855.1. GTDB lineage: Bacteria > Acidobacteriota > Terriglobia > Terriglobales > Acidobacteriaceae > Telmatobacter. The sequence goes on from JBEKPI010000024.1 coordinate 5,651, forward strand.
TAACTTGCAAACTGTGAAGATGGAAAGGAAATCTTTGAAAAGCTCTGGCGCGCGCATTGCAAACATTCAATGAACCGCCGGAGGTTTCCTTTTTGGAATGGGCTGGCAAGCGTAAGTTGAGCGTGTCGTAGTTCTACCATCACCGAATCGGACGCGGCCAGCAGGTTGCCGTTGGCCGCATGGCCACCCTTGGGCACGTAGTCGGACTAAACAACCACCGCCTGAAAGGCGGAGGTTTTAAACCTGGCGATGGAGAATAAATACTTTACAAACATCAACTTCACAGAAACACGCAAGCACTTCTACCGCGAAACTGTTGGCTTTGCTCCCCTCACTGCGGATCGCGGTGCGCGATCACATAATCCTTGATCCGGTCGTAAACCTGGCTGGTCACGACGCCATTCTCCACCAAGTCCTGCTTCGTGCGATAAGGCCGGAAGCGCACAATTCGCCCCGCCCAACTGCGCGTCATGCCGGGAACCTTCAACAGCTCCTCCACGCTTGCGTGATTGATGTCCAGCCGCGCATCCGGCGGCGGAGCCGTTGAGGATGTCTTGGGCACGCCGCGCGTGTCTCGGTCCTGGTATTGCGCCGTCCCGGCCAGGCAAACGCCTAGCGCCGCAACCGCCAAAGCCGTCAATTGCTTCCTTGCCCGCACGGCTCCATTCTCCGCTTCGACGCCCCCCGGCGGCAAGCGAAAGATTTGACACCGCGCGGCAACTTCCTTTATGGTTTGAATCAGATGCAGAGCAACCGCCATCACGGTCATCACCATCATCATGGGAACACCATGCCGGCGGACTGCCATGGCCTGATCTAAAACGGCCAGAGAGATCTCAAGAGACACCCAAGCCCGCCGGCGACCGAACTGGCGGGCTTTTTCACGCCCAAACCCAAATCTCAATCGGAACAAGGAAAACAATGAGCAATACGAATCCAACAATCGACTTCGACAAGATGGACGGCCTGGTCCCCGGCATCGTCCAGGATGCGCGCACCGGCAAGATGCTGATGCTGGGCTTTCTCAACGCCACCAGCTACGCCAAAACCCTGGAATCCGGCTTCGTGACCTTCTGGAGCCGCACCCGCCAGAAGCTGTGGATGAAGGGCGAAACCAGCGGCAACCGCCTGCGCGTGGTCACAGCCGCCACCGACTGCGACAACGACACCTTATTGTTTCGTGTGGTTGTCGAGGGCGACGGGCTGGTCTGCCACGAAGGCACGGTCAGTTGCTTCACTAAGCCGGTGACTGTGAATGTGACCAGCGATCCTAAAGAGAAAGAGGTAACTCGTGGCTAACAAATTAAGACTTGGCATTCCCAAAGGCAGTTTGCAGGATGCCACCATCGCTCTCTTCAAGCGCGCCGGCTGGAATATCTACGCCGACGGCCGCTCCTACTTTCCCTCCATCGACGATCCCGAGATCGAGTGCATGTTGATTCGAGCGCAGGAGATGGCCCGCTACGTCGATCACGGCGTACTCGACGCCGGCCTCACCGGCATCGACTGGGTCGTCGAGAGCGGCCTCGACCTCACCAGCATCACCTCACTGACTTATTCCAAGCAGAGCCGCCGCAAGGTGCGCTGGGTGCTCGCCGTTCCCGAAGGCAGCGGTTTCGAGAAGGCCGAGGACCTGGAAGGCAAGATCGTGGCGACTGAGCTAGTCGAAGTGAGCAAGCGCTACTTTGCCTCCAAGGGCGTCAACGTCAAGGTCGAATTCAGTTGGGGCGCAACGGAAGTCAAGCCGCCGACCCTCGCCGACGCCATCGTTGAAGTTACTGAGACTGGCAGCTCGCTCAAGGCCAACCGCCTCAAGATCATCGACACCATCATGGAGAGCGAGACGCATCTCATCGCCGGGAAGAACGCCATTGCCGACCCATGGAAGCGCGAAAAGATCGACCAGATCGCCCTCATGCTGCGCGGAGCCATCGATGCGCAATCGCAGGTCGGCCTCATGCTCAACGTCAAGCGCGAAGACCTCGAAGCCGTGCTTGCCGTGCTGCCCGCGCTCAACTCGCCCACCATCTCCCAACTAAGCAATACAGGCTGGGTCGCGGTCAACACCATCGTTGAAGAGCGCGTTGCTCGCGACGTAATCCCGAGGCTCAAGGCTGCCAAGGCTACCGGCATCGTCGAGTACCCGCTCAACAAGGTCGTGCTGTAACCGGAGGCAGGAATGAAGACCATCCGGACCAAAGGACGAGGCGCGCAGCAGGCGGCGGAGACCCTTGCCGCTCTTGAACGACGCGGCGGCGCGGCGCTCGATGCCGTGCTGCCCGCCGTCAAGCGCATCGTCTCCGATGTGCGCAAACGCGGCGACCGCGCGCTGCTCCGCTACGCCGCTCAATTCGACGGCCTCACAGACGCGGCTAATCTCCGCATCACCCCCGATGAGATGGCCGCTGCGTGGAATGCCATCACTCCCGCGATGCGTGACGCCCTCACTATCGCAGCCGATCGGATTCGCTCCTTTGCTATCGCTCAACTGCCCGTGTCCTGGAACGAAGAACCCATCCCCGGCCTGATGACGGGCCAGCTTGTTCGTCCCCTCGGCGCAGTCGGTTGCTATGTGCCCAGCGGCCGTCATCCACTGCCTTCCACATTGCTCATGACCGCCATTCCCGCGCAGGTGGCGGGCGTTGAGCGCATCGCGGTCGTCTCTCCCAAGCCCGCGCCGGAGACGCTCGCCGCCGCGCACCTGCTTGGCATCACGGAGTTCTATCGTCTTGGCGGCGCGCACGCTGTGGCCGCGCTGGCCTATGGAACCTCGACCCTCCAGCGTGTCGACAAGATCGTTGGGCCTGGCAATCTCTATGTCACCGCAGCGAAGCGCCTCGTCGCCTTTGATTGCGCCATCGACATGCTCGCCGGCCCAACAGAGATCGTCGTCACCAGCGAGCGTGGCAACGCAGCCGACATAGCCTCCGACCTGGTCGCGCAGGCCGAACACGATCCCGAAGCGCTGGCCATCTTCATCACCACGCGCGCCGATCTGGCCAAAGACGTCGTCGCCGAGGCCAAGCTTCGCAGCCGCAACAATGTCGTTGCGCGTGAGGCTCTCGATCGCAATGGCCTCGTCGTCCTTGCGTCGAGCGTGGAGGAAGCTCGCGACCTCACCAATCGCCTCGCGCCTGAGCACCTTACTGTGGATGCGGCCAGCGATCTCAACTGGGTACAAAACGCCGGCTCGGTCTTCGTGGGCCGCTGGTCAGCGCAGCCCATGGGAGACTACATCTCCGGCCCCAATCACACGCTGCCCACCGGCGGCATGGCGCGCGTCCGGGGCGGCCTCAGCGTCAACGATTTCGTCAAGCTCATCACCGTGCAGCAATATTCTTCGCAAGCCATGCGGGTTCTTGGTCCATCCGCAGTGCTCCTCGCTGAAGCTGAAGGACTCACCGCCCACGCAGAATCGATCCGTACGCGCCTGCAAAGGAGGAGCCCACGTGACTGATCAGACTACGGAATCCCTCGATTTCCGAGGCGAACAGTATCAGGGCACGACTTCAGTCGTGCCGGCAAAGTCGCAAAATGAAAGTGGGGCTTTAGCCCCTGAGGAAGGCTCTTCGCAAACCCCAGCCCCGCGCGCCCGTGTGCAGGCCATGATGGAGTATCACCCTCCGCTCGGCTGCCGCGACGCGCTGCGCCTGGACTTCAACGAGAACACGGTCGCCTGCTCGCCCAAGGTGCGCGAAGTGCTCGGTCGCATCTCTGCGGGCAGCCTCACGCGCTATCCTGAGCGTGAGCCGGTCGAGGCCATCGTCGCCGCGCATCTCGGCCTTGCGCCCGCGCAACTCGCACTCACCAACGGCGTGGACGAAGCCATTCACGTGCTCTTCGAGGCTTTCCTCGAAGACGGCGACGAGCTCCTGCTGCCTGTCCCCACTTACACGATGTACGAGATCTACGCATCGGCCACCGACGCGCGCGTGGTCGCCGTGCAGGCTGCGGATGACTTGCGGTTTCCCTTCGAGCGCCTGCTCGCCGCGATCACGCCGCGCACCAAGATCGTTGCTATCGCCAATCCCAACAGCCCCTCCGGCTCAGCGGCCACGCGCGCGCAGTTGCTTGAGATTGCCGAGCGCGCTCCTCACGCAGTGCTACTCGTCGACGAAGCCTACTTCCACTTCCATGGCGAGACCGTAATCAATCTCGTTGGCAAGGTTCCAAATCTTATCGTTGCGCGGACATTCTCCAAAGCATACGGCCTGGCCGGTCTGCGCCTCGGCCTCCTCGCCGGCCCCGTGGAACTGATACGCTGGGTGCGCCGCGTTCTCTCGCCCTACAGCGTGAACTCGCTCGCGCTCGCCTGCCTTCCGCCCGCTCTCGAAGATGCGGCCTACCTCGATTGGTACGTCAGCGAAGTGCTTGCCGCTCGCGCCGAATTTGAATCCGCGCTCGATCAAGCCGGAGTCCGCCGATGGCCAAGTTGCGCTAACTTTGTGTTGGTCGAAATCGGCGCGCGGCACAAGGGGTTCACGCGCCTGATGAGCGCGGCGGGCGTGCTGGTTCGCGACCGCTCCAGCGACCCCGGCTGCGATGGCCGCATACGCATCACCATCGGAATGCGAGAGCAGATGCGCCAGGCCGCCGTGGCGCTCAATGAAACCTTGGCAGCACTCAGAATCGAAGGAGGCGCTCAATGACGCCCAAGGAAGACGCGCAAACAGTAGCCCCGCGCACCGCGAGCCCGCGCCGGTCCGATTTGGTCCGCAACACCACCGAGACGCGCATCGCTATTAAGCTGACCATTGAAGGCAGCGGCCTATACAACGTCTCCACAGGCATCCGCTTCTTCGATCACATGCTGGAGCTCTTCACACGCCACGGCGCCTTCGATCTCGAACTTAAGTGCGACGGCGACCTCGACGTGGACCAGCACCACACCGTCGAAGATGTTGGCATTGCGCTCGGCGAAGTCTTCGATCGCGCACTCGGCGACAAGCGCGGCATTCTGCGCGCCGGATACTTCCTCATGCCGATGGACGAAACTCTTGCCATTGCCGCCATCGACCTAAGTGGCCGCGCCGCCTTCGCCGTCGAAACTAAAGTCCGAACGCGCCTGGTCGGCGATCTGCAAACCGAACTGGTGACTGATTTCTTTGAAGGCTTTGCGCGCGGCGCACGCGCCAACGTTCACGTAAAGACGATGTACGGCCGCTCCAATCACCACAAGATCGAAGCCATCTTCAAGGCCTTCGCGCGCGCCCTCCGCGTAGCCTGCTCGAAGGACAAACAACTGGGCGAGATGCTGCCCTCCACCAAAGGATTATTGTGATGCGCGTAACGGTGATCGATTACAAAGCGGGCAATCTGACCTCAGTGCTCAAGACGCTGCGCCACTTGGGCGCGGAGCCGGTGGTCACCGACGGCGACCTTGTGCTCGTAGACTCTGCCGAGCGAATCGTCCTGCCCGGCGTGGGCCACTTTGCGGCCACAGATCGCCTTGATGCGACGGGTCTCACCTCCGCGATTCGCGCCGCGATTGCGCGCGGCGTGCCGTTCCTCGGGATTTGTGTTGGGATGCAGTGGCTCTATGCGGGATCAAGCGAAGCCCCCGAGCAGCCAGGCCTCGGACACTTCGCCGAATCCTGCGCGCGCTTCTCCGAAAGCAATGAAAAAGTTCCGCATGTCGGCTGGAATTCGCTTGAAATCCTCCCCAACTCGCGCCTTCTCGCTGGCGTTGAGCCGGGCGAGTACGTCTACTTCACACACTCCTTCAAAGCCCCCGTCACTGCCGACACCGCGGCTGTCACGTACTATATCGAGCCGTTCGCGGCAGCAGTCGAGCGCGGCAACGTGATGGGCGTACAATTCCATCCAGAGAAATCCAGCGCAACCGGCCTGAAGATTCTCGGCAACTTCCTCAAGTTGGAAGGAACGGAATGATCACCAAGCGCATCATCGCCTGCCTCGACGTTCATGACGGGCGCGTCGTCAAAGGCGTGCAGTTTGTCGATCTCATCGATGCGGGCGATCCGGCTACGCAGGCCGCGCGCCACGCCCGCGAAGGCGCAGACGAGATCGTGCTGCTCGACATTACCGCGACGCACGAGGAGCGTCAGACGCTGCTCGACACGGTGCGCCGGACCGCGCGCGAACTCTTCGTTCCCTTTTGCGTAGGCGGCGGCATTCGCTCCGCCGACGATGCGGCGCAGGTCTTCGAAGCCGGCGCGGACAAGGTCAGTGTGAACTCCGCCGCGCTCGCCGATCCAACTCTGATCGACGCCATCGGCCGCAGCTTTGGCGCGCAGGCCGTCGTCGTCGCCATCGACGCGCGCCGCGATCCCGAGGCCGCCGATCCGGTGCGCGATGCGCAGGTCTTTGTGCAAGGGGGGCGCAAGCTGGCTGGCCGCCGCGTGGTCGAGTGGGCGCGCGAGGCCGAGCAGCGCGGCGCTGGCGAGATCCTGCTCACCTCCATGAACTGCGACGGTACGCGCACAGGCTTCGATTGCGAGCTGACCGCGGCGGTCAGCGAGTCGGTCAACATTCCCGTCATCGCCTCCGGCGGCGCGGGAACCGTCGAACATTTTGCCGATGTCTTCGGGCGCGGCAAGGCCGATGCGGCGCTGGCCGCGAGTATCTTTCACTTTGGTGTTTCGAGCGCGCGTTCGCTCAAAGAAGAGCTGGCGCGGGCCGGCGTGTCTGTGAGGTTGTCATGCTGATTCCTTCCATAGATTTGCTGGGCGGCCAGATCGTTCAGCTTGTGCAAGGCGAAAAACTCCGCCTGGCCTTCGACGACTTCGGATACTGGATTGAAAAGTTCTCCAGGTTTCCGTTGGTCCAACTTATCGATCTCGACGCGGCGATGCGCCATGGCAATAACTCCGCATTAGTCGCGGAGATTGCCAGGCTGCTGCCTGTCCAAGTCGGCGGGGGCATTCACTCCATCGAGCGCGCCCAGCAAGTGCTCGACGCGGGAGCAAAGCGCGTGATCCTTGGCTCTGCGTTATTCTCGGCGGAAGGCAATGTCAATACCGACTTTGCCGCATCGCTCGCCGCAGCCGTTGGCGCGGAGCGCATTGTTGCCGGCATCGACACCAAGAACGGAAAGATCGCTGTGAAAGGCTGGAAGGCGCAGGTCGCGCTCACTCCCGACGAAGCGATTCCGCAACTCGATCCGCACGTCAGCGCATTCCTTTACACGCACATCGACGGCGAAGGCCTGATGCAGGGCTTCCCCATCGAAGCCGCGGCGCGCCTACGCAAGCTCACCCAGCGCCAGCTCATCGTCGCCGGCGGCATTCGCAGCCAGCAAGAAGTCGATGCGCTCGATGCCTTGGGCGCCGACGCCGTCGTGGGTATGGCAGTCTACACCGAGTTGCTCGCAATCTGAGCTTGCTCTTCTTGCGCCGCGCCGATTGCTGATTTGTGCCGCAAAGCCTCCTTCCCATTTAGCATGGGAATCAGACGCCTGCTTTCTCTGGGCGCGCGAAAACCATGCTGCGAGTTGGATACCCCGCCGTCCTGGCCTTCGAACTGTTGCGCGATTTCCCCGCGGAAGTCGAACTCATCCCCCTGCCCGACGATCTCGACCACGAAATCGGCATCGATGTCTGGATTCCCGACCCCTATGCGAATCGGGCCATGAAGGTCTGGCCGCATTTGCGCGGCGTGCGCCTCATCCTCTCGCTGATGGCCGGCACGGAGTGGATTCCCGCCGTGGCCGGTCCGCACGTCACCATTTGCAATGCTCGCGGCGCGCATAGCATCTCCACCGCCGAGTGGACCGTCAGCGCCATTCTGGCTACGCTGAAATACTTCCCCCTCTTTCACGACGTGCAGCGTGACGGAGTGTGGAAGCGCCGCTTTGAGGCCAGCGCCCACTACGCCAGCATCACCGGCGATGCGCGTCCGATTTATCCGCCGGTCATGCTCGAAGAACTTACCGGCAAGAGCGTGCTCATGGTTGGCTACGGCGAGATCGGCAAGGAGATCGAGCGCATGATCTCGCCCTTTCATGTCGAGCTTGTCCGCGTGGCTCGCACGGCGCGCACTCAGCCGCTCGTTCATGCCGTCAGCGAACTCGACAGCCTCTTGCCGCAAGCCGAAATTGTGATTCTGATTTTGCCATCGACCGCGGAATCGCATCATCTGATTGGCAGCCGCCAAATGGCGCTGATGCCGCAAGGCGCGCTGCTGGTCAATGCCGCGCGCGGGCCTATCGTGGATACAGACGCCTTCGTAGACGCGCTCAACGCGGGCCACATTCGCGCCGCGCTCGATGTCACCGATCCCGAGCCCCTGCCGGAAGGCCACCCGTTGTGGAACTGCCCCAACTTGTTCCTCACGCCTCACGTAGCCGGTTCAAGCCCGCAGTTCGCGCCGCGCGCACTGCGAGTTGCCGCCGACGAACTGCGCCGCTACATCCACGGCGAGCCGTTGCGCAACGTGGTTCAAGCAGGAATCTGAGTCTCCGCTTTCTGCGCTGCGCGCCGCCAAAGCATCAGCCCCAGCACAGCCAGCACCACCAATCCCGCGTAGAGAATAGCCGTGGGCCACAGGTCTTTGTAGATATACTCGCCAATGTAGACCAAATCCACCACGATCCACAGCCACCAATTGGCGATATGCTTGCGCGCCGCCCACCAACTGGCCACAAGGCTGTAACTCGCCAGCGTCGCATCCAGATAGGGAAGCGCGGCATGGACCTGCTTGGCTAACTCGCCCAATATATAACTACCCACGGCTCCGGCTACCAATCCTGTCAGCATCGCGGACCACTCCAGCCGTACTACGCGCACCTCGCCATCCTCTCGCACGCCGCGCCACCAGTACCACCAGCCATAAAGCGTGAAGGCCAGGAAAAATACCTGCAACAGCGCATCAGAGTACAACTGGGCGCGATAAAAGACAATCAGGTAGATCACGTCGGAGACCAGGACAACGGGCCAGCAGGCGAGCTTGCGGCTGGTGGTCAGAGCGATGCCCAGGACCGTTGTAACAACGCCCGCAATCTCCAACCAATGTTCAACAAGATAACTGGTTACGGCCATCCAACTCATTGCTCTCCAACCCTCTTTCGTTTCTCTACCCATCGGCCGATTGCATCCAGCAGCTTCCTTCCGCCCGCGCCGCGAAACCAGCGCGCATGACCCACGAGGTAATCGATCAAAGCAACCCGCGCTTTCTCCTCCGAATGAAGCACACCCAGAAAATAATCCGCCTCCGTCAGCGCAAACTCAGCGTGGCAAAGTGCCGTCATCGGCGCAAGCGCGGCAGCCTCTTCTTCCTTCAGCGGACGCACTGATTGATAGCCGTCGAGCAGTGCGGTTAAATGATCGATGTGTACCGGCACGCCCTCCGTATCTTCCAATCCTGCGCGCAGTGCAAGCCACTCGACGATGTTGCGTTCGATGGCCAGCGCAAGATCGTGCACGGCGTTGGTGCGGTCAGCCAGGCCGAAGTCGATCACCGCAACGGCCCGCGCACTGTCGCTTGCATCGCTCCAAATCAGATTGGACGCGTGCAAATCGTTGTGCGTCCACAACGGCTTGAGCGCCGGCAAAAGCGGCTTCAGCTCCGCATGAAACGGCGCAAGCAGTTCCAGCGCCTCATCGCAGCTCTCGCGCGTAACAGCATCTACGGCCAGCGCGGGGCGCGCGGTCAGATAGCGCTTCATTGCAGCACCCACGTCTTCCGGCGCAAAGATCGTGAAGCTCGAAACCAGAGGCTGAGCCTTGCGCGGCGGCGCGTCGAATCCTCGCGACGCAAGATGCAGCCGCGCTAGCGACTCTCCCGCCGAACGCGCATGAGCCGTCGAGCGGAACGGCGTCCAGGAGAGAGCGTCTGCATAAACATCCACGCCCTCCGGCACTTCATGAACTTCGTAAGTCCATTCGCCGCTTTCAATCGCTGTCTCGCCCGAACGGGCCGCAAAGACCAGCGGCACCTGCGCACCGTGCGCCCGCAGATGAATCATGAAGCGATGCTCCTCGAGCAGTCCCTCCCGGTCGCGCACCGCTTTGTGATGACGCTTGATGAACACACGATTGCTTCCCGTTGCCACCACGCTTGCCTCGGAAAACGGCCGCGGGCTCACTGTGAGAATCTCTATCGGCTCAGGGCAGGCGGGAAACTCAGTGAGCAAAGCGCGCACATCCGCAAGTGTCAGCGGCGGCCAGTCCGCTTCGACCAGCCTGCCATCCATGCCGTGCGTCTTTGCTGTCGCGCTCATCGCTTGCGCATCCTTTGTCAGGCCCACGAACTTAGAATGTGTAGTGCGCCGAGAGCCTCACCGTCGTCGGCGCGCCCAAATGGATAAACGTGTCGCCGTAACTTGCGCCGGTATCCTTCCAGTAGCGCTTGTCCAGAATGTTGTCCGCATAGAGCCGCAGCGTTACGCGGCCTTGTTCGCCGCCCGGCGTATAGCGCGCCCCCAAATTAAAGAGGTTGTAACCGCCAACATAAACCGCATCGTCGCGCGTCGCCTCCTTGCGGTCGGTGTAGCTCCAGCCGGGCATCAGGTGCAGCCCGCGCGATTTCATCACCAGCACATCCGCAAACAGAGCTGTGCGCAGATGCGGCACGTTGATCACCTGCTTGTTATCGAAGGCCGTCGTGCCCGTGTTGTCAGAGATGGCGCGAATGGCCGCCGCCGAAGCCGTCAGCCGCAGCCAGTTCGCAGCCTTGCCCTCCGTGTTCAACTCGATGCCGTCATGCGTCTCGCGGCCCTCGGATTCAAAGCACTGATCGCCGGGCGCATTGAATTCACTTGCCGTGCAAAAACTGTCGGGGGCCTGGATTACCTTGGGATAGAAGAACGGCGCGCGCATCCGGAAGAGCGCGGTGGTGAACAAGATGCGCTGGCCGGGTTCGTATTTCGCGCCCACTTCGGCCTGGCGCGTCAGATACGACGAGAGGAACTGGTTGGCGTTATCGACCCACCATGGACCCTGAGGCCCCAGCGAAAGCATTACCGCGTAATTTCCATAGAGCGTAAGTTTGTCCACGAGATTGTAGGTGGCCGCGTATTGGGGCAGCCAGATCAGCTTATTAGTGAGGATGGGCAAAGTGGGAGCAGAGTAGACCGGATTGTTCGACGGATCGTAGGTTGTCGGGCAAGGATCGTTCGCCGGTCCTGGTAGATTGGGATTCGTGGCCGAGCAGGGAGTGGTTGCCGCCAGCGAGTAATTGTGATCGCGCAGCGAATCTGCTCGTCCGCCAATCAACAGTTGAATGTGGCCGGGAAGATGAATGTGGTCCTGCACCAGTGCGGACGACTGATGATTGTCTTCCCAGAGCCTGCGCGGACCGGCGAGCTGGCGAACCCCGTCGCTGTTGGTTGCGCCGGGGAAAGGCGCGTTTGGCTCGTAGATGTTCTCCAAGCCGATCCACGTGTAAACCGCGCCGTCCTGAATGACGCCGTCGAGCGAGGACGGGGTGGCATAGGTGTCGTAGCCAGGCTGCTGCACGCTGCGCAGAAAGATCGATCCACCAAAGGCAAGCTCGTGGGTGATGGCGCCAGTCTTGACACGACCCGCCACAAGCGCCTGCGAAAGCGCGTCAATCCGCAATTCGCCTGGGTCGCGATAATCGTAAATGTCGTAAGTTCCGTCGGGTGCAAAAAAGTAGCTTGGGGCCGCGACGCTGTTTCCGTACGCGTACACCACGTTGTCGTCGATCAGCGAATGGCTGTAACTCGCCGCTGCCAATGCCCGCCAGCCGTGAGTCAGATCGTAGTCGATCCGCGCGCCGGTGTTGAAGGTGTCGAAGGTGTTCGGCTTGGCCCAGGACTGCTCGCCCAGCATTGTCGAGGGATAGACTTGCTCGTCATCCAATGCTGTCTTGTGCAGGTTGGGCACTGTCGTTCCTCCCAGCAGTTGATAGCCGCAGACCGAGCGCTCCACCTTATGCTGGTACTCGAAGTCGCCCTTCAAAATCGCCCTCGGGCTTATCCTCCAGTCCGCCGATCCCGCGCCCATGGCGCGCCATCCGTTGGCGTCGTTCACGTAGCTCTCGATCTTTTCAGTGGCCAGATTCACGCGCGCGCCCACCTGCTTTTGCGCGCCGAAGAGCCGTCCCAGATCGACCGCGCCGTACGCCGTCCCGCGATGGTCGGTCGCCAGATCGACGGCCTCGATGGCCGCTGGCCTCTTCGTCACGTAGTCGATCAGCCCGCCGGCCGAGGCCACTCCGCTCTCTACGCCCGCGATACCCTTGAGAAACTCGACGCGCTCCTTGTTTTCCAGTGGCACATCCTGCTCGCCGGCAATCGTCATGCCGTTGATCTGGAGACCCGTGGCCAGGTCGATGGTAAAGCCGCGAATCTCATAGTCGCCGTAGTAGCCCACCGGCGCGTAGTCCTCGCCGATGGAAGCGTCGTTCTTCACCACGTCGGAGAGCAGGCGCGCGTTCTGGTCGGTCAGCAGCTCGCGGGTTACAACAGTTGCCGAAATCGGCGTCTCCTTCAGCGACGCGCCGTCCAGCGTGCCCACCGTGACCGCCTCGGGAAGATACCCCTCTGCCGTCTCGCCATGCACCACCACCGTCGTGGTCACGCGCGGAATCTTCTGCGCCTCCGCGGCGGGCTTGGACGCGGGAGCCGGTGTACTTGTGCCTGTAGTCGAGGGCGCGGGACTTTGCGCCATTGTGCCCAGAGGCGCAGCCAGGCTGCAAAGCAGCAATCTCGCTAGCCAGGCCGCGCGGCTCGACTCCCACGCTTTCCGCAAAGAGCGCAGAAAGGATGGGGCGCCAAGATCATTGTGTATCAGGACCGAATCAATAGGCGCGCGCGACGGAGATGCAACGAGGGCCGGAACGGCAGAAACGAAACTGCGCATGAACTCCCCTTGTTTGGAACTAAATGAAACAAGAGAACTCACGCTGCGATTCGAGGAAGAAGGCTGCCTGAATTGGAAAGCTTCCCACGCCGGTATTATCCGGATCGGGTTCGAGGGTATCTCTCAGCCCCACTCAAGTGGAGCACCCCTGTTTCAATAGCCTGATTGAAACACTCCCGGCCCGGTTCTTGCAAGCCTCCCAGTGCCCGGCCCTTCGGCGACAGCGGGGTTGACTATGGCCCCCTCTGGATTGAGGCAGTGGAGCTGCTTCCTGTTTAGGTACCGTGATTGCTATCACATACAGCAATATGGACCCTGCTAGTCTGAAAGGCGACCCTGTGGGTCTCAAAGGGCCTTATGCAATCATTTCCCGCAGCCGATCCAATTCCCTTGCCGGCGCCGATTTGGCTCTTGAAGCTGCTTCATATCGTCACGCTGGCGCTGCACTTTGTCGCTGTGGAGATGCTGCTCGGCGGACTGCTGTTGGCGGTTCTGCTCAGCCTCTTCCGCGGCTCGCCGGCCTCCATGGTCACGGCACGCGCGCTGGCCCGCCGGCTCACGGTGGTCATGACATTTGTCATCAACCTGGCTGTGCCGCCGCTGCTCTTTGCCCAGGTACTCTATGGCCGCGCGCTCTACACCAGCAGTGTGCTGATCGGCCTCTACTGGATCTCGGTTATCGGTCTGGTGATGCTGACGTACTGGCTGCTCTACCGCTTCGCGGCGCGCCTTGAGGCGGGCAAATCGGCCTGGTGGGTCGGACTGTCCGCATGGCTAATCGCCGGCTCGATCGCCCGGCTGCTCTCGACCAATATGACGTTGATGCTGCGCCCCGAGGTGTGGCGCGGCATGTACTCCGCCTCGGCCATTGGCGCGTACCTTCCGCCGGCCGACCCCACCCTCACTCCGCGCTGGCTGCTCATGATGGCGGGCGGCCTATTTATCGGCGGCTTGTGGGTGGTCTATCTGTCGGGCCGCTCGACCTTTGCCCCAGACGAAAAGCGCTTCCTCGCCGGACTCGGCGGCAAGGTGGCCGCGCTCTTCGGCATCGTCTACCTGGCAGCCGGCCTCTGGGCAGCCAGTGTACAACCGGAAGCCGTCAAGGCTGGCCTGGCCGGCCACGCGGTTTATCCCTTCTACAAGTTCTTCGGCTTTGCCGCATACGGCTGGATCGCTCTTGTTGTGCTTGCGATCCTGGCCGCCGCCGCCGCCGGTTTTGGCAAAGTTTCGGCGCGCTGGATGAGCATCTCAGTCGTGCATCTGGCTGTGCTGATCGAGATCATGTTCACCGTCTACCGCGACGGCGTCCGCGACCTCACCCTGCTATCCAAGGGCTACAACGTCTGGGATCGCGCCGTCGAAACCAACTGGTGGGTCGTGGGCCTCTTCCTTGTGCTTTTTGTTGCCGGTCTCGGCGTCATCGGCTGGCTCATCTCCGTGGTGGCCCGGGCGAGGAAAGTGATGGAGGCCGCGGCCTAACCTCCGCGAAGAGATTGCTATGACCGAACAGACTCATCTCGAAACTGTCGCCGACGATCCCGGCGAAAAGAATACCCGCCGCGCCTTTCTGGCCGCTGCCGGAGCCGCAGGCCTGGCTTACACCGCCGCCATGGCCTACCCCATCTACCGTTACCTGGCATCGCCCGAGGAGATGGCGATGGAGGCCACGGCCGTCACCGAGGTCACACTCAAGGACGCGCAAAAACTTCCCGCGGGCTCGGTGCTGATGTTCAAGTTCGGCCGCTCGCCCGCTCTCTTGATCCACCATGAAGACGGCCGCTGGATCTCAATGACCGCGGTTTGTACGCATCTCGGCTGCACCGTGCAGTATGAGCCGCAGGCCGACCGCATCCACTGCGCCTGCCATGGCGGCGTCTACAACCCCTACACCGGCGCAAATGTCAGCGGCCCGCCGCCCAAGCCGCTCAAGCTCTTCAAAGTCGCCGTCAACGACACCGGCGTGGATGTCTCGCGCGCCTGATTCACTTTTCACTTATTCACTTGCTCACTGCTTTCGAGGATTCGCCGCATGACCACAAAAACCGCTGCAATCTATGACTGGATCGATGAGCGGCTTGGCGTAAGCGAGATGGTCGCCTTTGCGCGCCACAAGACCGTCCCCGTCCACTCCCAGTCCTTCTGGTACTACTGGGGCGGCATCTCGCTCTTCCTGTTTCTTGTCCAGTGCTTCACTGGCGTGCTCTTGCTGGTCTACTATCGCCCCGGCGCCGATGCCTTCGAGTCGGTTCGCCAGATCACCTTTGTGATGCACTTCGGCTGGCTCATCCGCTCGGCGCACGCCTGGAGCGCCAGCCTGATGATCTTCTCCATCCTGGTCCACATGTTCTCGGTCTACTTCATGAAGGCGTATCGCAAGCCACGTGAATTCGGGTGGCTCAGCGGCATGGCGTTACTGGGCATCGCCTCGGTCTTCGGCTTCTCCGGCTACCTGCTGCCCATGGACGAGTTGAGCTACTTCGCCACCAAAGTCGGCCTGCAGATTCCAGCGGCGATTCCCTTTGTCGGCGAGGCTATCGCCAACATGCTGCGCGGCGGCCCGGACGTGAGCGATTTCACCGTTCAGCGTTTCTTTGCACTGCATGTGGTGGTGCTGCCTGCCATCTTTCTGCCGCTGCTCGCATTCCATCTCTGGCTTGTCCAGCGCCACGGCAACGCCGCGCCGCCCTCCATTGAAGCCCTGCCGCCCTCCGAGCGCAAATCCATGCCCTTCCTGCCCAACTTCCTGCGCAAGGATCTGGCCATGTGGCTGATCTCGCTCAACATTCTGGCGCTACTGGCTTCGGTCTTTCCCTGGTCGCTCGGGAAACAATTTGACCCGCTCGCGCCCGCACCGATGGGCATTCATCCCGAGTGGTATTTCATGAGCCCCTTCGAGATGCTCAAGCTGCTGGGCAGCGTTCTTCCCGGCGAGGCTGGCGAGATCGCCGGCATTCTGCTCTTCACGCTCGGCATCGCGCTCTGGGTTCTGATTCCCTTCTACGACAGAGACAAGGAATCCGGACAGCGCGCCCGCGCCGCGCATTACTTCGGCCTGCTGGCGGTCTTCGCACTGCTGGCCACGACGGTCATTGGCTATTGGACGATTCGGTGAAGAAGTGAACGAGTGAAAAAGTGAATGAGTGAGTGAAGAAGTGAAGAAAGCGGAGCGCGAAGTGATTGTCGATAAGCCCAGGACGAGACCGGCCACACAGTCATTCCGAGACCTTCAGGTTTGGCAAAGGGCTATGGAATTGACAGTCTCCGTCTATCGGCTCACGCAGCGCTTTCCTCGCGAAGAAGCCTTCGGGCTCACGTCTCAGATGAGGCGTTCCGCAATCTCGATTCCAAGCAACATTGCGGAAGGCCACGGGCGCATGAACCCGCGCGAGTTCAAACACTTCCTTCTGATCGCGCGCGCCTCGAATTGCGAATTGCAAACGCAATTGGAACTCTCTGGCGTATTGGGGCTTGCGGATACTCAATTGCTCGACACAGCCCAAGGTATTTCACATGAAGTTGAGAAGATGCTCTTTGCGCTGATAGGCAATCTGAAGAACAACAGCAGTTGAGGAGAGGCCAGTGAAAAAAGTGAATGAGTGAAGAAGTGAAAAAGTAAAACTAGCGCCGCGCGTATGATAAGCCCATTTTTTACTGCTTTCTTCACTCTTTCACTTCTTCACTTTTTCACTCGTTCACTTTTTCACTCATTCACTGGAGTCAACAATGAACTATCCATTCTGGGACATTCCAATCCTCGGCTCGGGCTGGGTGATCGGCATCATCGCCATCTTCCATGTCATGATCTCGCAGTTCGCCGTGGGCGGCGGGCTCTATCTGCCGATGGCTGAACGCAAGGCCATGCGGATGCCGGAAGGCCCGCTCCGCACCGCGTGGCTCAATCAACTGGCCAGCCACTCCAAGTTTTTCCTGGTCCTCACCGCCGTCTTCGGCACCGTCAGCGGCGTGGGCATCTGGTTCGCCATCGGCCTCACGCAGCCCGAGGCCACCAGCACACTGATTCACAACTTCGTCTTCGGCTGGGCCATGGAGTGGGTCTTCTTTCTCGTCGAACTCACCACCATCGCCGTCTACTACTCCACCTGGGACCGCATAGACCCCAAGCTGCATCTCACCGTGGGCTGGGTCTATGCCGGCGCATCCGCGTGTACGCTCATCATCATCAACGGCATTCTCACGTTCATGCTCACTCCCGGAGACACCTGGCTGGCTGTCGCCGGCACTGGCCGCGAAGCCAGCAAATTCTGGTATGCCTTCTTCAATCCCACTTACTGGCCGAGCCTCTTGCTGCGCACCTGCGTCTGCTGCGCCCTGGCCGGCATCTGGGCGCTCATCACCGCCAGCCGCATTGACGGCGAAAAACAGCCGGAACTCAAGACCAGCATGGTCAAATGGAGCGTCAAGTGGCTGGTGCCTTCTTTCGTCGCCACGCCCTTCATCCTCATCTGGTACCTCTGGATGGTTCCCGCATCGCAGCAGGCCTTGCTCACGCTGGGCATCGACACCATCGGGTCAGGCACGTTCTCCGTCATCACCCGCATCGCGCTGCTGATCATCGTCACTTCGGCCACCATCGTCGGCGTCGCCTACTTCCTTGCCTACCGCAATCCGATCGACTTCAACCTCTCGCACGCCATGGCCGTCTTGCTGCTGGCGCTGATCGCCACCGCCTCCGGCGAGTACGCGCGCGAGATGCTGCGCAAGCCCTACGTCATCGGCCGCTGGATGTACTCAAACGGCGTCCGCGTGCCCTACGTCGCCCGCATCAACCAGGAAGGCTATCTGGCGCATACCAACTGGGTCTGGCAAGGCCCCCCCATGATGCTTGATGAGTTCGTGCCGCCAGGCTACACCGTCGAGAGCGATTTAAATCACAGTTACTCCCGCGGCGAAGCCATCTTCCGTGGCGAGTGCGGCTCCTGCCACACACTGGCCGGCTATCGGCCGCTGAAGACCCTGCTCGCCGGCCGCGACCGCGCCAACATCGGCAGCTTCATCGCCATGCTCCACGACCACAAGCCCGACTCGCCTTACACCCGCTTCATGCCGCCCATGGTGGGCACGAAACAAGACATCGACGACCTGGCCGGCTATCTCAACTACCAGGTCAACCCGCCTGTGCCTGCCGCACAGAAGCCTATACAGACTGTACAGAAATAGCGCCTTCGATCATTCCCGCATCGACCACAAGAGCTGGGCGCGCCATCCTTCCGCGCTTTTTTTGCGGAAGGGTGGGGAACTGCAAACCACAACCCCACAGCGTTCCAGATTCGTGCGATCCTGAATACGCCATGAAGATTCTCCTCGGCATCCTCGCCGTCGTCGCCGTCGCCGCCACCTTCTTTGCCGACTACAAATGGCGTCAATGGATGGCCGCCCGCCGGCGCGACCGCCAATAGCCTCGCAACTTTCCCGAGTTTGCCTGGCCGTACGCGCCGTCTAGGAGACTTTTGCGGAGCAAGCGGCGCCTGCCCCACTGCAGGTGGTTACAATAACTGAGAGGGAGCCGTCCAAGACTTATGCCGCGTTTTTTCGCTCTTGCCTATCGCTTTCCCGTTCTCAGCAAGCGAGCCATCCTCGCGCTCACGCTTGCCGCCGCCGCGCTGTTGTTTGCCCCCGGAGCCTGCGCCCAATTTGGCGCTCCGCCGCCCGGAACCCAGGTCCACGACACCTCCGCCCTCAAGCCGCCCGCCGGAGCCAGCGTGGCCATTGTCGAGTTTGAAGACTTGGAGTGCCCCGACTGCGCCCGTGCAAACCCGCTCCTCAAAGCAGCCGTGGCTACCTACAAGATTCCCTGGGTGCGCCACGATTTCCTCATTCCCGGTCACATCTGGAGCTCGCAAGCCGCCGTCAACGCCCGCTGGTTCGACGCTGCCAAAGGGAAGGCTCTCGGCGACGAGTACCGCGACGAGGTCTTCGCCAATCAGCCCTCCATCTACAACCTCGCTGCGCTGCGCCAATTCACTGAGAAGTTTGCCCAGAGCCACGGCATCTCGCTGCCCTTCGCCATCGACCCGCAGGGCAAGCTGGCCGCTGCGGTCCAGGCCGACAAGGATCTGGGCCTTCGCATCGGCATCGAGCACACCCCCACCATCTGGGTCGTGACCGCAAACTCCAAGGGCGCGCCCTTCATCGAGGTCGTTGACCGCAGCCAGCTCTACCAAATCATCGACCAGGCCAAGGTCGACACCGCCTCGGCCAAGCCCGCCGCCACGGCTCCCGTGAAGAAGGCAATCAAGAGGCCCGCAAGCAACTAACCTCGATCCAGCCTGAACAGCAAAACGGCGCATCCTGAGCAGGATGCGCCGTTTTCTGTTCCCTATTCCCTATTCCCTATTCCCTGTCTTTTTACGCCCAATAACTGCGGTCCAGCGTTCGGTACTGAATGGCCTCGGCCAGGTGGGAGACGGCCAGGCTCTCCGCGCCTTCCAGATCGGCAATCGTCCGGGCTACTTTGAGGATGCGGTCGTGGGCGCGCGCCGTAAGGCCCTGCTGCTGCATGGCGCGCTCTAGCAGGCGCTCGGCGTCGGCGCCCAGTTCGCAGTGAACGCGAATCTGGCGGGTGGTCATCTGCGCGTTGGAGTAAATTTTCTCGCCGAATTTGCGGAATCGCAGCCGCTGGCGCTCGCGGGCGGTCAGCACGCGTGTGCGAATCTCGGCCGAGCCTTCGGCCGCCGCGCCCCCGCGCAGCTCCTTGTATTGCACCGCCGGAACTTCGATGTGAATGTCGATGCGGTCGAGCAGCGGCCCGGAGATCTTGGCGATATAGCGCTGAATCACCGGCGGAGTGCATTGGCACTCGCGCGACTTGTCGTTGAAGAAGCCGCAGGGGCAGGGGTTCATGGCCGCGGCCAGCATGAAGCGAGCCGGAAAGCTGAGCGACATGGAGGCCCGCGCGATGGTGACCGTATGGTCTTCGAGGGGCTGGCGCAAGACTTCGAGCACGTTGCGGGGAAACTCCGGCAGCTCGTCCAAGAATAAAAGCCCGTTGTGAGCCAGCGAGACCTCGCCGGGGCGGGGCACGATGCCGCCACCGATCAGGCCGGCGTCGCTGATGGTGTGGTGCGGCGACCGGAAGGGCCGCTGCGTGACCAGGCCTGCCGCCGCGTCGAGTACGCCGGCGACAGAGTGAATCTTGGTGGTTTCGAGAGCCTCCTCGAAGGTGAGCGGCGCCAGAATCGAGGGCAGCCGCTTGGCCAGCATCGTCTTGCCCGAGCCGGGCGGGCCGATCATGAGAATGTTGTGGCTGCCGGCCGCGGCCACCTCGAGGGCGCGCTTGGCCGTCTGCTGGCCGCGCACGTCCTTGAAGTCCACGGAAAAATGTTGCAGCTCGCCCAAAAGCGCCTCAGTCGAGACGCGGTAGGGCTCGCGCTGAACGATGCCGACGAGCATCGTATTGAGCAGCTCCAGCACATCGAGCAGCGAACTGGCGGGATAGACGTTGACGCCCTCGACCACCGCGGCTTCGGCGGCGTTGGCGGCCGGCAAAATCAGGTTGGCGATGCCCTTTTCGCGGGCCATGATGGCCACCGGCAACATGCCCGGAACGGCGCGCACGCTGCCGTCCAGGCCCAGTTCGCCGACCAGCAGAAAGCGGCTCAGGTCGTTGGTGTGCAGCGCGCCGTAGGCGCCGAGGATGCCTACGGCGATGGGCAGATCGAAGCCCGAGCCTTCCTTCTTGAGGTCGGCGGGCGCAAGGTTGATGGTGATGTGCGTGGGCGGAATTAGGTAGCCGGAGTTCTTGATGGCGGCGCGAACGCGGTCGCGGCTCTCGCGCACCGCGGCGTCGGGAAGGCCGACGGTGTGGAAGACATCCTTTTCCGCGACTACGCCGCTATAGTCCACCTCGACATCGATGAGGTTGGCGTCGATGCCGTAGACCGCCGCGCTGTGGGCCTTGAATAGCATGGAGGAGGTTGCAGCGAGTGTAGCAGATGACAGGGAATAGGGAATAGGGAATCAGGGAATAGGGGCTGGCCGGGCACAGCGATCGGTGCTTCACAGGTTTACAGTTTTACAGTTTCTGTGGGCTGTGAAACGGTGAAGGGGAAGTGGTTTATTTTGAATTAGTTGGAGGTCGCTCCACCGATTCACTTTTTTACAGTTTATGTGTTTCTGTGAGAGGGGCTCTTGTAAGTAGTTGATTTTAGGATAGTTGGATTGGACTCCACAGTTTCACAGTCGAAAATGAGAAAAAAAGCGGGGCTGGAGGAGTTGGCGGGGTTTGCGGAGCTAGCGGAGTTGGCAGGGTTTATGTTACTCATGGCGTCCTCTCAGGGATCACGGGTCAGGGGTCAGTTAAGTTCCGTTCCGCTGACTACTTCCATTGTCCGCCAAAGGGAGGTAATTATATGC
>JBEKPI010000025.1:0-26027 GCA_049520855.1 Occallatibacter sp.
GTGAGCATCTCGCTACGCAGGCCGATCAGGCCGCGGCTGGGCACGCGAAACTCCATCCTTACTCGGCCAGACCCGTGATTGTGCATCTTGGTCATCTCGCCCTTGCGCGGGCCAAGCTTCTCGATCACCGTGCCGGTGTAGGCCTCGGGGACATCGATGGTGAGGTGCTCGACCGGCTCCATGCGCGTGCCGTCCACCGTCTTGGTGACGATCTCCGGGCGGCCGGCGGAGAGCTCGAAGCCCTCGCGGCGCATCATCTCGATAAGAATCGCCAGTTGCAGCTCACCCCGGCCGAGAACCTTGAAGGCGTCCGGCGAGCCGGTGTCCTCGACGCGGA
Organism: Occallatibacter sp.; assembly: GCA_049520855.1. GTDB lineage: Bacteria > Acidobacteriota > Terriglobia > Terriglobales > Acidobacteriaceae > Telmatobacter. The sequence goes on from JBEKPI010000025.1 coordinate 338, forward strand.
TCGACACATTGGTGAGCAACTCTTTTTCCAGGCGCTCTCTCAGGTTGCGGCTGGTGACGTAGTTGCCCTCGCGCCCGGCAAAGGGTGAGTTGTTCACGCTGAATTGAATCGCAATGGTCGGTTCATCAATAACAATGAGCGGCAGCGGAGCGGGGTTCTCAACGCTGGTGATGGTTTCGCCGATGGTGATGCCCTCGACGCCGGCCACGGCCACAATATCGCCCATGGTGGTCTCGGTGGTCTCGGTGCGCTTGAGGCCGCTGAAAGTGAAGAGCTTGGTAATGCGCGTCTTCATCAGCGAGCCGTCGCGCTTGGAGATGGTCACGTCGTCGCCGGCATGAAGGGTGCCCTGAAAAACGCGGCAGATGGCGATGCGGCCGAAGTAATCCGAATAATCGAGATTGGTGACCAGAATCTGCAATGCGCCCTCGGCGTCGCCGGTGGCTGGGGGAATCTCGGAGACAATGGCCTCGAAGAGCGGCTGCAAGTCCACGCCGGGCGTTGCCATGTCGGTGGTCGCGGTGCCGTTTTTGGCCACCGCGTAGAGCACAGGGAAGTCCAACTGCGTCTCGTCCGCATCGAGGTCGATGAAGAGGTCGTAAATCTCGTTCAAGACCTCCTGCGGCCGCGCGTCGGGCCGGTCGATTTTGTTGATGACGACGATGGGCTTGAGTTTCGCTTCGAGAGCCTTGGCCAGCACATAGCGGGTCTGGGGCAGTGGACCCTCGGCCGCGTCCACGAGCAGCATCACGCCGTCGACCATTTTCAGCGCGCGTTCCACCTCACCGCCAAAGTCGGCGTGGCCGGGCGTGTCCACAATGTTGATCTTGCCGCCTTCAAAAACGATGGCGGTGTTCTTGGCCAGGATGGTAATACCGCGCTCCCGCTCCAGCTCGTTCGAGTCCATCACCCGGTCGGCCACCTGCTCGTTGGCGCGGAAGGTTCCGGACTGCCGCAGCATGGCGTCAACTAGGGTTGTCTTGCCGTGGTCAACATGGGCAATGATGGCGATATTGCGTATCGTCTGGGTCACAGGGTAGCTTTTCCTTCTTTTGGTTCGGCCAATGAGGCCATGGGGTTGGGGACGCCAAGAGGGCGAATCGCCACACAATGCGGCACCTTCGATTGTATCAGCAGGGGAGAAAGGCAGGCTATGAAGCTCCAGAAGCCGCTCTGGAGCCGTCTGGAATGAGTCAGCCAAGCGCTCAGCGTAAGGTTGTAATCTCGCTGTGGCGCGGATTTGCTCATCCGGAACGCGCCATTCGCGGTAAGATGGGTCTCGCTTCGCATTTGCCTCAACCATGAGTCGTCCAACAAAGCCGCGTCCAACGAAGTCGCTCACACACCGAGTGATTCTGGTGTGCGCGGTTGTGTTTGCGGTTTTGCTTCTGCTGTTGCGGATGCTGAACTTCGTGCATGGACTCAGGCGGCGCTAGAGCATTTTCGATTCACATCTTGACATCAGGACAGCATGGAAGGCGGCTTTTTCTTGAGGAAAAAGCCACTTGGCTGTATGGTTTCTGTAAACAGCAGAATCGAAAATGCTGTGAGGACGAGAAACGGGATTTTCGCGATGAGATGCGTCAGCTTCGATGCGGTTGAGAGCGCGGATGCCCGTGTGCTGATTCTGGGCACGCTGCCGGGCGTGAAGTCGCTGGAGCGGGGCGAATACTATGCACATCCAAGAAATTGTTTTTGGTGGATCATGGGAGAACTCGTCGGAGCCTCGCCGGATTTAGCTTATGCGGAGCGGCTGCGGCGGCTGCGGTCGTCCGGCATCGCGCTGTGGGATGTTTGCCACACGGCCGAGCGCGCCGGAAGCAGCGATGCGAATATCTCGATGGGATCTGTTGAGCCGAACGATATCGGGAGGTTTCTCGGGAATCATCCACGCATCGAATTGATCTGCTTCAACGGTCAGCAAGCGGAAAAGCTCTTTCGCCGCAAGGCATGGCCGCGGTTTACTGAGGTTCGGCCGATCCCGCAACAGGTGCTCGACTCGACCAGTCCAGCTTGCGCAAGAGTCACGCGGGCGGAAAAACTGGCGCGCTGGCGCGAGTGCCTGGGAGCGTTCATCGAACCGATTCGGGTCTACGCTGCTCTAGAAAACGAGTAAGAATGGAGGTTTTTGGGGAGGCTAAATCGGCCTCTTTCGGGGTCAAAAGTGGGCAAAATCAGGGGTTTTAAGTTACTGCCAAGTAACTTGGTAACAATTACAAGATCATGAATTAACGATAGTTATATGCGGTGGAGAGGGAGGAAAACGATTTCCACAGGAATGGGAGGCGGACCACCACGCCAGGGCGCTGGTCCACCCCAGGTGCTCGCTTGGCGCAGGGGGGTACCTTCTTTTCAGGAAACAGGGATCAGTAAGGATCCGTTCGACTGACTGTTTCTATTGTGCGCCGGGGAAGGGCTATTTTCTGCATCGAGCGGCGGGAAAGGCTCGTGGATGCCCAGATCCCAAAAGCGGAACCTGGTCAACCGGCGTTCCTCGGTTGTTCTTGGGCTTACTGTTGAACCGTCAGGGTTAAGGTAGCCGTCGCGGGAGCGACTCCACCGGTCCCCGTCGCGGTGACCGTGAGAGTGAAAGTGGATGCAGCCGGTTGACTGCTGCTGCCGCATGAGGTCATCGCAGCAAGAAGCGCCGCCGTCAACAATACAGCGGCCACTCCGCGCAGGCGCCCGCGCCTGAGCAGCAAAGGCATGGCCAGCAGGCCGACCGGCCAGAGCAAAAAGCCGAGCAGTTGGCGATTCTCTCCAGCCAGCATGGCAGTGGCAGCGGATGTCTGCACCGTGATCGCCACCGGCGTCGAGGTGGTGCCTGGGGCAAGTGTCACTGTGGGCGGCGCACTGGTGCAAGCGTCGCCCGCCGGCGCGCCCGTACACGAGTATGTGACGGTTCCCGCGTAATTGACAGCGGTGAGCGCCAGGTTGAAGACCGCCGGAACCCCCACATTCACCGTGGCGGAGAGGCTTCCAGAATTAGCCGCTCCCAGACTGATGCTGGGCTGTGCCAAAGCCGCGGTCGCTTCGTTCGATTTGGGTCCGGCGCCGATGCCGTTGCTGGCCGTCAGATAGTAGTAGTACGTCGTGCCATCGCTCAGGCCGGTGTCCTGATAAGAGTACGTCGTTCCGTCAAAAGTAGCGACCGGAGTTGCCGGCTCCTGGCCGGAAGCGGTCCCGCGATACAGATCGAAGCCGGTTGGCGTTCCGCCGGTTCCGGGCGACCAGCGCAGGTTCGCCACCGTGTCTCCGGCAGTCGCAGTCAGAGTGGGCGCGCCAGGCAGGCCTGCCGTGTCGTCGTATGCTCCGTAGTAGAACGTATTGCCTTCAAATCCGATGTAGACCGTCCCAAAGACATCCCAACTGGCCGTCATGGTGTTGGGCACATCCAGAATCCCGTAGGGATAGTAGGCGATGCGATTGAAAGTTGCACCGCCATCGATCGACTGGAAGATGCCCCAATTCGAGTCGCCGTGGTAGCGTCCATCCACATAGATGGCTGGATAGGATTGGCCGGGCGCGGGTTTGCCGAGCGCAAGCGTCCAGGCATAATCGAATACAGGACTGCGCGCGAAGGTGTTGCCGCCATCGAGAGTGTGGAAGAGGCCGTGCGTCGTTGCGCCCTCATGCCCATCCACGAGCCACATATCGCCGGAGACGCCGGGAACCGTTGCCAGGGTTCCATGGTGCGGAAAACCCGGAGCATTGGCGGCCGTCTCCTGCGTCCAGGTCACGCCGCCGTCGGTGCTCTTCCAGAATCCGCCCGCCGTCATATCCACATAGAAGGCGCCGGGCGTAACCGGATCGGCAACGAGCAGGTGCTGCGATAACGTAAGGGTCCAAGGACCCCATTGATAGCCCATGTACGTGTAGGAAGTGGACGACGGACACTCGGTTCGCTGCGTGGCTCCAGGCGCTGTGTTGAAGGATGCGGTCTGGGTCCAGGTCGCGCCGCCATCCTTGGAGTAGAAAGGCGCTGGCCCTTGGGCGATTACGGCGAAGTCGTTATCGTTGCTTGGAATCCAAACCAGATTGTCCGCGCCCGGCGCATCGTTCTCGTGACCCGCGGGCCGCGCCGATACAGCAATGCTGCCTAAGTAGAGAATGCAGGGATGGGTTCCAGCCGCAATCGACGGAAACAGCTGCCAGGTATCTCCGCCATCGGAGCTGTACCCGCTGTATTCCGACGACTGCGCCAGCGGGTTGCCCTCGGAGATGTTGTCCGATAACTCCACAACATACTTGGGCTGGTTGGGAGCGTAACTGCTATCCGTAGCGTCAGACAGTCCGTCGCTGCCATTCCAGAGATTGATGGGGAAGTGCTGCGCGGTATACGTGTCCGGATCGCTGATGCTAAAAAGCGCTTCATCCTCCACGGTCAACACAGGATTGCCGCCCGGCGGAATCACGCTCGGCTCCGCAACGGCTTCTTCGATTCCTTCCGAAGCGCTGGTCCAGATCGGAGGATTCGCAATCGAGTCCGTGGCATCGTTCGGCGTGTTGGTCATGATGCCGTCGTTGCCGCAGTTTATCCAGAGAATACCTGCCGGATCCATGTACAGTCCGCTCACTGAAATGTAATGCCCCTGGGGACGAAACAACGAAGGCCGCAGCCACTCGATGGTCTGGGTTGAAGAGAACTGCAGCGGTCCCAGGTCGGTCCAACTGGCTCCGCCGTTCAGGGAGCGGGCCATGGAGCTGTCGCCCGTGGCGAAGATGCGCTGCGGGTTTCCGGGGTCCACCGCAATCCCGCGGCCTCCGCCGTAGGGAGCCGTGCTCCTGGTCCATGCGGTTCCGGCGCGCGTATACCGGTACAGATTGTTGTTGTTCGCGTCGGCAACCCACAGGTTCCCAAAGTTATCCATGGTTGCAAAGCCGGCTGTCGAAGCGCCGGAACCAAGAATTGTCCCCGTGATCTCTGTCCAGGTATTGCCGCCGTCGGCGCTTTTGAGTACGCCGCCTCCGATCACCGCGTCGCTGTTTGTCTCGTTATGAGTGATGTAAGTGACATAGACAATCCTGCTTGCCGTCTGGCCGCCGACGGAGGCCGTGCCCGAGCCTCCATCGATGCGCGGCAGTTGAAACTCGTAACGGATCGAAGCCGTCGACACGGGAAGCCCGCCGCCGGTCACCTGCGCCCAGGTTGCGCCGCCGTCGAGGCTGCGCTGCAGGCCGTCGGGATTGCCTTTGCCGGCGCCCGCGCCCGGAGGCCCGAGATAAGCAAGATTGCCGTTGTTGGGATCGATGACCATCCGTTCTCCGGTGGTCTCGCCCGAAAGATTGCCGCTCAGGTTCAGGTTTGCTGCCTGATAGGTCATGGCGCCGTTGGTGCTGTAGAAGACATTCAGGCCCCAGAAATTATTGAGGTCGGCCGAGCCGCTCAGCGTGAACACCACGAGCACGTGATCCGGATTCTGTGGGTCGATGGCAATTGCGCCGCCGCCGCCGTTGACCGGAGCGCCGCCGTAAGCCGCCGGCAGGGAGCCCGAGACTTTCGTCGGGAACCATTGTTGCGCCGTGTTGTCCCAGCGATACACCTCGTCCACATCGCCGCGCGCATAACGCCGCGTCGGATCGCTGGGACTGACGGCCATGCCGCGCATCCAGCCTCCGGCCCCAATCTGCACCGGCTTCCATTGATATTGCGGCGTGAGGTCAACATCCTGCGCCCGCATCGGCAGCGTGGGAAAGACGGAAAGCACCGCGATCAAAAGTAACGGGAAGAATTTGAGCGGCTGCACTGACTTCATGGCGGTTTCCCTGCGAAAGCAATGCGAGACAACCCCTATTGGCTGGCGGCTGAGACATGACTACTGCAAGCTGCTCTGCACGAGCCATCATAGACCTCGCCAATGGTGAAGTCCACCCCGCCCCGCCTTGTAATTGGCCGATGTTCTTGCCGGCGTGAAACGTCCAGCGGCAACAGCCTCAAGCCGTGGGGATTCTGGAATACCTATAGCGCGCCTGGCGATCCGGCGCAGGGAATCCGTCCCTGGTTCTACGCGGGGTCGTCTTCTTGCTGTTTCAGCCATGACAGGATGCCGCGTTTGGAATACGAAGCGGGGACGGTTGAGGTCCGTCGACTCCAAGGCCCCATGAGCGGGATCTGGAGCACCCGGCCATCCGCATCGGAGAGGAATCAAGGCTCGGCAAAACGCACTTTGTTCCGCCCCTTCGCCTTGGCCTGGTACAAGGCCAGATCAGCGCGTTTAAGCACCTCATCCTCACTCTGTTCCTGTCTTCTAAAGAGGGTCGCGCCAATACTCACTGTGCAGGAGTGGTCTCGCGAAACGAGGGTGTACGGCTGATTGAGTTTGCCAACAATGTTCTTGCAAATTCGCAATGCCTGGGCCATGGCGGTCTTTGATTTCTCGTGCAAGTCTTCCAGGACAACAACGAACTCGTCGCCGCCAATGCGCGCTACAGTATCGCCGGCGCGCACTGAGGACAATAGGCGAATCGCCACCTGTTGCAGCAGCGAGTCGCCCGCATCGTGACCGAGAGAGTCATTCACTTGCTTAAAGTTGTCAAGGTCTAACAGCAACACGGCCCCTCTTTTTCCCGTGCGCTTGCTTGAGACCATCGCATGACTAAGCCTGTCCATCAATAGTCTGCGATTTGGGAGGCTGGTAAGGTGATCGTTGAATGCCATCGTCCTGATCTCGTCGTTGGCCAGCTTCAAGGCGGTAATATCCTGCGACCAGATAAGCAGCCCGCCCAACTCGCCGTCCGGATAGCTCCACGGCCTTACCTCCCAGCGCAGCCACATCTTTGAGCCATCCCCACGGACGAAAGGATCCTCCTCGCAGCGCTCGATGGCTCCAGTCAGGCAACGGCGATGAATCTCCTTCCAGCGTTCGGAAATATCGGGGAACACTTGATAGTGGCTCAAGCCAGTGACGTCGCGGTCCCCGAGGCCGAATTCGTCATGCCACTGCCGTGTGGCCACCAGATAGCGCATCTCCCGGTCGAACATGGCCACGGCCGTGGGCGCCCCGTCGGCAAAGGACCGCAAAAGCGCAGTGCGTTCCCAAAGATCCCTTTCTCTTTTTTTGCGCTCGGTGATTTGATGGGCCACCTTGGATGCCTTGACGATGCGTCCGAATCCATCCACGATCGGCGACAGCGTGACAGAAACGTCGACAAGCGAGCCATCCTTGCGCATGCGCACCGTGTCGTAACGGGCAATCTGCTCGCCGCGAGCAAGACGGCTCAGGAGGTCTGCCTCCTCGCTCAGGCGATCCGGCGGGAAGAGCATGCTCATCGGCTTCCCAATGGCTTCCGATGCGGAATATCCAAATATCCGTTCTGCCGCCGGATTCCAACTGGCGATGATTCCATCCAAGGTTTTGCTGACAATCGCGTCCCCCGACGACTCAATGATCGACGCATAATGCCTGCCCATCTGCTCCGATTGCAGGCGAGCCGACAGGTCGGTAATCGACGCCAGCACCACGATGCCGTCTTCGGTCTCGATCGGGTTCAATCCAATCTCCACCGGAAACTGGCTCCCATCCTTATGCTGGGCAGAGAATTCCTGGCCAACACCCATCGCGCGCGGCCGGGGGGCGGCTGCAAAATCGGCGCGAAGGCCATGATGATGGAGGCGGAGGGCCTCGGGAAGCAGGATTTCGACCGGCTGCCCAAGGAGTTCGGTACGCACGTAGCCGAACAGGCTCTCGGCTGCGAGGTTGACCATCTCGATCGACCCCGCGCCGTTCACCATGAGCATCGCAATCGGGCTGTATTCGACGACGAGCCTGAATCGTTCCTCGCTTGCCGTATCCTTTTCGGGCATCGTTTCCCGCCCTCCACCAACATGCGGCCGGACCTAATTACGAAAAGTTACATCTCCTTGACGCCTTCGACAAACGCCTTCAGCTTGCGGCTGCGGCTGGGGTGCCGCAGCTTGCGCAGCGCCTTGGCTTCGATCTGGCGGATGCGCTCCCTGGTTACCTGGAAGCTCTGGCCGACCTCTTCCAGAGTGTGCTCGGAGCCGTCTTCGAGGCCGAAGCGCATCTTGATGACCCGCTCCTCGCGCGGGGTGAGCGTGCGCAAGACCTGCGAGGTGTACTCCTTCAGGTTCACGCTGATCACCGCCTCGGAGGGCGAGACCGCCTGGCGGTCTTCGATGAAGTCGCCGAGATGCGAGTCTTCCTCTTCGCCGATGGGCGTTTCGAGCGAGATCGGCTCCTGCGCGATCTTGAGCACCTTGCGCACCTTGGCCACGGGAATGTCCATGCGCTTGGCGATCTCTTCGCTCGACGGCTCGCGGCCCAACTCCTGGACAAGCTGGCGGCTGGTGCGGATGAGCTTGTTGATCGTCTCGATCATATGCACGGGGATGCGAATCGTCCGAGCCTGATCGGCGATGGCGCGCGTGATGGCCTGGCGAATCCACCATGTTGCGTAGGTCGAGAACTTGTAGCCGCGCCGGTATTCGAACTTATCGACAGCCTTCATCAGGCCGATGTTGCCCTCCTGAATCAGGTCGAGGAATTGCAAGCCGCGGTTGGTGTACTTCTTGGCAATCGACACGACCAGGCGCAGGTTGGCCTCGATCAGCTCCCGCTTGGCCTGCTCGGCGTCCATGTCGCCCTGGATCATCTCGCGTTGGGTGCGCTTGAGTTCGGCGATAACGACGCCCGCGTCGCCCTCGATCTTTTCCAGATCCGCCTTGCAGTTCTTCTGCTGCCGCCGGTACTCCTTTTTCAATTCCTCGCTGCGGCTGGCCTCGTGCTTCTGGTCGAGCGACCGGATCTGCCGCTCCAGCGTGCGCATGGTATCGACGGTCTTGTTGACCTTGTCGAGCAGGCGCTTGCGTTCGATAGCCGTGTATTTCAGTTCGCGGACAATCCTCGAGACGAGCACTTTCTCGCGGGCGATCTGCCAGCGGGTGTGGCGCGCGGCGGAGGCCTTGGCCTTGGTAGCCGGCGCGTGCGCGGCCAGCTTTTCTTCGAGCTGCGCGATCTTCTTCTGGTGCTTCACGAGAGCGTCGATGCGAACCACGGTCGCCTTGACGCGCAACTGCACCACCTCTTCAGTAAGCTCCTCCTCGTCGAAGATCACCACTTCCTTTACGTTGCGCACGCCGCGCTTCAGGTCCTCGCCCAGCGCGGCAATCTCTCGAATCACGATCGGAGAGCGCGAAATCGCCTTGAGTACGCGCATCTGTCCGCGCTCGATGCGCTTCGCGATTTCGACTTCGCCTTCGCGCGTGAGCAGCGGCACCGTGCCCATCTCGCGCAGGTACATGCGCACCGGGTCGTTGGTCTTTTCCAGCGTGCCCGGCGTCAGGTCCAGCTCGACATCTTCGCCCTCTTCCAGCTCGAAGTCCTTGTCGGCGCTGAACTTGGGGCCGTCCAGCAGGTCGATGCCCTGGGTTCCGATGGTGGTGATCAGGTCGTCCAGATCCTCGGGCGAAGTGGCCATCTCATCGGGCAGCATGTCGTTCACGTCGCCGTAGGTCAGATAGCCCTTTTCCTTGCCCACTTCGATCAGGGTGTCAATATCGTGATCGTGTTCGTGTTCATGGTCAAACTTTTCGTCGATAGCCAAAATACTCCTACTCTCTAGCGCAAGGCAGATTCAGCACCGTCTTGCGCGCCGGTGCGGCGTCCGGTCGAGGCGCGAAACAGGTCTCCCGGTGGAAGCCCGGGGAAATCGGCGCTTTCGGACGCAGACCTGCGGTCACCCGCATAAAAAAGCGGTTTCAGGGGTTTGCTCGGAACAGGATGACAATCGCTTCAGGTTTCACCTGGGTCGCCCGCGAGCCGCGGCTCATGGTTGGGGCAAAAGGGCGCGCATCCGCACAGAGACTTTAAGATTACCACAGCCCGCCTGGGTAACGCAATTTGAAAACCGGACAACGTCAAGAACCTTTCCGGTCAACCTCTCAGCCGGAACGGGCCTTCTTGCCTTCCGCCTGCTCCCGCTTCTATCTATCTATTTGACGCAAAAGAGCCAGATTCGACGCAGGATTTGCGGCGCCCTTGTCTGGTCAATCAGACCGATTCGACCGTGAAAACTCTCCGGTTCAGCGAGAATTCAACCCTGTAGCTTTCGAAAAAGCCATCCTGACCAAGCAAGCCCAAACCCATTTGGTCCATTCCCTGCGTGAATCCTGTATACGCGGAAAACACAATTTCGCTTCCAAGATCGATCGTGATCGTGTCGTAGTAGGTGGTGTTGGCGTTGCAACCTACACCGCCGGTGAGCGTCTTGGGCAATTTGAGAACGTCGAGCTTCAACAGGATTGCGAGGCTCAGTGGGAACAAACAGGCATCGGCCCCAGAATCAGGCATGACGATGCAGCGGATGGATTCGCCGTTCGATGCGGTAATGGTAGCAAAGGCCAAAGGGCGATGTGCTATCGAGCCATGAGGATGCGCTTCATTGGCAGGCAGGGGAAGAGAAACGTATGGGAACGTAGCGATTGCCATTTCTAGAAAAACATTGCCGAGTTTTGATCGGGAACGCGCACCAGCAGCGGCAGACTCTCGCCTTTTTCTATTGCTTCGTTGCGAACGGCCTGGACGTCGACCCCGTAGGCAAGGGTCTTATGTTGGCTCTCAGAGATAGCAGCCCATGCGCCAGCGGGAACGCCGTTGAGCAGCTCGGGGAGATCGGCGATCGTGGTAGCCATATTTTCCTCATTCCTCCGCGTTTTTCAGGCAGGAGTGAATCACCCTTGCCTCTTCATTATGCTCTCATCGGCGGAATTGCGGAATGGCTCGGAAACGCCTACCGCTCCGGCGGCCTCTGGTTGTGCAACTGCCGCAGCGCGCGGTCCAGGTCGAGTTTCTGCTGCGTCAGCACGGCCAGTTCGGCAAAGTCGCCGCGGCGCTCGGCCTCGGCGATCAGCGCGCGCAGGTCGCGCTGGCGGCTCTCGATGGCCCGCTCGTGAATCTCCTGGACGGCGCTCTGGACTTCGTTCTCCTCGGGCGGCTTGGTTTCGGCCAACAGCGTCTCGGCCAGCAAGGCCCGCTGTGCCTCGTCCTCGATGACATCCATGGGGTCGTTGGCCTGCCGGGCGGCCATCGCTTGCAGGGCTGTGAAGGAGCCAAGGTGCTCAAACCAAGTGGGTTGCTCGGCGAGGGCCTGGATGGCGAGTCGGCGCGCGCCGCCGAACTCCGGATCGTCGATGGCCAGCGCCCGCAACAGCACGCGCTCGACCTCAGTCAGCGCCGTGGCCCGCGTCTCGATGTGGTCGCGACGGCGGAGCGCGGCTTGGCGCAGTTCCTCGCGCATGATCGCCGAGTCGATGCCCAGCTTTTGCGCTGCGTCGGCGGCAAACTGGTCCCGCGCCAGTTTTTCCGGCATCCGGCGAATGTGCGGCAGCAGGTAGTTCATGGCCTTGCCCTTCTGCTCCGAGCTGGCGCCGGGGAAGAGCTGCCGGGCGCGCTCGATCAGGTAGTCGGCTTGGCGGCGCGCTCCGCGCAACGCCGCCGTGTAGGCCTCAACGCCCCGCTCGCGGATGTAGCGATCCGGGTCGAGGCCATCGTCAAGAGTGACGATCTTGATGTTGAAACCCTCCTCGGTCAGCAAGGCAATCGACTTTTCCGCGGCGTTCGAGCCGGCCGCGTCGGGATCGAAGTTGACGACGACTTGAGAGGTGTGGCGCTTGAGAATGGCTACCTGCTGCTCGGTGAAAGCCGTCCCGGAGGTCGCGATCACGTTCTGTATCCCCCGCAGAAAGACCGAGATGCAGTCCATTTGCCCCTCCACCAGCACGGCAAACTCATGCTGGCGAATCGAGGCGCGCGCCTTGTCGAGGTTGAAGAGGACTTGCCCTTTGGAGTAGAGCGGCGTCTCCGGCGAGTTGATGTATTTTGCGCCGGCCTTGTCGCCTGTCTCAAGGGTGCGGGCGGTGAAGGCGATCACCCGTCCGCTCTCGTTGGCGATGGGGAACATCACCCGCTTGCGGAAGCGGTCGTAGATCGGGCCTTGAGAGCCGTCGCCCTGTTCCTTTGAGCTGAAGAGGCCGCTGGCCCGCAGCGTCTCGTTATCAGCCATGCCGCTGAGCCGGTCGCGCAGCGCGTTGAAGCTCTCCGGCGCGTAGCCGATGCGGAAGGTCTTGATGCCCTCCGGCGTCAGTCCGCGCCCGGCCAGGTACTCGCGCGCGACAGCTCCATCCGGTGAGCGCAGTTGCTCCTCGAACCAGGCGGTCGCGGTTTCGTGCAGCTCCAGCAGTTTTGCCCGCATCCGCGCTCCGGCGGCTTCTTCGGGCGAGGAGAATTCCCGCTTGGGCAGCGGAATACCGCACTTGCCCGCTACGATTCGCACCGCCTCGGGGAAGGTGACGTTCTCGATCTTGGCCACGAAGCTGAAGACGTCGCCCGAAGCCTGGCAGCCGAAGCAGTGGTAAAACTGCCGCACCGCGTGAACCGAGAACGACGGCGATTTTTCCTTGTGGAACGGGCAGAGGCCGGTGTAATTCTGCGCCCCCGCCTTGCGCAGGCGGATGTACCCCTCGATCACCTTGACGATGTCGGCCTGCTGCTTGACGGTTTGGGCAATGTCGGTCACGGAATGGGTCTATCTAAGAGAATAAGGCCGGACGGTGAGCCGCGCGGCAAAGAGCCTGCTCGCGAAGGAACAGAAGCAGCTTGCGTTTCGTACCATGGAAGCATGAGGCATTGGGCTTGCGGTGCGATCATGTGTCTGGGGGCGGTTGCATCGGCGGCCTCGGTTGCCCGCAGCGGCAAGCCGGCGCGGGTTTCCGCAAGGCCGCTCAAGGCGCAGTCCGCCCAGGAGCAGCCAGCCGGCAACTACACGGTTCCCCTGATTTCCGATGCAATTCGACTCTCCGACTTCGCGAGCATGGAACCGCGGCCGGATCTGAAAGGCAAGCTGCTCCATATCTCCGGCTTTATTCAGAACTCGCCGCGCGACGGAGAATCGGCGACGGAAGACACCGAAGTCTGGCTGGGGTATACAAAGAGCGCCCTCTACATTGTCTTCATCTGCCACGATCGCCACCCGGACCAGATTCGCGGGCATCTGGCGCGGCGCGAGAATATTCTGAACGACGACAATGTTTCCGTTCTGCTCGATCCCTTTCAGGACCGGCGCAAAGGGATTCTCTTCACGGTGAATCCGGCTGGCGTGCAGGCCGACGCGGCGTGGACCGACAACGTCAACACCGATTACAGCTACGACCAGGTGTGGGACTCCGATGGCCGGGTGACGCCCCAGGGATGGATGGCGCTGATGGCGATTCCCTTTCGCAGCCTGCGCTTTCGGCCCCATGGTGAAGACTGGGGCGTGGTCTTCGGACGCAATTTCCCGCGCAACAGCGAAACGGACAACTGGCCGCGCATCGCTGCCGGCATCTCTGGAACACTCAGTCAGGAGGGCACGTTGCACGGCATCGAGGGCGTGACCGGCTCGCACAATATGCAGATCAATCCTTACGCCCTGGGGCAAAACGAACGCACGCTCGAGACCATCGATCCGCTCGATCCTTATTTCAGCTCACGGCGCCTGGAATCCACGGCTGGCGGCGAGGTCAAAGCCATTCTCAAAGACAGCATCGTCTTCGACGCGACCATCAATCCGGACTTCAGCGACGTCGAGTCGGACCAGCCGCAATTTACCGTCAATCAGCGCTACCCGGTGTACTTTCCCGAACTGCGTCCGTTTTTTCTGGAGAACGCCAATTACTTCACCACGCCCACGCCGCTCACCCTGCTTTACACCCGCAACATCGTGCATCCGGAGTTTGGCGCGCGGGTAACCGGCAAGTTGAACCACACCAATATCGGCCTGCTGGCCATCGACGACAGGGAACCGGGCGAGACTGTCGGCGCTGGCGATCCGCTCTACAAGAAGCGCGCCGCGATCGCCGTGGGGCGCATCTCTCAGGACCTCGGCAAAGGCTCCAGCATTGGGCTTCTCTATACCGACGAGGAGTTTGGCCAGGGCTGGAACCGCATCGGCGGCATCGACGCCAGTGTACGCTTCAACGACAAATGGACGGGAGTGGGGCAATGGGTAGAAAGCTCGACCAAAGGCACCGTGGACAGCGGAACACCGCCCACCTATTCCGCCGGACCGACCTGGAATCTTATGGCGCTGCGTTCCGGACACGCCTTCAATCTCAATTCGAATTTCCAGGATTTCAGCACCGGCTTCCAGACTCAGTTGGGCTTTATCCAGACTGCGAATATTCGCAACAGCCAGAACTACGCAAACTATATTTGGTATCCAAAGCACAGCACGATCCAGAAAGTTGGGCTGGAAACGAACGATAACATTGCCTTCGATCATCAAGGCAACCGCGTCTTCCGTTACTTGAACTCCGATGTTTTCCTGACTCTGCCACGCAACATCGTCATTGCGCCCATCATGGGTGAGAACTCCGATACGGTGAGCCCGCTGAACTATCCCGTACTCACGAAGCACAAGAACTTCACCGAAAACCTCGGCGGAATCGTGGCGCGGGGAGCTCCCTGGCCGCAGGTCAACTTCAATATCAATTTCTTCCGCGGCGGAAACGTGAACTATAATCCGGCAGCGGGCCATGCGCCATCACTGATGAATGAGGAGAGCTCACAGGTGCTCTTTACATTGCAGCCGCTGCGTCAGTTAACCGCGGACAATACCTATCTGCTGGATCGCGACCACGCCGTAGCCGGCGGCGCATTGGTCTATGAAGCCCAGACCCTGCGCACCAAGGTCAATTATCAGTTTACGCGGGCAATCTCCGCGCGCGTTATTGTGGAGTATGACACAACGCTGGCAAATCCAGCGGAGACCTCGCTGCAGCGGACCAAGCAGGTTTGCACCGAGGCGCTCCTCACTTGGCTCCCGCATCCCGGCACGGCAGTCTATATCGGCTATAACAACGACCTGCAAAATCTCGACCGGCGGCTCTGCAAGGGCTTTTCTGGCGGCGTTTGCGATGCTGACAATACGATCGCGCCGCGTTCCGCGAATTTCTTGAACGACGGGCGGCAGATCTTTATCAAGGCATCGTATCTTTTCCGCTTCTGAGCGGCGCCGGAATCGTTTTCGTTTACCATAGATGCAAATGGCGTTTCCGATCAAAGTCTGTGTCGTCTGCTCAGAGGAGTTCGAACTGAAGCCGGGCAAGCCTGGCTTCGCGAACCGCTGCCCGGAGTGCAGCCAGCCCGAAGCAGCGGAACCCGCCCCCAGCCGCCCCATGGACGCCATCGAGCGCAAGGCGGCAAAAGAGGCCGACGAAGCACGCAGGAAGGCGATCCGCGACCTGCTTTACCGCAAGGAAAGCTGAGGCTTGTCGTGGGTGCCCTGTTCGCAAGCCTTCTGATCCGGTAAATACTTGTTGCAACGAATATCATCCTCGCGCATCCAAGGGAATGAAAGGAACAAAACCATGACAGAAGCAACCGCAAACCCCTCCACTCTCGCTCCCTGGAAGCTCGATCCGGCTCACTCCGCCGCCGAATTCAAGGTCAAGCACATGATGATTTCCAACGTAAAGGGCAAGTTCCACGGGCTTTCGGGCGTCCTGAGCCTGGATGAGGCCGACCTCACCCGGTCCAGCGTGGAAGCATCGGTGGCCGTAGCCAGTTTGAACACGGGCGACGCGCAACGCGACGGGCATCTGAAGAGCGCCGACTTCTTTGAAGCCGATAAGTTCCCCGCCATGACCTTCAAGTCGAAGAAGATTGAGTCGCTGGGCAAAGGCGCTTACAACGTAGCAGGCGACCTGACCATTCACGGCGTGACAAAGGCTATGACCTTCGCCGTCGAGGACGTGAGCAAGCCTTCCAAAGACCCGTGGGGCAACCTGCGCATCGGCCTCTCCGCCACTGCCAAGATCAACCGCAAGGACTTCGGCCTCACCTGGAACGCGGCGCTGGAGACCGGCGGCGTGCTGGTAGGCGACGAGATCGCCATCACCCTCGATGTGCAGTTCATCAAGGCCTGAAGGTGGGCCGGCCGGCGCAGCAGAGGTTGAGGTCCATATTACCTGTTGCAACGAATATCGTCCTCGCGCATCCAATAACTGTTAGCCAGAGGAGGTTCCTCATGTCGCTTCGCCCCGTGAAGCAGATTCTTTCAACCAAACCCACCGTCGAGGGCGCCGGCGTCAAATTGCAGCGCGCCTTCGGCTTCGGCAAGACCGCCGAGTTCGATCCCTACTTGTTGCTGGACGACTTCCGCAGCGACAACCCGGCCGATTACGTGGCCGGCTTCCCGTGGCATCCGCACCGGGGAATCGAAACCATCACCTACGTGCTGGCCGGCGAGGTGGCCCACGGCGACAGCCTGGGCAACAAGGGCCGCATGACCGCCGGCGACGTGCAATGGATGACCGCCGGCAGCGGCATTTTGCACCAGGAGATGCCCAAGGGAGACGCGCAGGGACGCATGCACGGATTCCAGCTCTGGGCCAACCTGCCCGCAGCCCTCAAAATGACGGCCCCGCGCTACCAGGACATTCCGGCCAGCGCCATTCCGGAGACAACCGAGGACGACGGGACCACGGCGCGCATCATCTGCGGCGAGTTCTGGGGCAAGAAGGGACCCGTCGAGGGCGTGGCTACGGAATCGAATGTGGCCGCAAATTATGTGGACATTTCCGTCCCGCCCGGCAAGACCAAGCGCATCAAGGTGGAGACCACGCGCAATGCCTTTGCCTACGTCTTCGCCGGAGCGGGCGCTTTCCGCGACGCTTCAACGCCGCAGGCTGTTCTGACCGAGTCCGCCGTG
Source organism: Occallatibacter sp. (assembly GCA_049520855.1). GTDB lineage: Bacteria > Acidobacteriota > Terriglobia > Terriglobales > Acidobacteriaceae > Telmatobacter. The sequence continues at coordinate 17,045 of JBEKPI010000025.1, forward strand.
GACCCCAACGCCGCCCCGCTCTACGACGCCCGCAATCATTCCCTGGTGCTCTTCGACCGCGGCGACGAGATTGTGGTCCAGGCCGGCCCGGAAGGCATTCGCTTCCTGCTCGTCTCGGGCAAGCCGCTGGAGGAGCCGGTAGCCTGGTACGGCCCGATCGTGATGAACACCCAGGCCGAGCTGCGCCAGGCCGTCAGCGAGTTGCAGAATGGAACGTTCATCCGGCACAAGTGACGAAGGCAGCAGGCAGCCAGTCGCAACAGTCGCCGCGCAGGTAGTATTTTGCTATACTGTGGCTAGTCCCGGTAGGGTGTGGCCCTCCCGGGAGTTTGGCTACCTCATCAGCAGCGCCAGGACGAGGATTACGAGCGCCACTACAAACCGCCAGTCAATGGCGATTGTGATGGCCACCCGCATCCAGGACGATTTCTCATCCAATCGTCCTCACCTCCTTTGCGTTGGCACGGCCCGCAGGTCGTTCTCGCGGCCTGCGGACCGACGGCCCGCTCTTCCGGGCCGATCTTCCACTGCTGCCGCTCCCACACGCGCAAATGAGGCGCTTCCAGTTTATCGCTTGAACGTGACTTCTGTGTTATCCGCAACGACGCAGACCCTTGTCCGCTCAGAACTGCTTTACGCCCCCACCGGCAGTTCCCCCGACAAAATCTCCGCTGGCGTAGCTCCCCGCTGGCGCAGGGCGCGCAGGCTCAGCGCATCGTGGCGTTTTGCCAGCCGCACGCCGGTCGCGTCCACCACCAGCCGGCAATGGAACCAGCCGGGCGCTTCCAGTCCCAGCGCGCGGTAGAGCAGCATCTGCCGCGCCGTGGACTTGAGCAGATCTTCGCCGCGCACGACTTCCGTAATCTTCATCGCCGCGTCATCGGCCACGCAGGCCAACTGGTAGCTCGGAACGCCATCGCGCCGCCAGACCACAAAGTCGCCAAAATCGCGGCCCGCCACAAACCGCTGCGGACCAAGATTCGCGTCCTCAAACTCGACCGCCTCGCCCTCGTGTACGCGAAAGCGCCAGTTGATGCCCTCCGGCGTCTCCATCTCGCTCCTGGCAGCTCTTGACCGGCACGTCCCCGGATAGACCGGCTCGTCGTCCAGCGGCTCAATCTCTTCCTTGCGCCGCGCCCCGTTCGCGGCTGGCTGAACGCTCTCGTGCGGCGCGTTGAGCGCGGCCTCCAGATCCTTGCGCGAGCACCGGCACGGAAAGAGAAAGCCGCCGCGCAGCAGCTTGCGCCATGCTTCAAAGTAGATCGCCCGGCGGCCGCTCTGGACATACGGAGCATAAGGCCCGCCCACATCCGGGCCTTCCTGCCAGCCGATCCCCAGCCAGCGCAAGTCTTCGATGGCGGCTGCGGCATAGGCGTCGCGGCTCCGGTCGGGGTCCAGATCCTCCATGCGCATCGCCAGCGTCCCGCCGGCAGCGATCGCGCGCCGGTAGGCCGTCCAGAAGGTGCGCGCGTGGCCCACATGCAGATAGCCGGTGGGCGAGGGCGCAAGCCGCCCGCGATAACTCGATGCCGCGGTGGAGGAGAGATTGGTCATGCTGGTTATCAGTGTAGCCAGAGCGGCCTCGCCGCATAGGCGGCTGGACATTCTATCTCCGAAAGCAAGCTGCCCCAGGCTCTCTGCGGCCTGGGGCAGCTAGTTGGCGATCGAAGACCGAAATGCGGCTTCCGCGGCTCTTACTGGATGATGACCACGTTCATGCTCCAGGGAGACAGGGTTAACAAGAGTGGCAGAGTTTGAGCGCCCAAAGGAGTGGTGACTGGCGGAGCCCAGGTGTTCGTGCCCAGCGGGTTGGCTGGATTCCCCGGCGGACCTGACTGGTCATAGATGGCCTTGTCGTAGGTCTCGACGGTAACGGATGTGGCTGTGGTCTGTGTCGAAAGCGTGATCGTAACCGGCTCGCTGACGATTTCGTTCCGGTTGAACAGCACCAGCGCCGTCCCGCCGCTATGAGTTGCCGCATACGCAACCACATCCGCCGTATTGCCGGCCACGCTTGCGGTCAGCACGTTTTCGCCGTTGACGGCCACGCTGCTGAAGAGCTGAAACGCAACCGCCGTGGGAGACAATGTGCCGAGGGAACCTGCGTCCGGACAGTCGCCATCGGCAGATCCATCGGAGAAGACATTGTAGGCCCCGAAATCCTGCCATCCATAGACTGAAGAGCTGTCGTTTCCGCTGTTGCCATTACAATTGCCGAAGCCAATCCACCATGTCAGGCGCGAAACTCCATCGTTCATCATTTCGCCCAACACCTGCCCGGCATACAATCCCTGGGTAATCGACCAGCTCTGCTTGCCCGGATTGCTGTAAGGCCCTCCGATTTCGCCGACATAAATGGGCGTACCCGGTTTCCCCCACTGCGTCAGTTCCGACTTGATCGTGTTTATCCTGGTGGTCAGGTCTTGCGCCGCCTGATTCACCAGGAAGGAATCGCTCTCCTGACCCGGCGTCTCAGGATAATAGTGGAATTCGACAAAGTCATACGGCGCGCCGGACATTACATCCTGATCCCACGGAGCATAATTTGGTTCTACCTCCACACCGACCAGCGTGTTCGGAGATGCTGCCTTGATCAGCGCATAGTAGCCGCTAGTCCCTGCGACCGCAGCGGCAAAGATCGGTGCCGTGGTGCTCGTCCCAGGTTTGTTCTCAGTGGCCGTGTCTTGTGGTGGATTTACATGGTTGTCTAACTCCCAGCCTCCGTACTCCTCGTTGCCTACGGTCATGTGGCTCACCGTGACGCCAAGAGTCAACGCGTTTGCCACCCATGCGGCAGCCTCGCTTGGCTCGCCACCCCCGTTGCAGGCCTCATTGGAGCCATAATTCGCCGTCAGCGCAATATCAAGGCCGGCCGGAACCGCCAGGTCGCTGACGAAGTTTGCAAACGTAGCGCTCGGACTGGCGTAACCGTTCTGGCACAGAGTGGGGCTCGATGGGTCGTTGTTGGCGCCTTCCCAATGATAGTCGTCTGAGGTCGACCCGCCCGGCCAGCGCACCGCCTTGACGCCGACGGCCTGGAACGGGGACACAGCATCTGAGAGGGTCGTATCGTTCCAGACGGCCATATTCATTCCAATAAGCTGGTCGGTCACGGCCGGGCCAACGCTCGACTGGTCTACCGTTACGGTACTCGCCACGGCAATCCCAACCGTCGCCGTCTGCGTCACCGTAACTTTGCCGTCGCCCGAGGTCACGGTGAGCGTATAGGTGGTGGTCGTCGCCGGGCTTACGCTTACCGCCGTGCCGCTCGTCGCGGCGATATTGCCCGGTGTGATCACGCCCGTCCCGTTGGCAAACACTCCCGTCAGGCTCGAACTTTGTCCCGCCAGGATCGACTGCGGATTCGCCGTGAAACTGGTGATCGTCGGCCCCGGATTCACCGTCACCGTCACCGTCTTGGTGACCGACGCTCCGGCGGAATTCGTCGCCGTGAGAGTGTAGGTGGTCGTCGTTGTGGGGCTCACGCTCACCGCCGTGCCGCTCGTGGCTGGCAGGCTGCCCGGAGAGATTACGCCTAACCCGTTGACAAACACTCCCGTCAGGCTCGAGCTTTCTCCCGCGGTGATCGTTGCCGGACTCGCTGCAAAACTGGTGATCGAGGGCGCGGCAGGGGTTGACCCGCCGCCCGAGGAACCGCCGCAGCCTGCGACCCATCCCATACCGAGGAGGAGCGCCATGGACCATGCTGAAGATGCTGAGAGTCGTTTCATGAGGTTTCCTGTGTGAAACTGCGCGAGCGCGTATCTTTCCATGCATCATATACCCGCTGAGGGCAGGCGTGAACACTCTCATTCAAGCCAGGATGAGCCTTGAGCGGGTCGCCCGCCCCGCAACACTCTTGATTCTGCTACACTGGTTCAAGCGCAATCGAGGGGCAGAACGCGCCAGGCCGCGCCCCAACGATACGCTCCTGCAACCCAAGTTCGGGGAGTGGCTCAGCCTGGTAGAGCACCTGGTTCGGGACCAGGGGGTCGGAGGTTCAAATCCTCTCTCCCCGACCAATCTTTTCAATCAGTTGCAAACCAGCGATCTCGACCTCCTGGTATTGGCGGGTGGCCACGGTCCCTCGCTTTTGGGGACCGGGGAGGCAAGTTACGAACCCCAACCCGCCGCCCCTTTTCTGATCCCTGATCCCTGTTCCCTGCTTTTAGGGCATCATCAGCATTACGCTCCAGTTCGGCTCATGCGAGGCGACTGGAAAGTTCACCGAAGGCGAAGAAGAGCCCGGCCTCTGCTGCTTTGCCGCCGGAACGCCGGTCCACACCGACCACGGCAACGTGCCCGTCGAAAAGATCGAGGTCGGCGACCAAGTTCTTTCGCGCAACCGCCAGACGGGCAAGACGGAACTGCGGCCAGTCACGGCGCTCACTCCGCTGCACCGCGACAAGCTGCTGGAACTGCGCATCGAGGGCGAGCCAACACCCTTGAGGCCCAGTCTCAATCATCCCTTCTGGGTCAAGCGCAACGCGGCGGACCCTGGCCACTGGATCGTGGCCGCTAACCTGGTTGCGGGCGAACTGCTCGAAACGCTCGACGGCCGCTGGGCCGCGATTCAAAGCGTCACCCCGGTCGAAAAGCCCGAGACGGTATACAATTTCACTGTCGATGAGAATCACGATTACTTCGTCGGCGAGGCCGGGTTCCTGGTACACAACGCCAACTGCGCCTGCCAGTTTGGCAATCAAGTCCACCAATACTTCGGTGTGGTCTTACAGGCGTTGACGAATACTGGTCCGGGTGACTGGATTATGAATACCGCTCCTGGGGTTACGGGAGTCGACGCAATTTACATTGGTCCACCGGAGACCAATCCTGGATTCAACTATGCGGAACTGAAGCCCGTTGGCTATTCAGACAATGCTGTTGGGTGCCAGATCGGCAATTGGGGATTACCGGAAGGCGAAACCGGAATCTTTTGGTACAACGAAAGCGGAATTATCGGCGGAACGCTTGGAAGGTGGTAGCGGGACGTGGAAGAAAAAGCAGAAAACAAAGAACCGACCGTGCCTGAAACGGAGAATCCGTGCTACTGGATGCAACAGGGAGATGCCGAAAGGGCTCTTGCGTTGTCGCAGGAAAGGCATACGCGGGAACATAGCCCTTCGAGTCACGTTCAGCTAGGCGTCGCACTCATGTGGAACGAGGATTATGAAAGAGCAACTGATTACTACCTGAAAGCAATAGAAGCCGCAGAAAAATCGTTAGGTAATTCAGAAGACGATTTTCTGTTTTTGGGTGTGGCGAGATGGTGCGTGGAAGATTACGCATCTGCTGTGACGTACTGGAAGGCCGGGATCAACGCTCGTTACGCAATTGGCGGAGTCTGTGCCCACTCGCCGCTGATGCTGATCCTCGCTTCAATTCTCAGGCCCGGATCGTTCGAAAGAGCGCAGGCTGAGGAGGTGCTTGCGACGAAGGTAGAAGATCCGCGTACTCAGTATTGGCCTGGCACACTGGCCCAGTATGTTGCTGGTCTGATCGATAATGCGGCACTGGAAGCTTCATGGGTTGGCAACATATCCCGGTACGAGCAGAGTGTCCTGCCTGATCGAAAGTGGTTGACGTCCTTCTATAAGGCACTGCTTAAGTTGGGCCGTGGCGGCATCAATAAGGCTGATTTCCGACAGCTCTTGCAGAAGATGGCGGAGCCTTCTCAGTTCCAATCGTGGAAACCGCTAGAGTTTTTTTATCTGACGCGGCACCAAGAGTTCTACATCGCCCGCCACGAAGCCCATTGCTCTGAGTAGCGGTCGCAGACCGTACTCATTGCCCGACTGGCGTCGCAACCATTCTTCGTATGGGCGGGTAGCCCAGATCTGACCACTAAAAATGGGTCAACCACATCTCGATGCTGAGATGTGGGAGACGACTGCAGCCCGCCCCTTTGGATCTCGCAAGCCTTGGAGACCACAAGGCAGCCAAGTCCGTCAATGGCGTGGTTACCCGCTACCTGGTTGACGATCTCAGCCCCACGGGTTACCCGCAAGTGGTTGAGGAACTGGTCAACGGAGTTGCCGCCCGGCAGTACACCTACGGCTTGCAGCGCATCAGCCAGAACCAGCTCGTCAATGGCCAGGGCACGCCGAGCTTCTACGAGTACGACGGCGGCGGCAATGTGCGGGCGCTGACCAGCGCCGCCGGGCAGGTCACCGACAGCTACGAGTACGACGCCTTCGGCAACGAGATCGGCCACAGCGGCGCCACCCCCAACAACTACCTCTACCGCGGCGAGCAGTGGGACCCGGACCTGAGCCTCTACTACCTGCGGGCGCGCTACTATAACCCGGTCACGGGGCGCTTCCTCTCGCAAGATCCGTACGCGGGCGATGTGTACGATCCGCCCTCGCTGCATCGCTACCGCTATGCGCAGGGCAACCCGACAAACTACATCGATCCCAGCGGGCGGGCTTCGATTACCGAGTATTTCTACCAGGCCATTGACTTCACGGCGAACAAGGTGCTGCCGCCTGCCGCGCTCGGCGCCGAGATCGCCTGCTACCTTTACGCCGAGGCCTCCGCCGTCGTTCTCGTCGACCAGTGGCTAAGCCTCAAGACCTGGCAAAAGGACATCGGCATCATCAGCATTACGCTCCAGTTCGCCTCATGCGAGGCGACTGGAAAGTTCACCGAAGGCGAAGGTCAGCCGGTGGCCTGCTCGCTCTGCTTTGCCGCAGGCACGCCGGTCCACACCGACCACGGCAACGTGCCCGTCGAGAAGATCGAGGTCGGCGACCGCGTTTTCTCGCGCAATCAGCAGACGGGCAAGACAGAGCTGCGGCCCGTCACGGCGCTCACTCCGCCGCACCGCGACAGGCTGCTGGAGCTGCGCATCGAGGGCGAGCCAACACCCTTGCGGCCCAGCACCAGCCATCCCTTCTGGGCCAAGCGCCGCGCGGCGGACCCGGGCCATTGGATTGTTGCAGCCAACTTGGTTGCAGGCGAATTGCTGGAAACGCTCGACGGCCGCTGGGCGGCGATTGAAAGCGTCATCCCAGTCGAAAAGCCCGAAACGGTATACAATTTCACTGTCGATGAGAACCATGACTACTTCGTCGGCGAGGAGGGTGTCCCGCGCTCAGTTGAAAGTTGCTGAGCGGCGGTTAGGTTGATGTTACTACGCCGCCTTTTGGCTGGCGGTCGCAGGCGGGCGGGTGGCCCCGGTCTCTAACCACAATGAGGGTGGCCCCGGTCCCTCGCAGTTGGGGACCGGGGAGTAGGGCTGGGCTATACTTACTATGCGGACGGCCAAGTGGAAACCATCACCTCCTCCAACGCGAACGGCGCATCGGTCGGCTACACCTACGACGGCCTCAACCGGCTGAGCACGGTGACCGATAGCCGCCTACAGGGCGAGCAGACCACCACTTACACCTACGACCCGGCCAGCAACGTGGCAACCGTGAGCACACCGAACGGTTTGCAGTCCAGTTTCACCTACGACCAATTGAATCGGCTCACGGGAATGAATTCGTCCATATCCGGCGGGTGGCCACGGTCTCTAACCACAATGAGGGTGGCCCCGGTCCCTCGCTTTTGGGGGCCGGGGAGGCAAGCCACGAACCCCAACCCGCCGCCCTTTTCTGACCCCTGATCCCTGTTTTTAGGGCAGATGGCCCGCTCATCAGCCCCAAAAAATCACCATGATCCATGAGAAGCTGTGCCCCTGTACCCTTGAATTCATCGACAGGCATCAATCCAGTAGAGACTCGACCGCCCGCCAGGAGCGCCGAAGTGCCCCTGCGCCAACCGAGCGCCGTGAACGGACCAGCGCCCTGGCGCGGCGGTCCGTGACGAAAATCCAAGGTGAAGTCCGTTCACCGCAGTTCTTTCGCGAGGCGCGGCACTTGAGGTCAGATCGTCTCCGGACCATGATAAAGCCATGCCGTACGGTCTCAAACGGTTCCAGCAAGCGGAAGCTCTACCCTTCATCACCTTCAGTTGCTTTCCCCGTCTCCCTCTATTCGATCCGCCGGGCTCCAGGAACACAGTTGAGGCCGTACTTGAACAGACCCGTGCACAGCATCAGGCGAGGGTCTACGCCTACGTCCTGATGCCCGGGCACGTACCTTCGCTCATCAATGAGCCGCCGTCGATCCTCGTGGCCCAGTTTCTCAAGGCCGTAAAGCAGATCACATCGTCAGCAGGCGCAAGCGCCCATGTTGCCCCGTGCTGGCCATCTCGCGGGAAGCCAACGGCAGCCTCCCAAGGGTATACGGAGAGATATCCCCAAGGTCAAAAATCCATGCAGGAAAAACGAAGGCAGCATCTCCTCATATTCTCCGGCTGCGGATCAATGCGGTTCGGGAATTAATCCTCAATTGAACGCCATGGAACCCAAAGACCTGCGGGACCACAATCGAGGCCGGAAGCCTGAATAGGTTGCGTCCTGCATAAAAGAGAAGCAAGCAACGCTGACACCGCAAGGGCGGAGAAAAACCGGGGAAGTTTGATGCATAGTTCCGCTCGGATGAGATCGCGGGTTTTCGGCGGGAGTTCGTCAACCACAATTCTGAAAGATAAAGTCTTACTCGACCCTGGCCAGCCGCATCGGCCTGAAGAGACGCAGATAAAGACAGACCGCCAACAGCACCGTGATTGCTCCGCAGCAGTCCAGCAGCACATCCCAGGGCGTGCCGGTGCGGTTGGGCAGGAAGGTTTGGTGCCACTCATCGGCGCTGGCCACCAGCGCTGTTCCCAGCAGAGCAAGAAAAGCGTCCTCGAAGAAGCGGGAGCGGGGCAGGGTCATCCACCAGGCGCGCAGCCATGCGAGCCCGACCAGCCCGTAACCGACGAAGTGTCCGGACTTGCGAATCAGATGATGAATCACATTCCAGCGTGCGTTGCCGATGGGTCCGAAGATGGCCTCCCAGAGCCAGCGCAGCGGGCCGTCGGTGTGGTCGGCGCCAAAGTATTTTGTGGATTCCAGCGCGATGATGCCGATGCTCACGGCAACCGGGAGCCA
>JBEKPI010000026.1:0-25837 GCA_049520855.1 Occallatibacter sp.
TATGCATAGAAAATAGTTCCACCAGTTGGCAAGGTAATCTGGCTTACTCGCGCTGTCGTCGTGTTTGCAGTATTGCTCGACGCTTCATAGAGGAACGAGAACGCGGTGCCATTTGGAAAGGTAATCGATGACGGAAGATTGTTCAAACCCCAAAAGCCCGAAGAAGTGGCACCTTGCTGATAATTTGAATCACAAGGACTCGCTGGAAGTATATTATCAACCGTCGCAAGCATGTAGTTGATTGCAACCTGTTGGGCGGTGGCATTGGAGTCTACATAGGAATAGATTTCGGCTGGCGGAGCTGTCCCAGAAGTAACGCCCCCATAAGTAGTTATGTTGGTATGGGTAGTTAAAGGCGAGAAGTTCTGCACTTGAATCGTAGCGCCGAGAGTATCTGTAACTGCTGTCGCTGTTTCTGTAAGTTGATTCCCGTTGCTGTCTTCAGCATACCCTCCTGGAAGGAAACCCGTTCCATTGGTAAATAAGGCATTCCAAGAAGCTCCATCAGCGGCAGTTATAGTGGTTAACCCATTAGAACCGGCCGAAAGTGTTAGACCCGATCCATCTTGCGCCGTCCCGAATGGGGAACCACTGTCCCACCAATGAGTGACCCCGTATGGGTCTGTCCACATGCTTCTATAACCGCACCCGCGATTCGAACACCCGATCACCGTGGTCGATCCCTGACCTACGAGATTCTGCAAAGGCGTTGCCCACCCAAGATATTGCGCCAGAGTTGATGTTGCACGGTAGGAAAGGTGCAGATTGAGATTCTCTCCTCGACCCGCTTTTTGAAAAAGCGGTACATCGAACTCGACCGCGAGACTTGTCAAATCGATCGAGTCGGTCCCAAAGTCCTGAGTTGCTCCAAACTGTCTATACTGGCTCTGCTGGGGAAACGGGGGGCTCGGCTGGGATCGCGCGGCGAAAGTTATTATGAAAAAAGCCGACACCAAGACTAAACCTGCTCTGACCATCATTGAGACTCGTAGCTGGGCTCGGCTCTGCAACAGATCGTGAATACTGCTCTCCATGTGCATCTTCCCCCTACCTGATTGTAATGAAGAACCTCGACGGAAACATTGTGTGAACCTCATTGCAACGTGACCACCACTTCAATGACGCCAGTGCCGGAGTCAAGCGAACCGAGCGCCTTTCCGATCACGGCTCCGAGCATACGGCTGCGGTCCGTGCCCTTCATGGCATAGCCGATCTTGGAAGAACTGACGAGCAGATCGCCTGGCTTGATAGGTCCATTCTCGGCGCTGACTTTGGTTGGCACGATGCCGACCATTGCCATCGGTACTTCGTCGAGAGTCTTGGGAGTGGTCTGGCGACGGCCGACCGTTCCCGGCTTGGTCGAATAGATGCCGGTCACCGAGGTGGAATAGGGTTCTGCGGATTTAAGAAACTTGCCGGGAGTGTTTGGATCGATTACCAGCACGTCGCCCGGTTCATACTTTGTCCGCTCCCCGGTCACATCAACGGATTCGGCATAGTCGCCACCACAGGTGACGCCTGTATAAGCAATGGTCTGCGTTCCACCACCATTGGGAAAGGTAATGCCTCCCCCAGTGCCGCTAATATTGATGCTCCCGTTGACATCCAGCGTGGCTTGTGGATTCGGCGTTCCGATGCCGACGTTGCCGGTGCTAGTAATACGAGCTTTTTCACTAATAGTTCCCGCATTATTGGTAGCAAATCGAATGTCGCCGCTCGCTGAAGCTGTGGCGTTCTGGTTGTCGTTGATAAACTCAATGCCGCCTGTGTAGCCGCCCGCTGAGTTGTTGTTGTAGATCGCGCCGTAATTCCCAACTGTCGTATTCGAATTCTTCAGCAAGAGATTCGCATTATTGGCCGGGGAAGTCGCCGCTGAAGAATTTTGAAACAATGAAGTGTAAGCCCCTGTTGTAACGACATTCAACGGATAGACTGTCGATGTCGTTCCAATTGCGACGTTGCCGCCGCTCTGGGTAAGCACAACATTTGAGGCTGTTCCGGCTGGGTTGTAGGCCGTGGTCTGTGTGGTGCCGTCATGGAAGGTGATCGATCCGCCACTCCCGGCAGTGAGATTCAAGCCGGTCGCATTGATCGAACCGCCTACGGAAAGGGACGGCGCTCCGGTCGATCCACTATGACTGAATGTTAAGGTGGAGGTCGGGTTTGTGCCAGCGCCTAGGACAGAATTCACAGTCCACGCGTCTACAGAGGCGCCTGGGGGGTTGAGGGCGGGGTTCCAGTAGCTCCCCTGCGCAATCAATGATGGCGAGTTGACGTTGACAACAGTGTTATTATTATCTGTTGCCGACGTATTGGAGTTTAAGATGACGCCGACGCCGGTACTAATTTCATCCGTAGTGAGAATACCTCTATAACCTGTGGTAGTTAAGTCGATTGACTTAGAGTAGTCCCCCGTGTCGGTCGCCGCAACGGTGCTCGTAATGGTTGACCCAGGAGGCATAGTTGAGGTAACGAACACAACTCCTTCTGTTCCATAGACCGCGAAAGGCTGCGACGTAGAAGAAGTCACTTGGTTTACATATACATCCAGAAAGACATAATGATCGTTAATGTTATCGGAATTTATCCTGATCTGAGAAATGGGTCCGCCATTGTAATACAAAGTTCGTAACACATTCACATCGCCAATAGTTGCAGTACCACCAGCATAACTTTTAACATCGTAGTTGAAATCCAGCTCCTGCAATGCATTGTTTTCCCAAGCTTTAACGTATATCGTTCCGCCACTCAAATTCACTGCCTTGACAAGACGATACCATCCCGGTCCAGCGAGCGGATTTACGACCGTCTCATTGCTATAAACTTGGCCGGTAATATGGGCATTCCCGGAAACGGTAAGCACCTCGTCAGGCGCTGTCGTCCCGATCCCGATCATGCCGGAGGACTGCGCAATTGCCGAGTTGCCGAGCGTGTTAGTAGTTCCGATAAACATGGGGATCGTCCCTACTACGCCTGTGCTGCTCGTCGAGGATGAGACCACCTGGGTGATGGCGGAGGAGGTAACCGCATCATAGCTGGAATTGCCCGCCCAAGAGGCGGTAATCGTGTGCACGCCGGCTGACAGCGCAGTGGTCGCAAATATCGCCTGGTTACCGCTGATTGCGACGTTGCCGAGCGATGTTGCGCCATCATAGAAGTATATGTTCGGCGCGGAAGTGGGCCCGCTCGATATCGTGGCTGTGAAGGTCACCGATTGGCCTAAGGTGGAGGACGACGGCGGCAATGACGTTAAAGTAAGCGTTGGCAAGGATGAGACCACCTGGGTGATGGGGGAGGAGGTAACCCCGCCGCCGCCCGCCCAATAGGCGGTAATCGTGTGCGAGCCGCCTACCAGCGTGCTGGTCGTAAGTGTCGCGGTGGTGCCGCTGGTGATCGTTACGTTGCCGAGCGACGTTGTGCCGTCATAGAAGGTGAAGGTCAGCGGGTCGGCGGGCCCGTTCGTGATCGTGGCTGTGAAGCTCACCGATGTGCCGTAGGTGGAGGGCGACAGCGATGTCGCTACAGTAAGCGTTTGCGCCGACGCCCCCATCGCAAACGCCGCGATGCAGATTGCCACTGCTGCCATCTTGTTGTGCATTGTTCTCATACCCTTTCCTTACCGCTCTGCATCTGGGAAACTCGTTTGTGACCGCGCCAGAACCTCTCGGTGCCCGTGGAGTACATGAATTCATTGGCCAGATTCCATTGCAGTTCACTGAGTCGGATGGCGTTGGCCGTATTGTTCCGTTTGACGCACGGGATGCTGTGCTCGACTATGCCACTTCGTGTCAAGCAAGTTGCAGTGAGCGAATGTTACTTAAAGTTGAGATCAAAGGGATCATTTCACGTTCCACCCGCCCTGTCAACTATGCATTTGTGTGGAATAAATGTCCGAGTAACCGAAAGGTAACCACTGTAGCCGGGAAAACCTCCGGCTCTGCGGGGGATGATTGCTGTCTCCCGTTTCGGCGACCATCCTCCGCGTCGGCCAGGATTTCATCTTGGCTTTGCGTTGGAGGCTTTACTCTCGTTTCTTGTTTCCAGAGTGCCGTCGCGGTCGCATCCACCGGAAAGCGCCGACCCCAATCGCTATAAGTGCGATTTGCCGCCATAGTGCCATGCCCGACCAGGCGCTCAGAAGGACGCCGGGAAGCACCATCAATGCGACAACGACGCCCAGGATGGCCCCAACGTACTTCAGGAGATCGGCGGGCTTCACGATGCCGAGCATGATTCCGAAGGCTGTCAGAATGAGCGCGATGATAGCGAGCGCTCCCACGAAGGTTATCCATCCCTGCATGAAGTTCGATCCGATCATATTGAAATTGTCCTTTCTCCCCGGAATGGGCGCTATGGTTTTCCGCCAAAGCAGCCGCGCCCCGTGTCCGCGAGAATCTCCGCATCATCTAATTGGATTTCGGCTGGTTGGTCCCCAGTGGCGAAGTACGCCGTCCAGAACGCTTGGACCGCAGCTTTGCGTCGCGCCGAGAGCGGAGCGAAGTCGCTGCTTTCGAGACGACCAAGGCAGAGGGAGACGCCTTGCAGTCTGAAGCCATGTTGCTCGCGAAGGCGCGCGGCAAGCTGGCGGGCGCTCGTTGCATTGGCCAGCAAGTTATTCGAGACGAAGTTATACGTTCCCTCGTCTTCGAGAAAGTCGCTCACGACGATAAGTCGGCGGTTGACTCCTTTCGGCAGCGCGGCTAACTCCTGCCGCGCGGCGTCGAGCGCGCCGAGTATGTCGGTGCGGGATTGATGCGGATCGAGTGAGGCAACCCATGCGGCGAATTGCTTTCGACCCTGCTTCTGAAACCGGCGCAGATCGTTGTCGTAGGTCTCGCGCTCTGTCGGCGCGGAGAGGCGGAGGATGCGCCCCCCGGCGTCGTTCTCCGCGTCGCTGGTGATGGGGATGAGGATCAGCGTGTCCCCGCGCCGCATGCGGGCAATCTGGTTCTCGACCGCATCAAGCGCCGCCTTCTCCGCGCGGGGCGTGATGCTCGCGCTCGTGTCGATGACTTCCACGGTTGCATCCGGTGTGCGGTGGGAACAGCCCGCCAGCAGAAACAATATAGCAAGAGTTATGTATCGTCCGGCGTTGATTGTCGTCATTGGTTGTCTCCCTTCGAGTTATCTCCTTTGGGTAAGAGGCGTTGCTCGGGCGCGAGCAACTCACGCGGCTGGGGCGCATCGGGAATCACCTTGAAGTGCGTATGCTCCTGCGCGAGATAGCATTCATGGTCCGGATGATGGCGGCGGCGGTTGCAATAGATAAATGTGGCGAAGCCGGCAACAGCGGGAACGAGGATGTGCGCCGGAAAGAGAAAGAAAGGAATCGGAAGCGCGAGCGGGCTTGCCAAGAGCACCCCGAGTCCGGCCTTCCGGATAACGGACCAGCGCGTCTCGCGGACCGCGCCGTTCTTTGCTCCGCGTTCATAGAATTGTTGGAAGATCGCCCGCCATTCGCGGCACTGGGCCTGCTTCCGCTTGTCAAACTCACCCAGATGCTCAGTCTCGGTCTGGACATCGCGGGCGAGCTTGATTTCGGCGGCGCGCAGTTTTTCGAACCGTCCACGCACGGCGCGCCACGTCCAGGCGCGCGACATTTCCTCCCAGCCGTAGAGAAGGGCGGTAGCGCCGATGGCCGGGGTCGCGAGGGTGATGAAGATGAAGAATACCGACGCAAGCATCGGGTGCTCGCCGAGAAGCTGTCCCAATGGATTCCCGGCAAGCGCTGCGGCAAATCGCAATTGATACCCGCGCAGCAATCCCCAGACGGTGAGACTCACGACGCCGAGACACCCCACCGCGACGGCCGTCAAGCGCCTGGGCCACGAGCGACCTCTTATATAGAGGATGCCGGTCAGCTCGAAGTAGATCGTGCAGAGCAGGGAGAACCCGGCGGCGGCAAGGTACTGCAATACGGGATCGGCGATATTTAGAATGTCCATCGTCGGCGCAAGGAAGAGCGTATCGAGGGCGAGCGCGAAGAACGCGCAGAGGGCCATGACCATCGCCTGAAAATACGGCGGGGGCGTGTCTCCGAGTTCCTTGCGGATGCGCATCCAGAGGGCCTCGGCCTCGGGCTTCTCTTTCCTCGCTTGCTGGAGTTTTGCTTCGAGATCGTGCAGCGCCCGCAGCGGCTCCTGCCGCTCCTCGGAGGTATCGTGGGCGAACCGGGCTTCGATCTCGTCGAGGACCGGCGTCGGATCAACATTGTGCGCGCCGAGATAGAACGCGTGGGATTCAAGGCGGCGCGGCCTTCCTTTTCCCTGGTGGGAATTGCGTGTCGTCTTTGGCATGTGTTCCTCCGTCTGAGTATGAAAAGGGGGAGCTGCCGCGAACGGACAACTCCCCGGTGATTACTGCGCTTCAAGCACCTTGCGAGCCTGTTGCAATTTGGCAAGCTCGCGTTCCTCGTGGGCGAGTTCCTCGCGCATCCCGGCAACTTTTTCTTCCTGCTTGCCGATCTGTTCGAGAACGACCTCGACCGGAGTCTTCTTGATCCATGCCTTGCGGCCTGCGTTGACTGGTGCGGCTGATACTGTTTTCTGTGCGGTCATAACTCCTCCTTGTGGGTTATGGGTTAGGTTGTGAAAGTACTGGACTCCTCTTAAAGCAGGAGCAGGAGACTGCGCATGGTCTCGATCTGGCGCTCAAGGCCATCGAGTCCACCCAAAGCGGCGCGATTGCCTCCTACGTCGAGATCGTCCGCTACGGTTCCGAGCCGGGCCAAGAGCTTCGTGTTGATAGCCTTGGCCCGGTCGAGAATGCGCTCGCGGATCGCGTCGTCGGGATCAGGCGGTCGAATTGGCGTGATGGTTTTCGTCATTGGGATGTACCTCGGTTGCGGTTGTGGTTGGGTCTCCGGACTTGAGAAGCAAAGGCGCTGCTTCCCCCGTGAGGAGCAAGAGCGTCTGGCCTTCAAGCCAGACTTCGAGTTTGCGGATCGCTTCGCGCTTCTCCGGCAACTCGATCTGGGTGTAGCGGTCGTTCACGTCGCGGGAACGCCGCGAAGTATGGCCGAGGATTTCCCGGCGCACTTCCTGAAGCACTCCGGCGAGCATCATGCGCGTATTCGCGGTGTGGCGCAGGTCGTGAAACCGGAAGTGGCGAATGCCCGCCCGGCGCAGGCTGGACGCCCACGCCGTCTTCACGATCTTGATGGGGTTGCCTTCATAGGTGAAGACCGGGCCGCGCGTCTCGCGATTCGCAAGAAGCATTTCGTAGAGGCGGCGGGTGAGCGGAATCTCCCGCGCCTCGCCTTCGGGCGTCTTCGAGTGGGTAACATGGAGGATGCGATTGTCGAAGTCGATGTCCTCCCATTTCTGTTGAAGAATCTCTCCCCGGCGCATTCCGGTGTGGAGCGCGCAGAGAACGATCCGCTGCAAATGCGCGGGCGAGGCCGCGAGAAGCAGTTGCTCTTCGCGCAGGCTCAGGACCGGGCGCTTGGTTCTGCGTTCCCGCTCCATGCGCAGCCGTCCCACGGGGTTCGAAGCAAGGTAGCCTTCCTCGACTCCCCAATAGAGGACGCGGCGGAGGACCGAGAGATCGCGGTTGACGGTGGCGGCGGTGAGTGTCTTTTCCCGGTTGCGCTCCTGCCGGTACTTGCGGATAGCGGATGTGTTGATCGCTAAGAGCGGCATCTCGGCGAAGTACGGCAGCAGATGCTTCAGCCGGTCGAGCGAGTGCGGTTTCCCCATCCCGCTTCCGATGAAGAGCGCGGTGAGTTCTCCGAACGTCATCGTGGGCAACAGGCGCGGCAGACGGTGCCGAGCCTCGTTCAACTCATCGTGAAATTGGCGCAGGATGGTTTCGGCCTGGCGCCGGTTGGATGTGCCGGTGGACTTCGCGTGGCGGACGCCGTCGATCCACGCGTATGACGGCCAACTCGCGAAGGAGTTCAAGGTCGCGCGGTTGCAGGATGAGGCCGTGCCGCCTTCCGTTTTGGTTTCTAGTTCCAGTCATGGAGTACCTCGTCGGTTGTGTGAGTAAGTGCTTCGTGCCGCGTCGCAATCTCGGCTTCGATCTCGGCGCGCGGGCGGGAGCGCAATGCGCGGGAGCGGTTCACGAGGTCGGCATAGTTCGTTTTGGCATTCTCGACCGTGGGCACGATGCCTTCCACCCAGTGATCCGCGCAGGATTTGAGAACAAAATGCCGCTGCGGGAGATTCTTCAACCGTTCGGCAAGCGGCTTGCCGCCGTCGAGCATCTGGGCAACCTGAGAGGCATCGGCGCTCGACAACTGGAAGAAGACGTGGGTTCCAATGGAGAGAATGGCCGCGCGCATCGGCGCCGGATACTGGTCGAGAAATTGGTTGGCGCTCACCACCGAGACGCCGAACTTGCGCGCTTCCGACAGCACCGTCTCCACGTCGCTTGAATACGCGATGAGGTTCTGCATCTCGTCGCAGTAGACGGTGAAGAGCGACCTGCGCTCGCGGGTAAAGAGCGCGTTTTTGATCACGGTGAAGATGAGGCTTCCGAGCGTAAGCGCCCCATAGCAGTTCTTCGAGAGATAAAAGTGCCGCGCCGCGCGCTGGATGTCGGTCAGTTTTGCCGGATCGGAATCATTCAGAAGATCGAACCACGCGCGGCTCACGACGGTAAAGCGGAGATAGCGGACCAACTCCTCGAAATGCGACTGGCAGATGCGGTAAAAATTCACGATCTCGCGGTCGAGATCGTTCAATACCTCCACCTTCGACGGCTCCTTGCGGAAGAAAACCTGCGCGCCACCGGCAAACGGCTCGATGTACGTTTTGTGTTCGGGAAACATCTCGATAATGCGGCCTGCGAGTGCGCGTTTGCCGCCGATGTAGCTGAATGGCCCGTACATGGAATATCTGGATGGATGGTGTTGCCTGCGGGGGTATGCGCTTCGATTCGACCTTTGATGCATCGAAGCGTGGTCTCATCCTACGCGAGTATCGCGAAGGAAGAGTGGGCCGCTCGTCCTTCCCGAGCACGGGGGGTAAAACCGCAACCGAGGAAGAGAGGTTGCGTTTCAGCGATCTTCGCTCCTCGAATCGCTAACACCCGTCGAACGGCCCAGCATCACATTACGCTCACCATTATCCAGAAGAAAGACGTGCGATCCATTGGTCGAAGAGGGGTTGTGCAAATCCTGTGCCCGCTTTGCGGCAGGGTATCCCGCGCCTTGAGGAGCGTTCCGCTTCCGGGTAAAGTCTCCTCGATGATCGGCGACCTCTGGAAAGAATGCTATCCCACGCTCACGGGTGATGAGTTGCAGATTGCCCGCGAAACTCTTGACGCGTATCTTGAGCTTGCCTGGGAGATTTATGAAGAAGTACGGGAGCAAGAACAAGCCGGGTTGACCGAAGCCGCATCGAGTTCTACGATTCAGGGAAAGGTCGATTCTTCAAAAAACTAATCCCACCACTACTCTGAATCACTATTTTGGTTACATACGGGTCTCCACCACCAAGCAGGGCGAACGCAGCGTCTCGCTGCCGGAACAGAAGAGCGCCATCGAGCGGTATGCCGTGCGCTCAAACCTGGTGATCGTGAAATGGTTTGAGGAGCAGCAGACGGCTGCCAAAAAAGGCAGACCGGTGTGGAGCGCGATGCTCAAGGGACTGCGCAAGGGAGATGCGCGCGGCGTCATCATCCACAAGATCGACCGGAGCGCCCGCAACCTCAAGGACTGGGCCGACCTCGGCGAACTGATCGACGGCGGAATTGAAGTGCATTTTGCCAATGAGGCGCTCGATCTCCACTCGCGCGGCGGCAGGCTCTCCGCCGACATTCAAGCTGTTGTCGCCTCGGATTACATCCGCAATCTGCGCGAAGAGACAAAAAAGGGTCTCTACGGGCGCTTGAAACAAGGCTTCTATCCGTTGCCCGCGCCGATTGGATACTGCGATAGCGGCGCGGCTAAGCCGAAGACGATTGATCCTCAAAAAGGACCGCTCGTAAAGAAAGCATTCGAGCTATACGGCTCGGGCCAATGGAGCATTCTTACGCTCGTCGAAGAAATGCATCGCCGGGGTCTCAGAAATCGCACCGGGGGAAATGTGAGCCGCGCTGGACTCCATACCATGCTCCGCAATCCCTTCTATACCGGCGTCATGCGCATCCGCGCCTCCGGAGAAACCTACGAAGGAATCCATGATGCGCTCATCTCGAAGAGCCTCTTCGACCGCGTACAGGATATTCTTCATGGCCGCGTGGGAACGCGCGTCAACGTCCATGATTTTCTTTTCCGGCGGTTCATCGCCTGCGCTGCCTGCGGAAACTCATTGATAGGAGAACTGCAAAAGAACAACGTGTACTACCGCTGCCACACGAAGACGTGTTCCGGAACGAGCATCCGGGAAGAGAGTGCAAGCGATCTCATCACCGGCGCACTGCGTAGCCTTACATTTTCGGAACGGGAAAAGGCGCTGCTTACGGCGCGCATCGGGGAAATGAAGGCCGCATGGATAGCAGGCCGGGAACAGGAGCTTCAAGGACTCAAGATTCGCATCGAGCAATTGACCGAGCGTCTGGATCGCGTGACGGATGCCTACTTGGATGGCGCGCTGGATCGGGAGACTTTTGACTCGCGAAAGACCGCGCTCATCGGTGAACGGCGAGCGCTCAGCGACCGCCGAACCGATTACGAGGCAAACCGGGCGTCCGTGCCGGATGAGTTGCGGAAATTTGTCGAACTCGCGGGAAGCGCGTATTCCTTGTATCAAACCGCATCCATAGCAAAAAAGCGCCGATTGCTCAGAATCCTTATGTCGAACTGCTCCATACGGCGGAAAAGCATTGGGTTTACTTGGCGTCCGCCCTTCCGCGAGGTAGCGGAACGCGAAAAAGAAACAGATGGTGCCCCGTGTAAGGAGATAGGTCGAACTTTGGCAACACTCCTCGACAGGCTCTTCGCGTTCTTTGCGGAACGTCCGGTGATCGATCTGTCGATGACGGATGAATGAGAGCAGCCCACCATCTTTCCCGACCCCTACATTGTAAGCCGCAAATTCCATCAGACAAGACGTGAGATATATGCTTGCACAAAGGTATCCCCGGAATCGAGGCTGCCAGTGGAATTTCTCATCCGAGTGGGCGCTGTTCCCGCGTGGCGCACAAGCAAGAGGCCCCGTACTCACTACGGGGCCTCTTGCCGCATCGGGTCGCGTCTCCAGAATTTATCCCATCGAAATCCACAGGCGCGGTTATGGTCTGCTTTGATTTTCCGGCCTCACCGAGTCCATTTCTGGGGAAAACCTCGTCCGATGCCCGCGTGACCTGACACGCCATGCAGGTTGGAGTCGTCAAGATGTGCAGAACCTCGTTGCCAAATGCAGAGCCATCAAGGCAGTAGGCTCGACCGTCGTATCAGCGTTCTAATACGACAACTGCACAACTATAAGCGGAGGTGTGGGTCATAGAAAGCCGCACTT
This sequence comes from Occallatibacter sp., assembly GCA_049520855.1. Classification (GTDB taxonomy): domain Bacteria; phylum Acidobacteriota; class Terriglobia; order Terriglobales; family Acidobacteriaceae; genus Telmatobacter. The sequence goes on from JBEKPI010000026.1 coordinate 11,406, forward strand.
CAAAGGGTTCTAAATGCCTTAACGCCTTCCGCGCTTTTGAACCGATATCGATCATCGGAACCGATGAACCGTCGCTGACGATCACGAGTTGCTGAAAGTCAACCGAGTCGGTCCAGCCGCTGCCAGCGGCCTTCATAAAGGCTTCCTTGGCCGCAAATCTTGCAGCAAAGCACTGATAAGGATCTGGCCTTCCTCGGCATTCGTTGATCTCCTGATCGGAGAAAACCTCGCCCAGGAAGCCATTGATCCTCTCTATTTGTGACCGTAGGTCGTCAACGACCACAATGTCAATTCCGATGCCAATAATCATAGGGACTCCTGCCAATGCACATTCAACAATACCGCAGACGACTGGCAACTGCCCTTTTGGTATGCGATTCGCTGCCTTTATCACCCACGGAAGGTCCTGCTTCCGCTTGTCGAACTCATTGAGATGCTCCTGTTCAGTCTGGACATCGCGGGCGAGCTTAATTTCGGCGGCGCGCAGCCTTTCAAACCGTCCCCGCATGGTGCGCCACGTACAAGCGAGCGTCACCCCTTCCCAGTCATAGAGGAGGCCGCCATCAAATCCCCGGAAAAATCCCCGGCAGCATTCAGGTCATTGTCTTTCTCGCTTGGAGCACGATTCCTGGGTACAGCAGATGCCCCACAGATGATTGAAAACGAGGAGCATGATTTTGAGGATACAACATCCATGCATCGCTGCCTTAGGGGAGGTTGCACGGACGGATTCGCCTTATTGAAGCTTCATGGAGGCGGGTTTGCCAAGTAGCCAGTGTTATAATGTCTGAATCTGTACTATATCGGAAGATCTGTTCAACAACGAATCTCGGTGAACTGTGTCCGGTGTACTGTCCCGTATCATGTCAGCACACAACCAGTTCCCAACAAGAGGTGGGGACATGAAGCGCAAGGCAGCGCGTGAAAGCGAACGTCGCTCATCCCGACTGGTTCCACAAGACCCTCCATCAAGCGATATGTCCGTAGAGCGACTCGACATTAAGCTTCCAGAAGGGATCGGACTTCCCATTCCTGTTGATAATTGCGATTCAGACCGAGTCGGGCTCGTGGAGCCTCCTCCGTACAAGTGTAATTCCGACGAATCCGGGGGAGCGGAACGTCCGGTCGGCATGCCGTCCTTGGTTACAGACTTGCTTGCAGACATTAAAGAAAGCACCGAGATGCGGCCTGTTACGGGGTCGGCTCCGGCTGTGAGCTCCGGCCAGACCGTCTGTGCACCGAGTCCATTGCTTGGACTAACGACGGAGACTATGGAGTTCCTTTGGTCCGTCGCGTCCGACCTTGTGGACAAGCAGTATCGCCTTTATACTTGGAATGACACTAAGACTCAAGGACTCATTACAACAAATAGCGTTCTTTTTGCTGTAATCGGATTTCTTTACCGAGATTGCCTCCAGGATACCCTCGCGACCGCGTTGCTGGCACTTGGAACTTGCTTTGTCGGAGTGAGCCTCGTCGTTTGTCTCATTCATGTAATCCCAAGAATATCTAGCGGCAAGACAGGGATGGAGCCCAACACTCGCTCATTGCGAGGTATCGGACTCTACAAGAAGTTTGAAGGCTACCGTGATGCTTTCCTGCTAACGACCAAGACAAGCATTCTCGCCGACACAATCCGACAGATATATGGCATGGCAAGTAATAATTTAAGAAGTGCTAGAATCATTAAACGAGGGGTTCAGCTTACCCTTTGCGGTATCATCGCTATCCTCTGCGCTCTATATGTGAGTACTTGGGGTGTGCGTGGCCATCATGTACTTGGGGTGTGGAAGATCGATTCGACTGGAGGACCGGTTGTGCAAGCGTCACCCCCGGCCACCCCTATCTCGCAACCATCCTTGGCGGTGCCTGTCCTTCAACCCGCCGACGTACAAGCACACCGGGCATCGATAGCGCATAATCCACGCATTAGTCCAAACACGCCGCCCAAACAGCAACAACAGAGGAACACTCCATGACACACACCCTAGACACCAGCAACTTCCCTTGCCACATCGTCAACGGTCAAGAGATTAAATCTCAGCCTGGCGCAGATTCAAATCTTGTTGAGTCGATTAACCCCTTTTCCGGAGAACTCTTATGGTCGGGCGAGTCGGCCTCGTCGGGCACGGTAGACGCAGCGGTCGCAGCTGCGCGTGGGGCATTCCCAACTTGGTCCAAATTGGGGTTCACCGAACGTCATAAGCTCCTTACGCGATTTGTAGAACTCGTCAAAGAAGAGGCGGAAAACTTGACTCGTTTGATTGCAACGGAGGCCGGAAAGCCGTTGTGGGAATCAAAGTCCGAGGTCAATAGTCTAGTTACGAAGCTCCCTGCATCTGTCGACGCCTACACTAGCCGAGCCGCTGAAGCGAGCCGTGAGGTTCGGGGTCTTCGTTCGCGGACGCGTTTTCGGCCGCAGGGTGTCATGGCAGTCCTCGGCCCTTTTAACTTTCCTGCAAGCATGGCGAACAGCCATATTATGCCCGCATTGCTTGCTGGGAATACTGTTGTATTTAAGCCAAGCGAGTTGACGCCTTTGACAGGAGTAGCTGTATCCCGTCTGTGGCAGCTCGCGGGTCTGCCACCAGGAGTAATGAATTGTGTGAGCGGCGCTAAGACCACCGGCGAATACCTTGTATCGCATAAGGATGTCAATGGTGTGCTGTTAGTTGGTAGCCATCCTGCGGGGCTGGCGATCCTAAGAAGGTTAGTGGATACGCCCGAGAAGATCGTTGCACTAGAAATGGGAGGCAACAGTCCACTCGTAATTTGGGACTATGACGACATCGACCCCGTGGTAAGCATTATCATCCAGTCCGCCTTTATGAGTGGAGGGCAGCGGTGCTCTGCGGCTAGGCGGTTATTGGTGAGAGACAACGATACAAAGGTGATACCGAGACTGCTGGAGGTGCTGCGTAATATTAAGATCGGAGACTTTAATCTCACACCGGAGCCGTATTACGGACCTTTGATTCGTGCATCGGCTGCTGAACGAGTCGATCACCGAGTGGAAGAGTTGGTAGGGGGCGGTGCTGATCTTTTACTAAAGCCACTTCGTCAAGGGCCAATTGGAACTGTAGTTACCCCTGGCTTGATCGGTGTTGATCATTGCTCGACTGATCGTGATGAAGAGATATTCGGACCCGTTCTCAAGATTCAGCGGTACAACGAGCTCGATGAGGCGATTGCCTTTGCGAACCAAACGAAATTCGGCTTGGCTGCGGGGATCGTGTGCCGAAGCCGGGAGATGTTCGAACATTTTTATGACAACGCAAGCGCCGGGATCGTCAATTGGAATCAGCAGCTGACTGGGGCCACTACCCTCGCTCCGTTTGGAGGTATTAAACAGAGCGGTAACTTCAGGCCCGCTGGGTTCTTGTCGGCAGACTACTGCTCATACGCGATTGCGTCGTTCGAAGTCGAGAAGCCAAAAGTCCCAGATCCGCCGGTGCCTGGGATAACTTTCTAGTAGCTATTGAAGCGATCAGAAGTGTTTGGGTCTAATTGAGAGCGCGACTATGGCTTGGGACAATGAGTTCTATCGAACACTCGACAATATCCTAGCCGCAAGCCCGGGCGAGACACTAGGCTTCTCTGAACTCGTCCAGGCTAATCCAGTAGCGCTACCAGACCACATTTTTTCAGCGAGGCAGAACCGGATTGAAGAATTTCAACGATTCTTTGGAACAACAGCGAGTATTTTCTCTGAGGCGGTGAATGGCAAGCACTCGTCCCTGTTGCTAAAGCTATTACTAAACGACGTTCCAACGTGTTATGCAACGGACTTTCACCTCATGCTCCCACGCGAAGTCTGGACGTGCCCTCAGTTTTATAGAACTGACGAATCAATAAACGGAAAGGTATTTGAGATTCAGTGCCCCGGCTCTGGATGGGGTGATCTCCAACTGCTGAGGAATTGTTATCTCAACCAGAGCTCGTCACCTGCGCTGTCTCAATACAAGCCATCCTCCGCCGTGATTGAGGAGATTGTGCAGCTTTGCAATGATGCGTCACCTTCTGTTCTCCATCTACTAGATAATTCATCTAATCCCGTGTCCATGCGATATCTCATGGCGACGACACAACCACCTTTGCGATATTGGGGTCAACACCGATCTGTTCGAAACGGCGACTGCCAGTTTATTAGAAGTCATTCTTTTTTTGGTCTTGTGGCTGAGAATCTGTTTAAGGAGCGCCTCCGCATGGCTGCTGAAGGACGAGTCCGATTTGATCTACCGCCCGTCCTAGTGTTCGACGAGAAAATAGCACTCTGTCTTCCATTCCTGGATGAAACGCGGTCGCATTTCACCGACGCTATACGGGAAATCCTTACATACTCGCATCCGGTTTTGGAGAACGGCTTCAAAGATGAGAATGGGCAGTGGATCACGATCCAAGATTTTCTGAAGCGGCGTCCTTCGGAGCGCAAGTACTTCTTGAAGTATGCAGGATGTGATGTCGCAGTGAACTGGGGGAGCCGTAGCGTCTTTCGCTTAAATGACAGACAAGCCGCTGCACATCTGACAAGAGCAGTTGAAGACGCAAAGAGTGGTCGGTTCTGGCTCATCCAGCCCGAGATTTCGGAAAAGGAGCATATCGAGTATTTCACTAGAGTAGATAGATGTGCGGTTCGGCGGCAATTTACGGCGAAATATTCTTGCTTTTACGGACCGACCAAGCTAATTGGAATGCGGACAATGCATCGACGCCACTATAAAGTGCATGGCCAGGACGATACCGTGCTCGGGCTCGTTGTGCCTGGCTATTGGGAAGAAAAACAGTTCTCGCACGAGGATGGGACCGAGGTGAAGAAATGACGGACCCGGAAGCCATCATAGCAGCGTTTCGTTCCAGTGGGTTTGCTGAGGTTGAATTGTCAAAAGTGGTGACGGATGGACTTTCAGACCTCGTGTCCGAGTTTTATAAGATACCAATCCAAGAAAGATTAGAGGCCGCCACCTTTCGGACAAGCGGAGTTCTCGGTTACTACCCATCGGAAACTGAAGCAAATTCGATAAAGGGTGGGTGCAACGAGGAGGTTCCGCTATTTGAGGGCAAGAGGGCGCGCGGTTACTGTTCGTTCGACTTCGTCGCCGATGAAGAAATCTTAGCTGTCTCGGAGTTGTTTCAAGCCAATCCATGGCCGCGGAACGAAGAATTTCTGGCAAGAGCCCGAAAACAATATGAGGGCCTCTCCGGGATAATGAAAAATATTTCAGAAAAAATACTCAATCAGCTTCTGATCGTGGGGAAACTGAGAGGTTTACCGCGAGAAGCCTTCAGCAAGGAGTGCTGCTCGATAATGCGACTCTTAAAGTATGCCGGGCGTGGTGACGGCAATGAAAGCAAGGCACATACAGACTATGAATTTATCAGCCTGATTAAAGCGGATATCCAAGGACTTGAAGTCCGCAGCCCTGATGGGAGGTGGCGCATTGTGCCCTGTACCGCCAACCGAGCAGTTCTTTTGCCAGGCGATATGCTGGAAGTAGCCTCTGCCGGATGGATTGAGTCCTCGTTACACAGAGTTAGGGTTGGCGCTGAAGGCAGACTCGCAGTCGCCTTCTTTCAAGGTTTGAGCCTAGATCAGGAGATTACTTACTCAATTGGCACTGAAAAGGTGACAACCACATTTGGTAGACACTTGTGTGGGATGCTTGTTAGAGGAGCGCCCCACCTACGAGCGGAACTGAGTTCTTGGGAGGAAAAACTAGGCGCAAAGATTCCGGAAGGAAATCCTTTCAAGCAGAAGAAAGAACCATAAGGACAATTGGACTAACAGAGGGGATTTTGCAGGTTCTGTTTTGGGACATAGTCGCTAGGAAACTGAATGCCAGATTGGGCGGTCGCTATTTGAGTGTTCTGTAAGGAAACTTTATAGTTCGACTATCTGGGAAATCGTTTGGAATTCCACTGGTTTGTCTTGCTGGCACCGACCGTCTCAATTCCGACTACAGCGCTGAGGTCGCAAAAAGCAGATGCGTGACCATAAACGGCAATATCGCTTGTATTATCAATGCTTTATACTGGTCGGGGCGGAGGGATTCGAACCCCCGGCCCTCTGCTCCCAAAGCAGATGCGCTACCAGGCTGCGCTACGCCCCGACACTCTTCGATTGTAGCGCGGATTGGCTTCCGATTGGATTCAATGCGGCGATCTTCATGGTCGCGTGAGCCAGGCCAGAAACCACACCACCAGCGCGATGGGAATGGCGAAGACCAACCCCAGAGCCGCTGCCAGCAACCACAAAAAGGCCCAATCGCGCCAGGTGTGCCGGCGAGGCTCGCCCAAGTGGCGGCAGAGCAGGCGATAGTTGCGGCGGTTGGCCTTCCAGGCGATGTCGAAGATGTCGCCGAAAAGGGGAATCGAACCCACCAGCACGCCGATCGCGAGATTGGCGGCCATGCGCGCAAGCGTGACGTAGGGCACGCCGCGAATCCAGGCGGCCAGCGGAATGATCAGCGAGAGCAGCCCGGCCAGCACGTCGCCCAGGCCGGGGACCAGCCCGATGATTCCGTCGAGGCCGAAGCGGATTTGGGTGCCGGGGATTTGGAAGGCCTCGTCCAGCAGAATCTCCAGCCCATGCAGTGTCCGGTCGCGGAAGAGCCAGGCGCCGCGATTCCAGCGGTCTTGGGTCGCGGGGACCGCGGGCGCCGGGAAGTTGGCCGGGATTGGATTGGGGCGGGGCATGGGGTCTCCGTTGGAGTGCGAGGAATCGAACGGTCTGATTCGATGCTACAATCAAGAGGAAGATGGCGGCAGTAGTTCAGTGGCAGAACGCCTGACTGTGGCTCAGGATGTCGCGGGTTCGATCCCCGCCCGCCGCCCCAATTTTTCACGGACCGCGCAGGCAAACGCCCTTGTTCCCGAGTTCCCGTGACCCTGAGAATCCCGACAAGCACAGTGGTTGGCGACGGCGCTTCCGGGCTGCCGGGGTGGCTTACGCCCTTCGAGCCGCGCCGAGGCCTGAGCAACTGCCACTTGCAGACGATCGTCGGGAATTTTCTTCCCCGGCCGCCCTTCCGGCTCGCCGCTGTCTCCGAGACTGTCGAAGTGGACCCGGCCGATGGCAGCCGCGTACTCTGCCATTGCCACTGGCAGGAAGATCTGACGGCGCAGCTGACTGTCCTGCTGGTTCACGGCCTGGAGGGTTCATCCGACTCCCGTTACATGCAGGGCATCGCCGTACGCGCCTGGGAGGCCGGCTGGAATGTCATCCGCATGAACATGCGCACCTGCGGCGGCACCGAGACGCTGACGCCCACGCTTTATCACTCCGGCCTCTCCGGCGATGTGGGCGCGGTGGCGCGCCATTATGCCCAGCGATTCGGCCTGAAGCGGCTGGCGCTGGTGGGCTACTCGATGGGAGGGAATATGGTGTTGAAACTGGCCGGGGAGTGGGGCCGCCGGCCGCCCCTCTGCGCCGCGGCAACGGTTTGCCCGGCCGTCGATCTGGCCCCCGGCGCCGACGCCTTGCACGAACCGCTCAACCTCGGTTATGAGTACAGATTCCTGCGCGGGCTTCTCGCGCGGTACGCTCGCAAGGCGGCTCTGTTTCCGGGCATTTACGCAAGCCGCAAGTCCATCGGGCCGGTGCGCTCCATCCGCCAGTTCGACGACAAGATCGTGGCCCGCTACTGGGGTTTCCGCGACGCCGACGACTACTATGACCGCGCCGCCGCCGCCCGCGTCGTGGATCGTATCGCGGTTCCCACTCTCGTTCTGCGCGCACTGGACGATCCCTTCATCCGCCTGCTGCCCCAGACGCGCGCCAAACTTCTCGCCAACCCGCAGGTCAGCCTGGTCGAAACCCTGCACGGCGGCCACTGCGCCTTCCTTTCGCGCGACCCCGGAAACGAAATTCACTGGGCGGAGGCGACGGTGATCCGGTTTCTGCGGGCGGCGACCGCCGAATCTCATGGAAGCTGACTGGGAGTTCGAGGTCGGCGGCAATGTGACGGCGCCTGAGGCTCCGATCACCAAGGCTCCGATCCGCGAAGCCCCCGTTATTGACGCGTGCTGGCCGGGATTCATCGACCTGCGCCTCGCCCCGGAACGCGCCTGGCATTTGCCTGAGACCGCTCAGCTTCCGGCATTGGCCGAGGCCCTGGTGAGACTGAACGACGCCGGTTCGCCTGTCTGGACCTCAAAGTGCGACTTCTGGCCGCATCTCAAAGCGGATGAATTCGACTCCGGCGAGTTGGATGCGCCGCCCGGTTGCTCTGCCCACGCCATCGGCTGTTACATTGACCTGCTGCCCGGCAGCGAGCAGCTATGGCCGCAACCGGCCATGGCCGAGGTCTGGTGCAAGCAAGCGTGCGACCGCCTCCGCGGCGTTCCGCTCCGATGCTGCCGGGCCGATCTCGTCATTCGCCGCGCCGTCATCGGCCCGGATTCCACCGAACCGCTCCGCCTCGACCTGGGCATCACCGCGTACCTCACCGCGTGCGGCGAGTCTTCAGCGGAGGCCGAACGGGCGCTTCAGGCTGCCCTGGCGGCCCTGACAGATGCGGTCGGATGCGCTTCCAGGCGATTGGACGTTATAGCAAAACCGGGGAAGGCGCATCCCGGAGCCAGTAAACTCAAGCCGGCGCGGCCAGCGGAGAGCGACGACGCTCTATGAAGCGAATCAGGCTACAGTCTTCCAGGTTTTGCTCTAGAATGTGAATGTACAGGGGCGAGTAGCTCAATTGGATAGAGCACCGGCCTTCTAAGCCGGGGGTTGCGGGTTCGAGCCCCGCCTTGCCTACCATCCCTTCGCCTTGCCGTTCATTTTTCCTGCGCTGCCCATTTGCCTTCGGATGTATACTGGCCCAGGCGCAATTACTACAGTTTTTCACTCTTGGGATATCTCCCCTGCTCGTATCCCATTGATCGGTTATGCGCCATGGCTGGTGCGCAAGGCCCTGAATCGAGGGCCGCGCGACCGAGTCTATGATCCGAAATCACCGGCATCGGCAGCCATCGGCATAAATAAGGCCGGCCAATTGCGCCAAACCTTCCTCTGTCGGGTTCGGGAGGGTTTTCCGCAGGAGGCTTACGTAGTTTTCGCATAGGCTTGAGCTTAACCGTCAAGCGCAGGCTCTGCCCTGCATGTGGGGTTCAGACATGAGCGACGTACAGGTCCATGGGAAGGCGTCCATTCTAATCGCCGAGGAATGTGACCGCGGTAAAGTGCGCAAGGAGAATCAGGACACCGTTCTCCATGCCAGCATTGCTCTGGGCGAGTTGCTGATCGTGGCCGACGGCATCGGCGGGTATACGGGAGGAGCCACCGCATCGCGGCTGGCGGTGGATGCTTTTTACGAGCATCTGTCGGCCTTGCCGCGCGATTATGCGCCCGAAAACGCCATGATCGAGGCTGCGGGGCATGCTAATGCGAACATCAACGCGGCTGCCAAAGAGCCCGGCACCCCGAACGCGCGCATGGGCACCACGGTGGTCGTGGCCCTGGTGCAGCAGGACATCGACGGAACCCACGCCTGGGTTGGCCACATCGGCGACAGCCGCGCCTACCTGTTCCGCGCTGGCCGCTTGCACCGCCTTACCATCGATCACTCCGCCGTGCAGTCTCTGCTCGACCGCAACCTGATTACCCCGGAAGAGGCTCGACACCATCCCGACGCCTCGGTGCTGAGCCGCAGCCTGGGCCACCACGCAACGGTGGAGATCGACATCGAGCAGCACCCTCTCGCGGTCGGCGACACGCTGCTGCTCTGCTCCGACGGCCTCTGGGGATTCGTTGCTGAGACGGAAATCCAAAAGACGGCAGCCGACCTCGCGCTCCCGCTGGAAATCGCAGCCCACAATCTGCTCGGCCTGGCCCTGGCCGCCGGTGGCCGCGACAACATCGGCATCGAGATGGCGCGGATCGTTACGCCCCCCGTCGCTGCCCAACCCCGAAACCAGTTTCCCCTCGCCCTGAAGGTGGTTTGGGCGATGTTCCTTCTGGGGCTCATTGGCCTGGGAATACTGACCTATCTCACCTTCTTTTACAACCGCTGACGGCCGGCGCCGCGACCGCTGCATGGGCGTGCGCCCGCAAGCACAAAAAGCGCGCCCAGGTCTCGCTTACTTAAGAGCATCGGGACATTCGCAAGATAGTCTCTATAGGTTGCGGACTTAATCGCAAACCAGCATCTCCGCGGGAAAATCTGCCGCCTGATCGTCTTCGGGCTCGGCATCGGGCTCCGCGCCAGCCTCACGCTGGGCTAGAAAGAACGCGTCCACCCGAGCCAGCACCTCGGTCCCGGTCCGCGCGTGGTAGATGTCTCCCCTGAGCTTGGCGCCTCCCGCAACCCCGTGCGTGAACCAGGTGGCAAACTGCTTCATCTTGCCCGCTGTTTCGCCCATGCGCGCATCGCGGGGCAGATCCTTTGTTGCTTCGGCCTCGTCCAGCAGCATCTGAAAATAGGCGCGAATCATGCGGTAGCGGTCGTCCACCGTCGGCCGTTGGTAGCTGCCGGCGGCTGTGTACTGGGCGATCTGCCTGAATATCCAAGGATTTGCCGCCGCGGCCCGGCCGATCATCACCGCATCGCAGCCGGTCAAGGCCACCATCGCCGCCGCGTCTTCCGGTGTGCGTATGTCCCCATTGCCGGTGACTGGAATCCTCACGGCCTGCTTCACCTGCGTAATCCACTCCCAGCGCGCCTGGCCGCTATACCCCTGTTCTCGCGTGCGGGCATGAAGCGCCACTCCGTTGAGCCCTTCGCCCTCGGCCATCCTCGCCAACTCCAGGCAAACAATCCTGGCGTCGTTCCAGCCCAGCCGGAACTTCACCGTAAAGGGAATCGTCACCGCTTTGCGCACGGCGCGGAAGATCTCGCCAATGCGCGGCAGGTCGCGCAGCAGGCCCGAGCCGCCATTGGAGCCGACGACTCGCTTGGCCGGGCAGCCCAGATTCAAGTCCACCAGATCGAAGCCGGTCTCTTCGACAATCCGCGCCGCCTCGGCAAGGGTCTCCGGATTGGCGCCGAAGAGCTGCGCTCCGATGGGATGCTCGTCGTCGTAGAAGGTCAGATAGCGTCGGCGCTTGGTCTCCCTCATGCGCGCGAGGCCGTCGGCCGAGGTGAATTCGGTCATCAGCAACCCGCAGCCGGATTGGGTGTTCGTAACATTCGCCTCAACCGCTGAAATCTCCGCCCCCTGATCCCTGATCCCTGTTCCCTGTTCCCTGGTAAACAAGCTGGCGTGGCGAATGAAGCGCCGGAAGACCGTGTCCGTGACTCCGGCCATGGGCGCCAGCACCGTGGCTGGAGCCACGAGCACCGGCCCAAGACGCATCTCCGCCGGCACTCGCGCCTCGGCGGGCATCGCGTGCTCGGTGGGGTTATCCCACTCCTTCTTCACGGTAAAGCCTTTGCCTGCCATGTGGACCGCCTGCGATCTCGGGTTCCCTAGGCTCGATTCTGAGTCCAGACGAACCGCGAACTTCCATCCGCACTCATCCGCTCCCGAACGAAGTTGGGCCTCCGCCTTGGCGGAGGCCCAATCGTATCATCCGGCTGCCGGCGCGGTTACTTGGCTGCTGCCGCCGCCACAGCCTCGTCCGACTTGGCGTACTTGCGGCGGAAGCGCTCGACGCGGCCGGCAGTATCCACCAGACGCTGTTTGCCGGTGAAGAACGGGTGGCAAACCGAGCAGATTTCCACGTGAATGTCGCCCTTGTGGGTCGAACGGGTTTCAAAGTTGCTCCCGCAGGCGCACTTGACATGCACCGCGGCATAATTGGGATGAATCTTTTCCTTGGGCATCGCTCTCAACAGACCTTTCCTGCAATTCTTCTATTGTAGGGGGATTTGGGAGGGTTGGCAATTCAAACCCTCAAACAAATCGGTCCTGTCATCCTTTCTCGTAATGTCACATCAGGAAACTGCGGCTTGGCGAGCTTGGATCGCAGTTGAACCACTACCATGAAAGAACAAGCAAACGTGCTGGAGTAGAATAGCTCACGGATGAAGAGAATGAGCAGGCCAAGCGCGAAGAGGAGTCGCCCCCGGATCATCGCGGCGTGTATCTGCGCCGCGACGCTGCTCGCTGGTTTATCCGCGTGCTCCAAGCAGGATGTGCGGGAATCGTTGCGAGAGATGCGGAAATCGCTGGCCAAGCTGATTGCGAATTCTCCGGAACCTGCCGAACCTGCCCAGCCCGCGAAGCCCGCGCCCGTAAAGACAGCAAAGGCCGCAAAGCCGGCGAGCCACGCAAAAGCGCCGGAGCCTGTGGCAGTAGTGGCGGAGCCAGTGCCCGAGCCCACCCAGCAGGAACTGGTCGAGTATCTGCGCGGCAAGCTGCTCGCGCTCAGTCCCAACGACGGATTCAATGACAATATCGAGGTCAGGTTCGATCCGTCCAGCAGCAAATTGACGGTGATCCAACCCACCAGCCGCTGCGATCATTTTCTCAGCGCGCTCGACGCCGGCAACATCACATGGGATGTCTTCGATCCCAGCGACGAGCATAATCCACGCCCGGAGCTTTTGCGGCTCACGGCGACCGCGGTAAGCGGCAAAAAGGCGAGAGCCTGCTTCGACGTGAACGGAGCGCCGGAGCAGGGAACGCCCGCAAATCGGGTTCGGCTGCTTTTTTCCCGCGCCAAGGCGGAAGAGATTCCCGGTTTTCAGGCCCAGATGGCAAAGGTCGTGAAGAAGCTGATTGTCCTCTCCGGCGGCGTTGAACGAAGGGAATTATTTGAGGATCCCAAGGCGAAGTCCGACTCTGAAGACAAGTAGCCCGCCCCTCGGTGAGCCGAGAGGCGAGGCGAGGTGCGGTTGAGCAGAACTACTTGGCGGCTTCGGCTTTCGCCACCGGCTCGGCGGCGGCTTCTTCCGCAGCTTCAGCCACAACCTTGACCTTCACATGCGCGACGACTTCCCGGTAGAGCTTGATGGTCACGGTGTGCTCGCCTACGCTCTTCAGCGGCTCGGGCAACTGGATCTTGCGGCGGTCAACCTCGAAGCCGATGGCTTCCAAAGCTGCGGCGATGTCCGCCGAGGTGACGGAGCCAAACAGGTGGCCGGCCTCGCCCGACTTGCGCGTAAAGTCGAGCACAACCGGCTCGAGCTTGACGGCCAGCGTTTCAGCCTGCGCCTTTTCGCCGGCTGCGCGGCGGGCGGCGGCATTCTTCATCTGTTCTACGACGGCCTTGTTGGCCGAGGTGGCTTGCAGCGCCAGCTTGCGGGGCAGCAGAAAGTTGCGGCCGAAGCCGTCGGCCACTTTGACCAGATCGCCGCGGTGGCCCAGATTGACTACGTCTTCCTTCAGAATGACTTCCATTGCTAACTCTCCAGTTCTATGCGCGGGTGCCGGGGCGCTTTTGCCTCTTGGTGCGGAGACTCAGTTCCAGCCGCGCCGCGCTCGGTTCTACTTCGGCATCCACACTATCGCCTTCCGCCAAAGGCGCTCGCGCAAAGCCGCTCCTGAAAGAGGGTATGCGCGAACCGGCGGAACGGCAGCCGATGGTTCCGGCATCTTCACTGCGGCAAGCGAAGCGAAAATGCTCTAGTGCCGCGTGGCGAACGGCAGCAGGGCGATGTTCCGGGCCTGCTTGATGGCGCGGGTCAGGCGGCGCTGGTGCTTGGTGCAGACGCCAGTGAGCCGCCTCGGCACAATCTTCCCGCGCTCGGCCACAAACCCTTGCAGCAGACGGACATCGCGGTAGGGAATCGCGTCGATCTTCTCGGTGCAGAACTTGCACACCTTCTTGCGGCGGAAAAACTTGCCCCGTCCGCCGGGACCGCCTGGGCCTCGACCCGGCCCACGTGGGCCCGACCCCGGTCCGGATGAGCCGCTTGGCCCGGACGAACTTTGTGGAGCTGCGTCGGAGGAGCCGGACGCTCTTACCTGGTTTTCTTCAGCCATCTTGTTTCCTCATTCCATTTCTTTTTCTCCGGTCTCGCCGGAAGTTTTCTTGAGCGACCAGAATCAAGGTTCGAGAACCATGCACGCGATCGCTCTGTGGTCCCTGTCACTAGGCGCTGGCCCGTGCCGGCTCGGCAGGCTCCGCCGCCGCTGCTTCTGGTGCGGCCGCGGCAGCCGGTGGCGCAGCAGGCGTGCTTTCGGCCGGCTTGCGGCGCACGCCGCGAGCAGCCTTCACCTTTGCCAGGCGCTTCTCTTCCTCGTCCACGCGCACGGTGATGAACTTGATCACCGGCTCAGTGACGCGCAACCGGCGCTCCAGCTCCAGAACTACCGCGCCATCGGCCTCAATGGTCAACAGCACGTAGTTGCCGTCGTTGAACTTGCGCACCGTGTAGGCCAGCTTGCGGCGGCCCAGCTTCTCCACCGACTTCACCACGCCTCCATGGGATGTAACCGTGGAGGTGAAGCCCGTAATCAGCTTCTCGGCTTCGTCGTCGTCCACATCGGGACGGATAATAAACATCACTTCATACACACGCGACATCTGTATTCCTTTTCTGCCGGAGCGC
>JBEKPI010000027.1:0-25713 GCA_049520855.1 Occallatibacter sp.
ACCTGGTATGTATGCGGAAAAATCACATAATCCGGCTTCTCCGCCTCGAAAAACTGTTGCAATGCCAGCGAAAACCCATCCGCCGTGTACGCGGCCAGCAGCGGGTGCTCCACGCGCATCACTCTACCCAGCGCCTTGCCTGCAGCCTCGGCGGCGAGGGTCTCGGTCCGCGCGCCTAATACGGCGACATTCACCGTCAGCCGGGTCAGCGCCGCCAGCCGCTCTCCCGCAGCCACGGCCTCCCAACCGATGCGCCCGACGCGGCCCTCCCGCTCTTCCACCACCGCCCAAATGCCGCTCATAGCACCCTCGCCTCGAACTTCAGCTTCTCGACCAGCGCTGCCGCAGCCTCCTTCGCCGTGCCGGTGAGCATCCGCGTGGACTTTTGCCGCTGCGGCAGCGCCACCCGCTCCAGGACCACAATCGGCGCGGAGACAGCATCAAGCTCCGCCGCTGGCACCGACCGCACCTCTTTGGTCCGGGCACGCTTGATCCCCATCAGCGTGGCGTAGCGCAGCTTGTTGCCGCCCGATTGAATGGTGAGCACGGCCGGCGTGGGCAGTTCGATTGTCTGGAACCAGCCTTCTTCAAGTTCCCGCTTGACCTTGAGGCCGGTTTCGGTCTTCTCGACATGCAGGATGAGCGTGGCATGAGGCAGTCCGAGCAACTCGGCCAGGATGACGCCGGTCTGCCCCTGGCCGAGATCTTCCGACTGAAGGCCGGTCAGCACAAGATCGGGGTTTTCCGGCCTTACGGCTGCGGCTAGCAGCCTCGCCACTCCCAAGGCGTCCCGCTGGCCGAGATCGGCGCACACAATATGAATGGCCCGGTCGGCGCCCTTGGCCAGAGCCTCGCGCAGGGTTGAGCTGACGCGCTCGGGGCCGGCGGTCAGCGCCACCACCTCGCCGCCGTGCTTCTCCTTGAGCTGCAAGGCCTCTTCCAGCGCGTAGGCGTCGGACTCGTTCAGCGCGTACTGCACGCCGTCTTCTTCAATCCAGCGGGCCGCCGCGTCGATGCGCATCTGCGCATCCCGCTCCGGAACCTGTTTGATGGCAACGATGATCTTCATAAAGGAAGGCTCCCGTTCATCTTAACGAAAACCCTCGGATCGGGTGAGAGCGACAACGCGCAGAGCGATCTTGCCGGCAGCCGGAAGACTCGCCCACACCGCCAGGAATCAAGAAGCGGCCTAATGCATCTTGGATTTCTGGGAGCGAACCTTGCGCCGCCTCCTGGCTCTGGCGACCCCGGCTCGCCACAGCGCCCAGGATTCATAGAGCCGCTCGGTGACGGAAAGTTTGGGAGACGGGAACTCCTCCAATACACGTTCCACCGAGGTGAACTGCTTGGCGTGGGCGCGAACGAATGCATGAAGCTCGCTCACCTGCGCGGCGTTGGTAAAGTTGCTGTGCAGGCAGATCGTCCACAGCCCTTTGTCTTTGCTGACAGGCGCCCAAAGCTGCTGCGGAATCCAGGTTACGCCTCCGCGCGTGAATGGGACGCGGGCAAAGCCGTCCGAGATCAACCCGATTCCCTCGTTACGGAGCGCCCGCAGCGTGGCGCGGTCGAACCCATGGCGCGGGGCGACAAAGATTTTGGGGTTGAGCCCTTGGCCGCGCAGAATCCCCAGCCCTTCGCGAATCCACTCCTGCTGCACCTGTTCTTCTATGCCGGCAAACTCGGACCTCTTATGCAGCGGCAACAGGCTTTTTCCCCGGCTGGCGCAGAGGTGGCGAAACCCATGCAAGGCAATCGTGGCTCCGGCCGCCTGCATCTCCCGCATCCGCACCCAGAACTCCGGGTCCGGCGGCGAAAAATTCAGTTCGCCGTCCTGGTTGTCGGGAATCACGGAGAGAATCGGCCGGATGCCGAAATCCTGAATCAACGGCAGGAATCGCTGCCACCGGGGATGGGAGACGGAGGGGCAAAGATCGTCGAAGCGCAGAAGGTATTGCGCCGGCCTGGGGATCATCGTGCTGCTCTCCTGTCGCTTCCTATTCTAATCGCAAGTTTCCCGGTTTGACTCGATGAGGCGCCCTTGGAATCATGCCTGTCCCGCAGACACTTCAGGGAGCAGCTTCCATGTCCAATACCAGAGGAAGAAAAAGGTGCTCACGGTCCACAGCGAGGTGGCCAGCGCGATTCCGGCCACGCCATACCATCGCATAAGAACCAGATTCAGAACAACATCCAGCGCCAGATTGGTTGCGCCACAATAGAAAATCAGATCGGTGCGGCGCATGGCAACCAGAAAGCGATAAAACACCCTGCTGGAGACAAAGAAGGGAATCTGTATTGCATACATGGCCAGCACGGGCGTCACCAGCGCAGTGTCGCGCGGCCCAAAGACGCCGTGCTGGAAGGTGGCGCGTATCAGCAGGTGCGCGCCAGCGACCAGGGCTACAGCAATGGGCGTCGAGACCAGCGCCGTGAGCCGCACCCAGGTCCGCAGCGTTTGCCGGCAGCCGGTCCAGTCCTTGCGAGCGATCATGCGCGAAAAATGCGGCACGACAGCCGACGAGACCGCCCCGGCCAGCAGCGTGATGACCACGCTCACAAAGCGATTGGCGTAGGCCAGCGCCGAGACGCTTCCCGCCGGCAGCATCGCGGCCATCGACTGATCCACCAGCAGTCCACCGGAGGCCACCACGCCGCTCAACAGCACCGGGCCGTACTGGCGGGCCACTTCGCGCGTCGCTTCGGTTGCCCCGTGCCACCACAGGCGAAAACGGTAGCCGCGCGCGTCCATCATCCACGCGACGGCCAAAGCATGAACGAGCGCGCCGGCCAGCGTGGAGTAAACCATCGCCCAAATGCCGAAACGCCCGCTCAGCAGCAGCGCTCCCGCGATGATGATCGCCGGTGTCGCCACCGGCGCCAGCGCGGGCAGGGCAAATCGGTCAAAGGTATTCAGCACGGCGGTGCAGTTGGTGGCGATCCCGGTGATGAGTACGACGGGCAGCAGCGCATAGAAGAGCCGAATCGAAAGCGCGAGTTTCTCCGGCGCAAAGTGCGAGGCGATCAGCGGGAAGAATCCCTGCGCGGTGAGAGCCATCAGCGCCGTCGCGGCGGCCAGCAGCAGGCAGACCCACAGCATCGAGCTGGATAGAAGCTGCTGAGCGCGGTCGTGGCCTTCGTGTTCCCGCACGCGGACGAGCGTAGGCACGAGGGCCTGATTCATCGATTCCGAGATGAGGTTAATGAGCAGGTTCGGAATCAGAAACGCCGCGAGAAACGCGTCCATCGCGTCCGAGCGCCCATAAACCCCTGCAACGGCAAACTCTTTGAAGGTAGCGACAATCTTGACCAGAATCCCCGCCGCCGTCACGGACGCCGCCGCGCGCAAGATGCGCCGATTGACGCTGCCGCCGGGGAAGAGCTTCGTGATTTGTGGGACTGGAAACATGAGGTGAGAAGCGAACTGGGTTCGTAGCCATTAGGTAATCGGGTTAGTGATAGCTCCAGATCAAGCTTCCCTGCTTACGCAAATTAGCATCGTACAGTGCGAAGCCATCAAAATCTTCCGGCTCATTCACCATGAAAATCAGCTCCGATTTTCCGTCGTTATCGTAATCGCCCGCATCAAGAAGCGATATGAAAGAGCCAATCCGCCGAATGTGACCGTTCACTGAAACGAAAAACCACGGATTGGAAAGCGGATCGTTTGGGTCATCGACATAACCGCAATCCCCCGCGTTCAAGCTGGTCTCAACCAAAAATGTATTCTTGTTGGAAGCGTATACAGCAGGAAAAGCGAGCCTTGAATCTGGAAACTTCCAGTCTTTCTGCACAACTTCTTCTTCTTTGCAGCGATCTACATGAGGAAACTCGCGGCGAAATGCTGAACGAACAAGCGCCGCAATCTTATCAGACGGTTTGGGAATAGGTTTCCAACCATCTGGATCGCTTACGTTAGGAGCGGAAACGACAACAAGAGGTCGTCTGCCTTCTGTTGGTCCAATTCCCATCGGGCCATACAATTCGGATGGCGATCCTATAGATGGAATGGTAGCGGCAGGACTCACAATTGTTTGAACGAAGGTGAGGTATCCGATACTCCGATCCTCGTTCGGATCTGTAGAATCCTGATCCAACGCATTATTGTCGATGGGGACCGCTTGTCCTCTAACTTTGCCTATATTTCGTCCGTCAAAGGCAACTGTCCAGGTCAAATCAGGCGGAATCGTACTGGAGGTTACGTCATGCCATCCTTTACAGTCTTTTTCAAATGCCGGTCTGATCAATCTCTGCTGTGCGACTCCCGGCTTCCAGTTGACCATCTCTTCGCGAGCATCTTCTAGGATTCCGACATAAATCTTGCTCGTGCATTTTGTCGGCGAAGTTTGCGCAGATAGAGCTGTGCTCAGAAACAACACGCAGATCGATACTGTTGCAGTGAACGTAAGATTCATAGGGAGTTCTCCTCCTAACCGAGAGCGCTCCGGTATCAATTGCCCCCTCCTTTGCCGTTTTCTCGCAAAGGTTGGAAAAAGATAATCGCTCAAAGTACGCCCAAGGCAGTTGGCCCTACCACGGGTGGTTAGGCGGCCAGCGGCCTGATCTTTGTCCGCTTCTTCTGCGATTCGATCCATAAATCGTACTGAAGCTGCGCTTTCGAGAAGAAGTCAGGGGAAAGCGCCAGGGCCTCGCCAAGCCGGATGCTCAAGTCCATCGTAACGGCAGTGCGGCCATTGAGAATGCGCGAGATGGTGGCGCGCGCCACGCCGATATGCTCGGCAAGCTCGGTTGCGGTCGTCGCGCCGAGGAACTCCTTCAACAGTTCGCCAGGGCTGGCTGGGTTGTGCATCATCGTCATGCTCATTGCCTCCTTAGTGGTAATCCCGATAGTCCACGAGGATCGCATCCTCGCCCTCGAAGGTAAAGGTCAGCCGCCAGTTGCCATTGACGCTCACCGACCAGTGCCCTTTGAGGTCTCCCTTCAGCGGATGCCAATCCCAACCGTCCCGATTCATATCGAGCGGCGTCGATGCCAGGTTCAATGTGGTCAGCAGGATGCGCAGGCGGGCTTCATGTCTTGGTTGAATACCCGCTTTTGAGCCAGTCCTGAAGAACTTCTCGATGCCGCGATGCCGGAACGTTCTGATCACAGCGATAGCGTAACATGGAATGTTACGCTCAGGCAAGGCCAGTTTTGAATCATTGATTCGCCGAAATCGAACCCATTGCCGAAGTTCCCTTTGCGGCAGGGAAGCAAGCGTCCAGCCCATCCGGCTCATCGACTCCCAGGCGTCCGGCCAGCGCAACCAGCGCCAGCAGCAGCCAGGTGGTGCGGCTATCCTCGACGGTGGCCACCAGCGAGATGACCAGCCAGACCATCAGCGCCACAGCCAGAGCCCATCGCAGCGGGCCATGGGTTTGTGTGAGCGACCAGATGGCCGCGGCCACGATGGCCACGGCCAAAAACAGCGCGCACAGCCCGCCAGTCACGGCGATCGAAAGAGCCGTGTTGTGCGCCGTATCGAGAGAGGCCGTCCCGGCCGCCGCGACAAACGTGCCCGCCCCCGTGCCGAAGAGCGGCGCGCGCGCAAAGGCATGCCAGCCCGCCTGCCAGATATTCCAGCGCTGGTTCAGGTCGCCGCCATGAAGCTGCTGGGAGATGGTGGCCAGGCGCTCGAATGTCCCTCGCGGAACGATGAACCAGAGCAGCGCGGCGGCCGGCGGCAAAGCCAAAGCCCCTGCCAGCACTCTGCGCGGGCGACCGTAGGCGAGCAAAAAGCTGCTGCCCCCAAGTCCCACCAAGGCCGCCAGAAACCCTTCGCGCGAGGCCGTCAGCAAGACGCCAATGAAGCCCAGCGGCAGGTATCCGGCGGCCAGCCAGCGCCACCACCAGCGCCGTTCGCTGTTCACCAGCAGCGCCGCCAGCGGAAAGCCCAGATCGAGAAAGCGGGCCAGATCGTTCGGATCCAGCCCGCCGGCGGCAAAGCGGATCTGGCCGGTGGAAACGGCATCGGCCGAGGCGAAGTTCGCCAGCGTCAGCACGGCCAGCACCCAGCAACCGGCCACAGTAGCGCGTAAAAGCGCGCGCAGATCGGCGGCGCTTTCGGCAAACTCCCAGACCAGCCAGACCACCATCATCTCCTGGAAATAGGCGCGCAGCCTTTCCAGGGTCGCCAGCGGCTCGATGGTCCAGAAATAGGAGCAGCAAAACCACAAGAAGAAGGCCAGCACTAAACCCTGCATCGGACCTAAAGCGCGGAGACGGCCAGCCTGAAGCACGGCGGGAATCGCCGCCAAGAGCAGCAGCAAGCCCACCAGCCTGGCAACGTTGCCAAGAGGCTCGCCCAGCTCCAGGGAATACTCCCAGGGAATCGTAAACGCGAAGAGCAGCAGCAGAAACCAGGCGATGCGGCGCATGGCGGCGAATCCTCTCAGGAGTCCGTGTCTGGCGGGGAAACGTTCTCGGGCGTGGATACTCTCCGCAGCAAGACGGCTGGAACCTGAAGGCTGATGAAGATGGCCAGCGCCACCGGAAAGCTGATTGCCCTAAGTGTCAGCGGCAGCAAGCAGACAGCGAGGACGATGAAACAAAGCTCCAGGGTCCAGCGCATCAGGCCGAGCGCCTGGAGTCTTCCCCTCGCGCTGAAGACCCACAGCACGCAGAGCAGCCCGGAGCCGGCATCCAGCGCCGCCCTTATCTCTCTTGCATGGGCCGTCACGCGAAAATCGCCGCGCAGCAGATGCAGAACCTGCAACAGCCCCGCGATCAGCAAGACAAAGACCGCAAACTCAAAGGCGCTCAGCGGAGCCACATCGCGAGTCCATTTGTTTCTGATCCATGCGAAGAGCGAGAAAGAATGCTTCGGCAATGCGCCTGCGGGCAAAGACTCCGCGCCCGCTGGTTTGCTTGGAAAAAGAGCCGCCGGAAGTTGAAGAAGAAGAAAAAGCCCAAGCGTCTCCAGGCTATTCGTGAACTTGAGAACATGCGCCCCGAGACATCCGGTAGAAACAACGAGGAAGTAGGGCCAGAAAATCCAGCGCGGCAATCCAGCGTCGGCCAGCCGGCGCTCCAGGCTCCTGGTCCAGAAGACGCCCAACAGAACCATGCCATACCCGACGGCAAACACCGCGCGTTTGCTCTCCGCGTGGGAGCGCAGCAAGTGCAGAGCCGCCGCGCTGAGGAACGCGACCAGCAGCGCGGAGAGCAGGAATGTCATGCGGCCGATCTGTCTGGATTGCGGCGAGTCAGGCAAGCGAAAATCACCTCTCTAATGGTTGTGGTTTCTGGGGCGTCTTGGGAGTTGCGGTTGAAGTGCTCGCAGCGGGACGATTAAACCACTGCGAATAGACCATAACACCGTAGATGGGAAGCCCAACAGCCGATTGAACCGCTGCTTCCAGGGCCTTATTCAACAGATTCTTGGCCGTCGAATCGGGCACGAATAGAATATCGCGGTCGTGAACGGGCTGGTCCGGCTCCTGGCCGTGCAACATGCGTTTCAGATCGAGTGTGGTGAGGGTGCGCCCGCCTTTTTGCTCGCGGATCAGCAAGGCCTTGCCGGTAGCGGCGTTCGGCGAGGCGCCCCAGGCCAGCGAGAGCGCCTGTACCACGGTCAGCCCTTGCGCCGGATCGACCGGAAACCCTCCTGGCCGCACCACATCGCCAATCACGTAAACCAGCCCCGCGCGGCTGACCTGGATCGTATCGCCGGGGGCAAGCTCCGGGTTGTGGTCCGAGGCGGTATCGGTTCCACTTGGGTCCAGCACCACCGGATGCGGCGTCTTCTGGTCGTCGCGGTGGAAGATATTCACCAGCCGGCCGGCGTTCGGCGAAAGGCCTGAGGAGGCCGAGATCAGGTCGAGCAGACGATGGTGCAACGTATAGGGATAAACCCCTGGGCGCGCCACTTCGCCCAGCACGCTCACATCCTGGCCCGCGTAGACCGTAACCAGCACCGAAACCTGCGGATGCAGCAACATTCCCTGCGCCAGCAGCGCCGCTTCGATGGCGCGCTCTGCGCCTTGCTCATCCAGGCCGCCGACCTCGACCTCGTGGATCATCGGCAGCGTGACCGTGCCCGCCGGCGAGACGCGCGCCGAGGAATGGAACTCCGGGGTGTGAACCTCGCTGACATCCAAAAAATCTCCCGGCGCTATAGGACCGGGCATCGGCTGGGCCGGCTGCGCGGCGGCCAGTGGCGGCTGCGCGGCAGGTGCGGGGCTGTCCCAGACAGTGGGCGATTGCAGGGGATTCGGCGGATTCTGCGCGGGCTGCGAGGCGGGAAGACGGACCACGCCCGAGGGCAGGCCGGAGGTGTTGGGCGTGGGCGCCTGGGCCTGGGCCGCTACGCCGGCAAGCGCGGCCGCTAGCAGCAAGACAGCCACGCGCCCTGGGCGAGTTGCCGAGGGACGAATCGATTCCAGCAAGAGCGCGCCTCCCACCGCCAGCCACAGGCTGACAAACAACGTAATCGCCATGTAAAGCGGCAGATCGGGGGCTACCGGCTTGGCGGGCTGGCGGGCATAGTCCACGACGGAGATATTTGAACCCTGGACGCCGGCGGCCAGGCCTGCCTCTTCCACCTTCTCCAGCACGCGCACATAGAGTTCATGGCCGCCGTTGGCTTCCGCGCGCATAGCCGCGTACTGGGTGGCCGCTTCATTGGCCTTCATGCCTTCGCCGGTCAGGTCCGCGAGGTTCTTGCGCAAAAGCTGCTCCCGGTCGGCAGCCGTCTGCCAGGCGCTGCGGAACTGCTCTACCAGCCGCGTGTCTTCGGCCTGTTTCTGCCGATCCAAATCCTCCAACTGGCGGCGAACCTCGACCGCGCGGGGAAAGTTGGGCCCGTGCTCGATGTTGAGCTGCGCCTGCTCCTGTTCCAATTCGCTGCGGCGGGCATGAATCTGTTGCAGCGGGGCGGTGGCAAAGTTGCCGCTTACACCCTCGAGGCGCGAATCGGAGGCGATCACCAACTCCGGATCGCCTTGCGAGGCCGCCCGGTACTCCGCCTCGCGCAGGATGCGGTCGGTGGTGGCCGCCACCAACTGCCGGCCCAACTCGTCCATCTCCATCAGGGCCGAGGTGTGCTGTGTCGAGCCTGGTTGGCCGTTGGCCAGCGTCTCGGGTGTGGTCAGCAGGCCGTGCTCCCGCTGGAATGCCGCCAGCCGCTGCTCCTCCTGCTCCCCTCGCAGCTTCAACTCCTTCAACTGGCTCTCAAGCCACTGCGAAGCCTGCAAGGTGGCTTGGGCTCGCGCATCGTTATCCTGCTCGCCGTAGGCGCTGATCAGGGCGTTCACCACGCTGGCCGATAGCGCAGGATCTTTTGATCGGAAGCGAATCCGAATCAGCAGTGTGCGCGGCAGGGTCTCCACGTGAAGCCGCCGCTCAAACCTCCCCAGCAGCCAAGCCTCGGCGGCGACGTTGTCCGTGCTGTCTGCCGCGTCGGGACGAAAACCCGGAAAGCGGCTCGGGAAGCTGCCCATAAACCCCGGCGCCTGATAGAGCTTTAGCCCGGTAATCACCTTCCAGGCCAACTGATCGCTGCGAAAGACGTTGGCCAGGGTCTCCTGCTGCAACGGCGCGGAAAGAATCGAGGCCGTCCCAAGCGCCTCCTGCGCTGTAAGGCTCAGCGTCGAGTCCGGCGTGGTGCGCAACGCAACGGTGGCGCTGGCCTCATATTGATTGGGAGCAATCAGGCAATAGAGAAGGCACGCCAGCAGCAATCCACCTATCACCGAACCGGCAAAGCGGCGGCGGCGAACCAGCACCTCACCCAGCTCGCGCAGGCTGCGCGTAGAGTTGTGCTTGCCGGCGCTCGACCGCGCATTGGCTTCGCCAGGTGAATCGTACGGGGGTCCGTTGGCTTGCTGCACGGGCTGCGAACCTCTCTCCCAAACCCCTCCGGCAGGGCTTTCGTGGGATTCAAAACCAGAAATCATCGCGGAGGAAATCTTCGCCAGTGTGCTTGATTGGAATCAATTCGTCAATAGAGGAGCTCACACAAGAAAGCCATCGGTGAAAAATCCGCCGAATTGCACGGCTTTCACTCCGCTCCGCCGCCGCTCCGGTACCACTCGACGGTGCGGCGCAGCCCCTCGCGGAAATCGACGATGGGCGCGTAGCCGAGCAGCTCTCCGGCCAGGCGAATATCGGCCAGCGAATCGCGGATGTCGCCGGCGCGCGCGGCGGCGTAGGCCGGCTCGCCGCTATAGCCGGTCAACACGCGCAGAATCCCGAAGGTCTCATTCAACGTGATGCGGCTCCCTGTGGCCAGGTTCATCATCCGGCCTGAAACCTTTTCCGCCGGGGCCTCGGCGGCCAGCAGATTGGCGTGGACCACATTGTCGATGTAGGTAAAGTCGCGGCTCTGCTGGCCGTCGCCATAGATTGTCGGCTGCTTCGCGGCCAGCATCCGGCGGCAAAAGATGGCCAGTACGCCGGAATAGTGCGATGCTGGATCCTGGTGGGGGCCAAAGACGTTGAAGTAGCGCAGCACCACGGTCTCCAGCCCGTAGACGCGCGTGAAGGCGGTCATATAGTGTTCGCCGGCCAGCTTGGCCACCGCGTAGGGCGAAATCGGGGCTGGCAGCATCCCCTCGTGCTTGGGCAGCGTCGCTGCATCGCCGTAAGCGGAGGACGAACCCGCATAAATCACTCTCCGCACCCCGGCGGCGCGGGCGGCTACCAGCAAATTCAACGTAGCGTCCACGCAGTTCACGTTCGTGCTCACCGGGTCGTCTACCGAACGCGGCACCGAAGCCAGCGCCGCCTCGTGGAAGACGATCTCCACTCCAGCGCAGGCCGCTGCGCAGGCAGCCGGGTCGGCCAGATCGCCCTCGATGAACTCCATCGCTTCCAGGCCGGCCAGATTGGAGCGCTTGCCGGTGATGAAACTATCGATTCCGCGTACCGTCTCGCCGCGCGCCAAGAGGGCTGCGGCAATCGAACGCCCAATGAAACCCGCCGCTCCGGTCACAAGATACTTCGCCAAGGTCTTTCTCCACTTTCAGGATGGTGCGTGCCGCACGAGCTTGATACAGCAACCAACAGAATACTAGGCTTTGCCTCCGCTCACCGCCGGATGATCAGCCCATCCTGTTCGTGTCCCGCCGATTTGGGGGTTGAGAACCTCCCATGTCCTACAATGAGAAACATGACCACTGCGACCGGGAGCCGGCTGGCCGGGCTCAAAGAAACAATCGAAACGCGCCAAGCCCGCATCGGCATTGTCGGCATGGGCTATGTGGGCCTGCCGCTGGCGCTGCTCTTCAGCGGCGAGCGGTTCAGGGTAACCGGCTTCGATGTCGCCGCCGACAAAGTGAGCGCGCTCAACGCCGGCGGCTCGTACATCGTCCGTATTCTTCCCAGCGAGATCCAGGCGGCGCAAAAGGCCGGCTTCCGCGCCACGGCGGATTACTCCGAGATCGCCCAGATGGACGCGGTCATCATCTGTGTGCCCACTCCGCTCAACGAGCACCATGAGCCCGACCTGAGTTACGTCACCGGAACGGTCGAGTCGATAGCGCCCTGGCTCCGCGAGGGCCAGTTGATCGTGCTCGAAAGCACCACCTACCCCGGCACGACCGAGGAGATCGTGGTTCCGCTGCTCGAAGCCGGCAACCCGCTTGGCCTCAAGGTTGCCCGCGCCCTCGAAGACCCCGGCGTGCATGTTGCCTTTTCCCCCGAGCGCGAAGACCCCGGCAACGAGACCGTCGCGCGGCATGACATTCCCAAGGTCGTCGGCGGCTGCGGCCCGGCGGCCACCCAGTTGGCTTCGGCGATGTATGGCGCGATCTTCCGCCGCGTTGTGCCTGTCACCAGCCCCTCGGTGGCGGAGATGACCAAGCTGCTCGAAAACATCTACCGCTGCGTCAACATCGCGCTGGTCAACGAACTGAAACAGCTCTGCATGAGGATGGGCATCGACATTCACGAAGTGATCGACGCCGCCAAGACCAAGCCCTTCGGCTTTCAGGCCTTCTATCCCGGCCCTGGCCTCGGCGGCCATTGCATTCCCATCGATCCGTTCTATCTCTCCTGGAAGGCCAAGCAATTCGACTTCCGCACCCGCTTCATCGAGCTTGCCGGCGAGATCAACACCGCTATGCCCTACTTCGTGCTCGACCAGATCGCCGCCGGCCTCAACCAGCAGCGCAAATCAGTCAACGGATCCAAGGTGCTGGTGCTGGGCGTGGCCTACAAGCGCGACATCGACGACCTGCGCGAGTCGCCCTCGCTCACCATCATCGAACTGCTGCGCGAAAAAGGCGCCGCTGTGGCCTACAACGACCCTTACTTTCCCAAGGTCGGCCATGGCCGCCACTACGGCCTGAACATGACCAACACCCCGCTCGACAACCTGGCCCAGTACGACGCGGTCGTCATCGTCACCGACCACTCCGTCTACGACTACAAGGCCATCGTCGAGCAGTCGCAGTTGGTGGTAGACACGCGCAATGCGACCAAAGGGATTGAGTCGGCAAAGATTGTGCGTTGCTGAAGGTATACTTTTCCGCGCCAATCGCTGTCTGCAAGCGTTGCGTCCGCGCGCGGACAGGGCCATAATACGCAGTAGGGCGGTTCCTTCGTCCAATCCAATGAGAGGGCCTTATGAGCGCAAATCCAAGCCAGCCCGAGTACATTGCCCTTTATGAGCGGGCCTTCGCGGAGTTTCGCGCGCAGGCATTGTGGAACTTCCGCTGCTTCGATTCGCCCTCCCCCGAGGATGCCCTGATCGTCGCGCGCGCCTTGCGCATCGAAGGCGACCTCGTCGCCCGCCGTCTCGCGGAACAGATCGAGCAAGCCTGCCATGCCGCTGTCTAATCTGCAAATGGAAATTCTCAGGCTGCTCGCTTCGCACCGCAGCCCGGAGAGCTTTGTTGGGGGCTCGACGCCGCTGAACCTGAACACGCTGCGTCGCTATCTTGGCGAAGTTAGTCTATGACGGTGTTCTCCGCAACCCTCGCCGAGCCTCAGCACTTCTCCATGGCGGAGAAACTGCTCCTCGTCGCGCTCACCATAGCCTCCGCCACAGCCTTCTGGCGTCGCTTCGGCGTGGTCCTGGACAAAATCCTCAAATCCAAGCCCGACGTCAGCTTCCGCCTCTTCCCCATCGGCCCCCGCATCCGCGATTTTGTCTGGGAAGTCCTCTGCCAGGCCAAGGTCATTCGCCAGCGCCCGCTGCCCGGCCTGGCTCACGCCTTCGTCTTTTGGGGTTTCTGCGCCTTTGCGCTGGTCACGCTCAACCACTTCGCCGTGGGTCTCGGCTTTGGGTTCCTCGACCCCGAAGGCTGGTTTGGCCGCTTCTACTTTTACTTAGCCGCCGCCTTCGCCGTGGCCTGCGCCACCGGCATTCTCGCCCTCTTTGTCCGCCGCTTTCTGCTCCGCCCCCGGTGGCTCGGCGCGAAGCTCTCCTGGGAGTCCGGCTTCATCGCCTTGCTGATCTTCGTCTTGATGGCCACCTACCTTGCCGCGTTTTTCGTGGCCGGCGCCAGCCCATCCGCGCGCCTTCTCTGGTGGACGCACACCCTGGCGATTTTGATCTTTTTGCCCATCATCCCCTACACCAAGCATCTGCACCTGCTTCTAAGCCCGGCGACCGTCTTCCTGTCTCGCGGCGGCTTCAGCCAGATCCCTCCGCTGGCCGGCGACGAGGACTTCGGCCTGGTGGCTGGCACGGACCTGACCCGCCTGGTGAGCCTCGAAGTCTACTCCTGCGTTGAGTGCGGCCGCTGCACCGAGCACTGCCCCGCCGCCGCCACCGGCAAGCTCCTTAATCCCAAAGAAATCGTTCTCGGCCTGCGCGACTACCTCAACGATCTCGGCACGGCCTCCGGCCAACCGCTGCTCGGCCAGTACAACTCGCAGGATGCCGTATTCCAATGCACTACCTGCGGAGCCTGCGAGTTTCAGTGTCCTGTGGGCATCGAGCATCTGCCCATCCTCGTCGGCCTACGGAGGGGCGCGGTCAATACCGGCGCATGGGAGAGCGACCACGGCTCCAAGCTCTTCCTGGCCCTGGAGCGCGGATCGAACTCCCTTGGCCTGCCCGCCTCCGAACGCGACAAGTTCATCGAGCGGGTAGGGCTGCCCATCTTCGATGGCACACAGGAGTACTGCCTGTGGCTGGGCTGCATGGGCGGCTACGACCCCAAAAGCCGCGAGATTGTGGCCGATTTCGCCCGCGTAATGAATTATCTCGGCACAAGCTACGGCGTCCTGCGCAAGGAAAAGTGTACCGGCGATCCCGTGCGCCGGCTGGGCAACGACCTGCTCTTCCAGCAACTGGCCGAAGCCAACCTGAAATCCCTGGCCGAGAACAAAGTCAAAAAGATCGTCGCCATCTGCCCCCATTGCGTGCGTACGATTCAAGAGGATTGGAAGGAATACGGCGTCCCGCCCCCGGTCGAGCACCACAGCGAATTCCTCGCGCGCTACGCCGATAAACTCCCCCGCCAACGCTCCGGCCCTGACAGCATCGTCTACCACGATCCCTGCTACCTGGGCCGCTATCGCAACGTCTACGAGCAGCCGCGCGCCATCGTCGCGCTCGCCGGAGAACTGGTCGAGGCTCCACGCTCCCACGAGCGCAGCTTCTGCTGCGGAGCCGGAGGCGGGCTTGCCTTTCTGGGCGAAGAGACCGGTGGGCGCGTGAGTCGCAACCGCGCGCAAGAGCTAGTCGCCACCGGAGCAGCCACGGTAGCTACGGCCTGCCCCTTCTGCAACAGCGTCTTCCGCGATGCGCTCGCAGAAGACGGCGACAGCGCGCCGCAACTGCTCGACATCGCCCAAATAACCGCGCGAGCATTGCCCCCAGTTCGTTTTTAGTTGCGAATTTCGTCTTTTCGCCGTACCTTGTCTCTGAGTCCTCATCCCATCCTTGGAGCGTCTCGAATGGTTCTCGCCACATTCCTCCTGCAAAATCCGCCCGATCCGGCGGAGGTTCAAAAGATCATGCTGGCCATGATCCCGGTCTTTTTCATCCTGATGATCGTGGGCATGGCCATCGTCATCGTGCCCTTCTGGTTCATCTGCAAAAAAGCCGGCTTCTCGCCCTGGCTTTCGTTGCTCAATCTCGTTCCGCTCGGCGGCATAATTCTCTGGTACGTGCTGGCTTTCTCCGAATGGAACGTTGTGCCAGCGCCACAGCCCGGCTGGATGCCGCCTCCGCCCTACCCGCCGCAGCCGCCCTATCCGCCCCAGGCCTGAACCTGGGCAGGGTCGCAAAGCCAGCAAGGCCCCGGTATGCGCGTTGCCGCCTCCGGCTGCAAAGATGCGTCGCCGCTCCTTGAAGCCATGGCCGTCTTCAGCCGCCGGCTCCGCCTCGCCCGCGCCCGCCAGGCCGAAGCCAGCCTTGTGTCGCTTGATCCGAGCACAGCCCCTCCCGTGGAATAATGAATCGTAGCCATGACCAACGCAAATCCAGAAAGCCCAGCCGCCGCCGCGCCCTCCAACTTCCTCGCCGACATCATCGCCGAAGATGTCCGCACCAAAAAATACGGCGACGCCCAAATCCAGACCCGCTTTCCCCCCGAGCCGAACGGCTATCTCCACATCGGCCACGCCAAGGCCATCTGCATCGACTTCGGCCTCGCCGACGAGTTTGGCGGCAAGACCAACCTGCGCTTCGACGACACCAACCCTGAAAAAGAAGAGCAGGAGTACGTCGATTCCATCCAGGCCGACGTCCGCTGGCTCGGCTTCCAGTGGGACCGCCTCTGCTATGCCTCCGACTACTTCCCCCAGCTCTATGAGTGGGCCATCCAGCTCATCAAAGCCGGCAAGGCTTACGTCGATGACCTCTCAGCCGACGAGATCCGCCAGCACCGCGGCACCTTAACCGAGCCCGGCAAAGACAGCCCCTATCGCAACCGCACCATCGAGGAAAATCTCGACCTCTTCACCCGCATGAAGGCCGGCGAGTTCCCCGACGGCAGCCGCGTCCTTCGCGCCAAAATCGACATGGCGTCGCCCAACCTCAACATGCGCGATCCGGTCATGTACCGCATCCTCCACGCCTCGCACCAGCGCACCGGCGGCCAGTGGTGCATCTACCCCATGTACGACTACGCCCACGGCCAGTCGGATTCGCTCGAGCGCGTCACACACTCCATGTGCACCCTCGAATTCGCCGACCACCAGCCCCTCTACCGCTGGTATATCGAACAGTTGGGCATCTTCCCCACCCAGCAAATTGAATTCGACCGCCTCAACATCACCTACACCATGCTCTCTAAGCGCAAGCTGTTGCAGCTCGTAACGGAAAAGCGCGTGAGCGCATGGGACGATCCCCGCATGCCCACCCTCTCCGGCCTGCGCCGCCGCGGCTTTACCCCTGAAGCCATTCGCGCCTTCGTCGCCGCCGCCGGAGTCTCGCGCACCAACGGCTCGACCGACATCGAAATGCTCGAGCACTTCCAGCGTGACGACCTCAACCACCGCGCCAGCCGCGCCATGGCCGTACTGCACCCGCTTAAGCTGGTTATCGACAACTACCCCGCCGGCCAGTCGGAGCTAGTCGAAGTCGCCAACAACCCCGAAGACCCCAGCGCAGGCACCCGCCAGGTACCCTTTTCCGGCGAGATTTATATAGAGCAAGACGACTTCCGCGAGATTCCTCCGCCCAAGTACTACCGGCTCTCGCCCGGCAAAGAGGTTCGCCTGCGCAACGCCTACTTTGTCACCGCCCAGAGCGTGGTCAAAGACGCGACCGGCGAGATCGTCGAGGTGCACTGCACCTACGATCCAGCCAGCCGTGGCGGCAACTCTCCCGATGGCCGCAAGGTCAAGTCCACCATGCACTGGGTCTCGGCCGCCCACGGCCTCTCCGCCGAAATCCGTCTCTACGGCAACCTCTTCGCCAAGCCCGATCCCTACGACCTCGCGGAAGGCCAGGATGTCCTCGACAACCTCAACCCCAACTCGCTGGAGATTCTGACCGGCGCAAAGCTCGAACCCTCCCTCGCCGCCGCCAAGTTAGAGGACCGCTTCCAGTTCGAGCGCGTCGGCTACTTCTGCCTCGATCCGGATTCGACGGCGGCGAAGCTGGTCTTCAACCGGACACTCCCGCTCAAAGACTCCTGGGCCAAGATCGAAAAGAAGTCCGGAGCATAGGGCGGCAACGGCGAGAAGGTGCTATATACGGGTTAGCTGAGCAAGGGCGTCGAAGTGTGCGTCGCGCGCGAACAATACCATCGAATGTTGCAACACCAGGGCGGCGATCCACATGTCGTTCGTGGGTATCGGTGTTCCTTGGCTCCGGAGTTGCCGGTATACCGCCGCATAGTGCTGCGTGGTCTGGTCGTCCGCGTAGAGAATGGCTACGCCCGGCTTGAGAAGAAACCTGCCAAGGGCCGCTTCGTTGCGCGTCCCCTGAGTGCCCACCGCGAATCCGGCGCGCAGTTCTCCCACGACGATGAAAGGCAGCCAGACTTCGTCGGCTAGCTCCACTGTTTCAATCACAGAAGGCTCGCCCCGGCAAAGGTCGGTGTAGCGGTTGGTGTCGAGTGCGAGCCTCATGCGGCGGCCCCGCTATAAGCTCGGCTCCGGCGCGCCGTTGGCTTCACTGCCACATCTCCTCGTCAACGGTGTCTTGCGCTGCCAGAGCGCGTTCAAAGGCGGGATCTTTTCTCCAGCTTCCGGCAATATCGCTCAGATCGCGCTGGCGGACTCGGGGCTGCCCCAGGCCGAATCCGCGAGCCAGGGCCTCGATCGCCACTTCGTTCAGGCTCTTGCCCCGCTCCCGTGCCGAAACCCGGAGAGCGGCATCGAGATAGTTCGGCACATTGCGAATCGTATACTGCATACAGATATTGTAGGCAATGCAGGCATTCCTTGCAAGCGCAAGATTCTCGCAGCGATGCTCCCCCTTTTCAGTCGATGCAAGGCAGAAGCCTTTGCTCGCCAATGCGATGCCTGAAGACCCTGGTGCTACCGGCTCAGCTCGCCCAGCAGCACCTTGGCTTTGGCGGCAAGCGTATGCGCGCCATCCACATCGCCGGAGGCCAGCGCCGCGCGAGCCTGCTTGAGAAACTCGGTAATCTGCGCGGCTGTCTTCTGCTCCTGATCGCTGAGCTTGCGGGCGATGACGCTCAGCCCGCGCTCCGTGGCAGCGATGGAGTCCACCGTCTGTTGCCGCTGGTCGGAAGGGTCGCCCGCGGAAAGCTGGCCAATGGCGCTCACGCCTGGGCTTCCGGCGGAGGCCTCTTGCGTTGGGGCGGGCGGAGGCGGCGCCGGCGCCGGCTTTCTGTGCCGGACTGGCGGCTTGGGAGCCGTTTGCTGCGCATTAGCGCCGGGCGCTGGAGTATGGCTGGGAACCGTCACCACCGGAGGAGGCAGGTTGGTGGGAGAGGGCTCGGGCTGGGGCGGAGGAACATCGACAATGGGCGGCGCAAGCTGCTCACTCTGCGTCTTAGCCTTGGGAACGCAACCCGTAAGCAACAACGGCAGCAAACACACGGCAATCGCGCCGGCCTTGTGCCAGCCTGGCTTCGCGATTTTCCGCTTTGGGCGCAAAGAGCGCGCCGGCGGCGGGGCATCCGGCAAGATCATTCCGCAAGCCCTTTCTCGTTGTCATCACTCGCCGGCTGCAGATGCCGGCGTCCCCAATCCGTGGCGGCGAGTGGAATTCGCAGCAGGAACTCCGTGCCACGGCCTATCTCCGATTGTACTGCGACACTGCCGTGGTGGAACTGAAGAATTCGATAGGTCATCGCCAGTCCGATTCCGCTGCCGCCGCTCTTGGTGGTGAAGTAGAGGTCGAAGATCCTCTCCCGAATATCTTCGGGGATGCCCGGACCCTCGTCGGCGATGCGCAGAACGCCTGTCCTTCCCCCAGGAGACGAAGACCTGTCGCCGGGATTGGCTGACCGGAATTCCTCTTCCAGAACCACCTCCAGCTTGCCGCCATGCGGCATGGCCTGCGCGCCGTTCTGAATCACGTTCAGCACCGCCTGCTTCAGCAGGTCGGCATCGATATTGGCCATCAGCGGCCTGGACGGCAACTGACTGACCAGGCTCACGCGGTGGGTTGACAGCTCCTCGGCAGCCAGCGCCAGCACATCGGCGATCACCGGGCGCAGATCCTGCTCACGCAGTTGCAGTTCCACGGGCCTGGAGAAATCCACCAGCGTCTGGACCACGCGGTCGAGGCGATGAATCTCCGCGTCGATCACCTCCAAATGGCGGACTGCCGGGGCGCTGGCATCGCTGAGTTTGGTCTTGAGCAATTCCATATGCACTACGATGGCGTTGATGGGGTTCTTGACCTCGTGTCCAACGCCGGAGGTGAGCCGGCCGATGGACGACATGCGCCGCGACAGTTCCAGTTCCGACTCGATCTGCTCGACCGACTCCAGGTCGTGCAGCGTGACCAGCGCGCCCAACCCCTGCTGCGATCCATGGCTTGCCCGGTCATCGTGGATAAAGTCGACCGAGGCCTGAATCCGCCGCCCGGTCTCGGTGCAAATCTCCACCTTCTCCAGGCTTGTGCCCGCATCGAAGGCCTCGAGCAGGGTCTGGCCCAGCACCGTCGAGGAGTCGAAAATCTCCCGCACGTGCAGGCCCAGGATGGCGACCCGCTCGATAGCCAGGAAGCGCCGCGCCGCCTCGGAGACCAGCACCGCCCGCCCATCTCCGGTGAAGAGCAGAATTCCGTCCTGCAGATTGAGAAGAATCTGATCCAGATTCCCCTTCAATGCGGAAAAAACCTCTTCCACATTCCTAATGCGCTGGCCGATGCGCTCGATCTTGTTGGAGACGCGGGCCGGCACATCCTGCCTGGGAGCCTCTTGCTCTTCGACGGCTGCTTCGATCGCTGTCCCGCCTGACCCGGTCCAATAGTCGAGCTGATGGCTGATCTCCTCCAAAGGCTGAAGGGCCACATTGCTCAGCAGAAAAGCGGCGATCAAGGCCGCGCCCAGCACAAACACCATCAGCGTGATGGTGGCCGAGAGCCAGGGCTGGTAGACGGCTTCCAGAAACGTTGTGCGGACGCCGACATGAACGGTGGCAAAGAGCGCGCCATTGTTTTCGAGTGGCGCCACCACGTCAAAGACGCGGGGCGGACCGAAGACTTCGGTCATCAGGCGAATGGGATTGGCGTCGAGAAGGACTTTGTAGTCGGGGCGGATAGGCAGCGGCTTGTCTTCGTTTTCAGGATTGGTGCTCAGCAGCGTGCTCTGCTGGCTGTCGCCGATATTGATGTCGTAGACCGTGAACGAGTAGCGGTTCACCGAGTCGATCACCGCCTGCAAGGCCGCGTTGTCGCGCACCGCTTCGGCGGCGAGATTGTGCAGTTCGGCCGGGTTAGCGGGATCGACCTTGCGGTCCTTGAGGCCGGTCTCCAGGGCATTCTGCAGGGCCAGCCGCACTTGTTTGGCTACCATCGAGTTGGTGTCGTAAGACTGCTTCACGGCCGCTTGCAGCAACTGGCTCACATAGACCAGCGAAAGCAGCCCGGCGATGACAAAGACCAGCAGGGTGATGGCCAGAACGAGTTTGGTCTTCAGGCGCATGGATCAGGCTTCACGTTCTTCGCGGGCATAGCTGTACTCTTTGATCTTGTTGTGCAGTGTCTTCAGGCTCAAGCCCAGAATTTCAGCGGCGCGGGTCTTGTTCTGCCCGGTGGCTTCGAGCGTCCGCATGATCAGCAACCGCTCGGCGTGGCTTACCGTCGAGCCGACGCGCACCTGCACGATGCCCGCGTCAAAGGCCTGCGCCTCTTGCGCCTGCGACTTGCCGAAGTCCACAGGCAGGTGACCCGCATCGAGCGGCGCTCCATCCTCGCAGAGAATCACCGCCCGCTCGATGGTGTTGCGCAGCTCGCGGCCATTGCCCGGCCAGTCGTAGGCCATCAAGCGGTCGAGCATCGACGCGGCCACGCCGGAGACACTGCGGCGATGCTTCTGACTCATCTGCGCCACCATTGCGTCGGCCATCGCCGGCAGATCATCGAGGTGCAGGCGCAAGGGCGGCATGGCGATGTTGAAGACGTTGAGCCGGTAGTAGAGGTCGGCCCGCAAACTGCCCTGTGCGACGGCCTGGCGGGGATCGCGGTTGGTCGCCGCCAGCACCCGCACATCCACCCCCTGCTCGGTGCGCGCGCCCAGCCGGCGGAGCTTCCGCTCCTCCAGAACGCGCAACAGCTTGGCCTGGGTTCCTGGGGGCATCTCGCCAATCTCGTCCAGCAGCAGCGTACCGCCCGAGGCCAGCTCGAAACAGCCGGCCCGCCGCTCCACCGCGCCGGTGAAGGCGCCTTTCTCGTGGCCGAAGATCTCGCTCTCGATCAGCGTTTCGGGAATCGCCGCGCAGTTGACCGCGACAAAGGGCCGTGCCTTGCGCGGACTCAGCTCATGCAGCGTGCGCGCCACCAGCTCCTTGCCCGTGCCGCTCTCGCCGGTGATGAGCACCGAGACGTTGGAAGGCGCAATCTGTTCGATCAGGCCGAAGATCTCGCGCATCTGCCGCGAGCTGCCCACCAGTGAGCCGAGCACGCCGGTCTCGCGCAGGCGGCGGCGCGCGACTTCAAGCTCGATCGCGGTCTCGCGCTGCCGCGTGGCGTTGGCCAGAATGGTTTTGAGCCGGGTGGCGTCCACAGGCTTCTGCAAGAAGTCGTAGGCGCCCAGCTTCATCGCGTCCACGGCCATTTGGATGGAGCCCATGGCAGTGAGCACCACGACGGCCAGATTGGCGTTGAGGCCGGAGCCTTCCTCGGTCAGCCGGGTCAGCAGGCCGATGCCGTCCAGCCGCGGCATCTTCAGGTCGGTGACCACGATGGCCGGGTTCCACGCCAGCGCCTTCTCCCAGCCTTCGATGCCGTCGCGCGCGGTCTCGGTGCGGTATCCCCAGCCGGAGATCAACTCCGCGAGGCCCATCAGCGCGTGGGATTCGTCCTCGACGATCAAAACTTTCACCGAATTCGGCATGGAAATCTCCGTTTGTCCTACAACTTACCTTACTACCATGCGGAATGTCGGGGAAAGAACTCGATTGCCGACGGCCGCGCCGGTCCCTATCATTGCACGGGAGCGGGGGCAGCGGCCGGAGTGGCCGGAGCGGCCTCGGGCGCGATGGCGGCGCGGTCGGCCGTAGCCTTGCGAATCGCCGCCAGCGGCGCGGCCAGCCGCGCATCGTCGCGCGTCAGAACCTGCGGGGCATGATAGACGGCATTGACCAGATCGAGCGGATTATGTTCCTGAATAAACTCGCTCCAGTCCATGAAGTAGACCCAGCGCGGCTGCGCTTGCAAAACTTCGACGCTGGGCAGGCGGCCCACCTCTCCCAGCGCGATGGGCTTGCCATTGGCCAGCGCGATCATGCTGGCGTAGTACTCCTGCTTGAATTCGCCGTAGATGTCGATGGAGACCAGATCGGCGTATTGCGCGCCGGGAAAGTAGTCGGCGATGGAGCCGGCATTGCCGCCGGGCGCGTTCACATTCCACACCCACAGCAGGTTGTCGAGATGATGCACATTGACGAAGCGGTCGTAGAGCTGGCGATAGAGCGCAGCTGAACCATCTTTGCCCGGCCGCCCGCCCCACCAGAACCAGTTGCCGTTCATCTCGTGATAAGGGCGATAGAGCACCGGCACATGGGCGTCGCGCAACTGGCGCAGATAGCCCGCGATCACGTCCACCTGCGCGCACCAGCGGATATAAAGCGGAGTGCCGGGGGTGAGCAGTTGCTTCCACTCATCGTCGGTCAAGTGGCCCTGTACGCTGTTGTGAAAGGTGACTGGCTCGTCGTCGGTGGGCCTCACCTCGTGCCAGGTCAGCGCGATCACCGCGCCGTTCTTGTATTGCCGCTTGACCTCTTCGATCATGGCCGGCCGCGAAAGCACCGAGTCCTTGTCTTCGCCACCGGAGAAGCCGAAGTCGCCGCCGAAAAGCCCCGGATATTTTGCCGTCAGGTCGTAGGCCATGTCGGTCCAGCGCGCGCCGACATTGGGATAGTTATGCTGCCCGGCGATCGTCGCCTGCCCGGAGATGGAATCGAGATACGCCAGCAGCGCGCGCGCTTCCGGCGTTGCATTGGGATTGACCGGCGCCGGAGCCGTCTGCGCCCAAACCGCGCAGCCAAGAGCGGTTGTTAAAGCGAGAACTATGAATTGCTTCAATCGCATGAAGAAAATCCCTTCGCGTGGAATTATAGATGATGTCGATATCTTCATGAATACGGCTGGATCCGCGACTTGCACTTACCGGCGCCTGGTCTCCAAGCGGTGAACTTTTCCCAGCTCGCGATTTGGATTTCGCGCTATAATGAACTTATGAGCGCATACGTGATCGGCAATCCGGTGCCCACCCCTGAAGAATTGGGCCGAATTCTTGGGCTGAGTTCCGAGCGCGTCGCTGCTGTGCGCAGCATCATGAGCACCCCGTCCAGCCGGAAGTCCTCAAGGAACAAGAGCAGGGCAGCGTCCTCCTTCAACACGAAGCGGAGCGGATCTCGAACCCCTTCCAAAGGCCGTGGCCAGCGATAGGAACGGTATGGCAAGTCGCAAGCGTATCGATTCCGTCTTTCTCAACATCCCTTACGATAAAGAGTTTGAAGACCTGTATGTGGCCTATATCGTAGGCCTCACCCAACTTGGCTTCCGCGTCAATGCGACGCTCGCTGTTCCGAATCAGGGTCGGCTCGAGACCATCATCGCATTGATTGCCAAGTCCAATGTCTCGATTCATGACCTCTCGCGGATTGAGGTATCGAAGGGGATTCCTCGCTTCAATATGCCCGTGGAACTGGGTCTTGCGCTCTATCGTTCGCACATGACGAGAGGCAGGCACAGGGTCTACGTCTTCGAGAGCAAGCCCTATCGAGCACAACGGTCTACCAGCGATATCAACGGGATCGATCCACAGATTCATAAAGGAACACCGAAGGGCGTAATGGCGGGACTGCGCAATATCCTACGGCAGCCGGGCGACGTCACTACGGTTCCTGAGATGCTCGCCAGCTATCGCGCCGTAACAAGAAAGTTGCCCGAGTTAAGGCTGAATGCAGGCGGGAAGTCGCTGTTTGAGGCATCGGTGTTCCATGACCTGATGCTTGCGGCGTCCGTGGAATCCCAGAAGCTGATTGAAAGGCGAGGCCGAATTCGTCGCCGCTGATGCTGTCTTCAGAAATCAATCTCATCGTGGTTGCCGCCTCAGTCGATCCAGGTCCAACGATCCTGCAAATGCCATCCGGCGAATCGCTTTATCCCGCCTTTTCCGTCAACTCGGCCCAGCGGGCATAGAGGGCGTCATTCTCGTGCTGCGCGGCGTCGAGTTCCCGCAACGCTTCCTGGAGGGCCGAGGCGTTGGTGGCAATATCGGGCGCCTCGACGCGGTCGCGGGCCAGGGCCAGCCGCGCGTCGGAGACTTCGACTTTGTGTTCGATGGCCGCGAACTCCCGCGCTTCCAGGTAGGAGAGCTTCTTCTTGTCTCCCGCGCCGGAGGCCGGCTCCGATCCGGTCCGCTGCGCGGAGCTTGAGCCGTCCGCCTTGCGGTCCGTCTTCGTCTGCGCATTTTGATCCTGCTCTACCCCATCTTGTTCTTCGAGCCAGTCTTCCCACTGCGCATAGTCGGCGAAGCGTCCGGTGTGGCCGCGGCCGTCGAGGCCCAGCACCGTCGAAGAGACGCGGTTCAGTAAGTAGCGATCGTGCGTCACCAGCACCAGCGCGCCGGGAAAGTCGAGCAGATTCTCTTCCAGAATTTCCAGCGTCGGAATGTCAAGATCGTTGGTCGGCTCGTCGAGCAGCAGCACGTCCGCCGGCTCCAGCATCAGTTTCGCGATCAGCACCCGCGCCCGCTCGCCGCCCGAGAGGTTGCGCACCGGCTGGTTGAGTTGTTCGCCGGTGAAGAGGAAGCGCGCGGCCCAACTGGCCACATGCACCGGCCGTCCCTGGTGCATGATTCCATCGCCCTCGGGGGCCAGCGCGCGGCGCAGGGTCAGGCTGTCATCCAGCTCGCGCATCTGACTGAAATAGACCATGCGCAGCGCCTCGGCCCGGCGGATGGTGCCCGCGGCCGGCTCGATCTCGCCTTGAAGCAGCCGCAGCAGAGTGGTCTTTCCGCTGCCGTTGGGGCCGACCAGGCCAACCTTCATGCCCGCGGTGAGGATGAAGTTGAGGCCGGTAAATAAGCGGCGGGCTACCGGGGCTAAAGCCCGTGTTCCATCCGTTGGCCCTACGCGGGGGTTGAAACCCCCGCCTCCCTCCGGATGGAGTTCTTCCGCAGCTTGCTCAGCGGGGCTGGGGCTGGCGGGCACATCGCAGGCCACATCCTTGAATTCCACCAGCCGCTTGGTCTTGCGCTGCGTGGCGTCGAAGTCGATACCGACCGTCGAGACCGAAGTCCGAGCATCCATCTCTTTCAATTGTCCGATCATCGCATTGGCCGTATCGATGCGCGCCTTGGATTTGGTGGTCCGCGCCTTGGGTCCGCGGCGCAGCCATTCGATCTCGGTCTTCACCTGGTTACGCAGGCTGTCTTGTTGCTTGCTCTGCGATTCCAGATAGGCCTGTTTTTCTTCAAGAAAGCAGCTGAAATTGCCCTTTACGCGGAAGAGTCCATCGGCAAAAACGCGATTCAGTTCGACAATCTGGCTTGAGGTGGACTCAAGAAAGTAGCGATCGTGGCTGACCGTGACGGCGGCAAACGAGGACGAGGAGAGCAACTCCTCCAGCCACTCGATGCCGGCCAGGTCGAGATGGTTGGTCGGCTCGTCGAGCAGCATGACTTCGGGCTCGCCGACCAGCGCCTCGGTGATGGCCAGAC
>JBEKPI010000028.1:0-25444 GCA_049520855.1 Occallatibacter sp.
AACTACAACCCCGTCACCGCCCGTTTTTACACCGACCTGAGCCTGCTCACCAGCGATCCGCAGATCACTGAGCGGGTCCACATGGTCTTCAACTACCTCACCGCCCACGCCGAGATCGACGACTATCGGCCGCTGCTGATGGCGCCGCTGACCATGGCCGAGAGCTTCCTCGGCCTCATCCGCCGCGAGCAGGAACACGCCCAGGCCGGCCGTCCCGCCCACATCGTCGCCAAGATGAACGCCCTGCTCGAACCCTCCGTCATCGAGGCCCTCTACGCGGCCTCGCAAAAGGGCGTTGAAATCGACCTCATCGTTCGCGGCCTCAGCATCCTGCGTCCCGGCGTCAAGGGATTGTCCGAGAGAATTCGCGTCCGCTCCATCGTCGGCCGCTTTCTCGAGCACTCGCGTATCTTCCACTTCGCCAACGGCGGCAACGACGAGATCTATCTCGGCTCAGCCGACTGGATGCCGCGCAACCTCTTCGAACGCTGCGAAGTCGCCTTCCCGGTCCGCGATCCCGTCGCCCAGACTCGCATCCGCGACGAGATTCTGCCCGCGTATCTGGCCGACACCGCCAAGGCCCGCCTGCAACAGCCCGACGGCAGCTACCTCCGCGCCGCCAGGCTGCTCAAGGACGCCAAGCCCTTCGCCAGCCCATTCTCCAGTCAGGATTTCTTGATCCAATTGGCCGAGGGCAAGGCCGACCTCAGCGCCATCCCCAAACCCACCGCCGCCAAAAGCCAACAAAATATCTCAACCGGAAAGGCGCCCAGCGTTCGCCACCCCTAAAGTCCAGGGACGACCAGCACCTGCGATGGCGCGTCAACCTTCGATCCAGGAACGCTGAGTTTCACCTTCATAGGCTCCAAGGACGACTTGGCGCCGCCCGAGCCCACAAACCCGAGCTTGTACTGATTCTGGAAACGGTTATTCAGTTCCTCAAAATACGGCCCGAACGAAACCGGATCGCCCGTTCCCATCCAGAAGTTCCTGCCGCCGGTTGCTTCGGTCACGTAACCCAGGGTGCTTTGGCCGGAAAAACTCCCGAAACCTCCCGCTCGGCCCTGATCGGCCCAGTAGATCGAGTAGACGAGCAGCCCCGCGCGGGTCGAATCGTCGATTGCGGCAACTACGTCGGGGGAGTATGGATCGAATTGCGTCTGGTAATAACTCAAGCCGTTGGTGACCATCACCACCTCGCGCCGCGCTCGGACATCCTGCCCTGGCCAGTGTTTTGCAAGATAGGAAAGGCAAAAATACGCGCCGGCGGAGGATCCGGGGAGGCCAGAAGGCAGCCGAAGACCGCGCAGTACGGCGGCGTGGTCTGCGGTAAGCGGTCCGGCAAACTCAACCTTTCCATAGTCCATGTAGGCGATAACCGCTTTTGTTCCCGGCGCCAGGCCATTGATGAATTTCTCAATCTCCGGTCGCTGGTTTCCGATGCTGGTGCGAGCGGAATCGTCAAAGAGCAAGACAAGTTCCATCTTGCTCGCAGGGCTCTTGTACCGCTCCCATTTTGTGACACTGGCGTCTTTGCCGGCCACTTTCAACGACAGATCCTGAACATTGACGGTTGAATGAGCCTTACCGGCAACATTGGGGAGAATCGTCACCACAGCTTGCCCATGATCGCTCTCGCCCATTGCAAATGCCGGCGCGGCCAGCAGCGTTGCCAGCACGATCGAAACTGCCATTCCCATATTCTTCATGCAACTCCCTCCTTTCGAGGGGTGTGCGCCGCTCACGCGATTTCCCCATCCAGTGCATTTCGCCTCTCTGTAGCCTTAGACACGGAATGAATGGAATTGTTGCGGTGCGGAATCCCGCTCCTGCAGCGCCTCCGGCCCCTTTCGAGCAAATTAGCGGCTTGGCCCTTCTCCTACAATAAGAAGCAGTGACATTCCCATGCGCCAATCCGTTTGAGCGGGATCGCATCCCCAGCCGGGTAAGCGCGATGAGCCGCAAGTGCGCCGCCGAGAGGAAGTTCGACATGCCTGCCCCGCTTCGCCTGTGGCACTTGGCCAGCCTTGACGCGCCCACGGTGGCCTTTGTGTGGGCGCTTGGATTTGCCTGGGCGGCAGGTGTGCGTTTGCCGGCGTGGGTTCCGGCGCTGCTGGCGCTTGGTGCCTGGGCAGTCTACATCGGCGACCGGCTGCTGGACGCGCACTCGGCTCTGCGCACGGGCCAGACTAACCGGCTGCGCGAGCGGCACACCTTTCATCATCGCCACCGACGCGTTCTTGGCAGCCTGGCCGTGGGAGCGGCCTGCGCAGCAGCCTGGATTGTTTTCAGGATGATGCCGGCCGGGGCGCGGGAGCGTGACTCAGTGCTGGCTATGGCGGCGATGGCTTACTTTTCCGGCGTCCATGCCAGCCAGGGATTCCCCAAACGAATCGTGACGCTGCTGACGCGGCTGCCAGCCAAGGAGTTTCTCGTTGGAGTGCTGTTCACCGCTGGCTGCGTGATGCCGGCATTCAGCCGGGTTGGGGCCGAACCGGTTTCCGCGTTCTGGGGGTTGGGAGCCTCGTCGG
This sequence comes from Occallatibacter sp., assembly GCA_049520855.1. Classification (GTDB taxonomy): domain Bacteria; phylum Acidobacteriota; class Terriglobia; order Terriglobales; family Acidobacteriaceae; genus Telmatobacter. The sequence continues at coordinate 2,532 of JBEKPI010000028.1, forward strand.
TCTATTTTGCAGAGCTGGCCTGGCTCAACTGTCATTTGATTGAACGGTGGGAAGCCGGGATCTCACGGGCGGCCCTGGGAGTGAATTGTTCGCGAAGGGATTCTTCCCGGAGGGATTCCTCCGCAGCCGGTTTGCTTGCGGGCGCCGGGCTGCTGCTGGCGGTTGCACTGAGTGCAGTTCAGCCCCGCTCGGCCGCGCTGGTAATTGCCGGTGTGGCCAGTTCCCTGCTGCTGCAAGAGCTCGACGGGCTGCGCGAACGGCTTACACCGGTTGCCCTGCGCACGGCCGCCGATCTGGTGCTCCTGACGCCGATCCTGCTGGTGCCGATGGCGTTGTTTTCCCGATGAGCACGGTCCCTAATTTCGACCGGCTGGCCCGGCTCTATCGCTGGATGGAATGGTTCAGCTTTGGCCCCTGGCTGATGCGCTCCCGGTGCGGCTTCGTGCGGGAGATGGCAGGGGCGCGTCGTGCGCTGGTGCTGGGCGACGGCGACGGTCGCTTCACGGCCCGGCTGCTTAAGGCCAATGCGGCTGTCCAGGTTGAAGTGATCGACGCAAGCCCGGCCATGCTTCAGGCCCTCGTCAAGAGATCCGGGCAAGAGGCTGGCCGGGTCCGCGCCGAGGTTGCCGATGCGCGCGCCTGGCGTCCTCAATTTAAGCCTGCGGAGTCTGCCTACGATCTGGTCGTGACGCATTTTTTCCTGGACTGCTTGACGACGGAGGAGGTTTTCGCGCTGGCGACCACCTTGCGAAAGGCAGTCGCGCCGGGGGCCAGATGGGTGGTCTCGGAGTTTACCGTGCCGGAGGGACGGTTGGGACGGTTGGCAGCCCGGCCCCTCATCTGGGGACTTTATTGCGCCTTCGGCTGGCTCACAGGTCTTGAGGTCCGCCGTTTGCCGGAGTACGCGACGGCTTTGCAGCGGGCCGGATTTTGTTTGAGAGAGCGGAGCAAATGGCTGGGCGGAGTGTTGGTGAGCGAGCTATGGATTCCCTGCCCGACCCCATCAGCTCCAGAACCCAGATGACTTGCCGCACCGATTCAAGATTGTTACATTCGTGTTAATATTGAAGCTCAAGGAGCTGGCAGACCCTAATTAGACCCCGCCGGACCGCACCGAATGAACCTCTACCTGATGCGCCACGCCAATGCCGGATTGTCACGGGGAAACCCTGTCCTCGACGCCAAGCGGGCCCTCGTTGGGGAGGGAAAAGACCAGTGCATTCTGATGGCGCGGCTGCTGAGCGCGCTTAAAGTGCAGGTGGACGTGATCGTCTCCAGCCCCCTGAAGCGCGCCCTGCAATCGGCGCAGTTGGTCGGCACGGAGATGGGCTACGATGCAAAGGTCGAGATCAGCCCGGCGCTCTCGCCCGGTGGCAGCTACGCCGATTTCCAGGAGATGCTGGCCCACTACGCCGGCTACGAGGGCGTGCTGGCCGTGGGCCACAACCCCAACGTCTTCCAATTTCTGGGCCGCCTGATAACCGCCAACGGCGGCGCTGCCATCCGCATGAGGAAAGGCTCGGTGGCCCGCGTCGACCTCGACCGCCATCCGCCGCTCTTGCAATGGCTCATCGATCCGCGCTCCGCCCGCGCCATCTACGCCAGCATGCCAAAGAGCGCCCGCCCCAAGTCCAAGACCTCGCGCAAGTAGTCCGGCTACTGGCGCAGCAACCAAATCGCCGCGCCGGATCGGCTAGCACCCGCCAGCTTCCGTCAGCGCCGATCGGCGGCCACAGCGTCATGGCTCTCAAACCAGCCAATCACCCTCCGCTCAAATTCATCAGGCTCCGCGCCAGCCGCGCCGCAATGCCCAGCCTCGGCCGGCTCCCACAAAACCACCGCCGGACCGCGCCCGCTGCTGTGCGCCAAGATCATCTCCGAGTGACGCGGCGGAAGATTGGTGTCCCTCTTGCCATGAATCAGCAGAACGGGGACATGGCTCGCGGCCACGACATTCTCCGGCGAGGCCTGCTCAAAATCGACTCCGTACCTCCAGCGCGCGTAGAGCAGGCCGGCCTCCACCGCGGCACGCAGCAAGGTGCGCCCAGCCCACGACCCGGCATTGAGCTTCTCTCCCAACCGGTCATAGGACGCCTCGCAAAAGCTCGCAAAGGAAGACTCCGCCACCACGGCGCAGAATCCCGGCGTCGTCCTCAACGATTGGAGCAGTTGCGCAGCTCCCATCGATTCGCCCAGGCCATCGATGCAGTGCGGCCGCTCGGTAAGTTGCATCCCATCGAACCAGCGCCGAATGTCGCCGGCCTCCTTGATTCCATACGTCGCCAGGTCTCCGCCACTCAACCCGTGCGCCCGCGCGTCGGGCAGAAGCACCGCATAGCCGTGACGCAGCAACAGGTCCGCATCGCCCAACATGCCGACTCGATTGTCAGTGTGGCCATGCAGCAGGATCACCGCGTCGCCGTTTCCATGCAAGGGCTGCAGACTCCAGCCGCGCAATGTGACTCTGTCCTCCGCGAGGATGGAGACCTCGTCCATCTCCGCATGGTTGCGCGCTGCAACGGCCTGCGCTCGCGCCTCCGCCTCCATTCCCAGCAAGCGGCGGCCGGGGTGCAGCGCCCACTCCGTGGCCACAATGCCAACGGCAACACAGAGCACAAGCCAGACGGCAACGAGAGCCAGACCCCAGCACAGATAACGGCGCGCGTGTCTCATCGGTCAGAGTTACGCAGCGCGCCTTACGCGCGTTCCGAAGCGCTGCCTGAGCAGAAACCGAAGGTGCCGCCCAGGGTCAGGCCACCCCTACTCCACCGTCACTTCGACATTCGCATTCAGGATTGCGCCTAGAATTGGGGCGCCGGTGTCCTGGTAAGTCGCCACAATGGTGTACTGATAGGTTCCCGGCGTCATCGATTTACTCAGGCCGCCGCAGCCGCTGATTCCACTCATTCCGGCCAATGTGCCCATCGCCAGCGCAGCCACGGCAAGCCAGTGCCAGGCCTTGCGCCGCATGCCGAATCCCACCATCAACGCGCCCGCCAGCGCCAGGCCGCCCGCGGGCAGAACGTTAGGTCGCGGCGCCTTGTGCAGCTTTACGGGAACAGCCGCGCCAAATGGATAGAACTGGACGGTTCCAGTGAGCGTCTGGCCTGCCGTCACCGGAATCGAGTCGAGCGGCCCGTAGGTGCAGTTCGGGATCCTGGCCTCGGAGATTGTCCCCGAGTACAAGCAGCCAATCGACACAGTACCGGCTCCGGGAATCCCTGTGATCGTATAGGCGCTGGTGCCATTGCCGCTCGACGGCATGGTAACGTTGGTGGCTGTGATGGCAATCCCTGTGCTCGCCAACGCGCGTATGCCGGAGAGCGCGCAGCAAACTGCCAGCAGCGATGAGAAAACAGAAGCAAGACGAGGGCTTTGCATAAAGCATCCTTTCGGCGGGCGGATATCACCCGGTCTAGCTATTTAGACGGCTTGGATGCACACAGTATACGGCGATTCAACCATTTACGCCACAATCCAACGCTAGCCCCCTTGAGCCGATGCCCGCCCAGTTCCCTTGCTTCCGCACCGGCGATCGGTCAGCCGCGGACATCGTCCTCCGCCGCAAAACTCCATCGCCAACCCAACTGCGATCTGTGCCAACTGCTATCCTTGATTGACTACCATTTCCCGCGATGACAAACCCAACCGACGCCCTTGATCGCCCGCAAAAGATGCCCTCCACACGGGCCGTCTGGGCGCTTTTGGCGGCCATCTTCGCCGCCGTCGTCCTGGCCTCGCTGTTTACGCCGCCCTTGCTCGACGACGTGGACGCCAGCCACGCCCAGGCCGCGCAGCACATGGCCGGGAGCGGCAACTGGGTCACGCTGCAGGTCAACGGCATCCGCTATCTGGAGAAGCCGCCGCTGCCCTACTGGCTCGATGCCGCGGCCTATCGCCTCTTCGGGCCAAACGTCTTCGCCACCCATCTGCCCAATGCGCTCGCACTGCTGGGCTGCGCCTGGCTGGCATGGCTCTGGGCGGGCCGCGCCTGGTCGCCCCGCGCAGGCTTCTATGCCGCCCTCGGCGTCCTCACCTCCATCGGGCCATTTCTCTTTACCCGCTTCGCCATTCCCGAGGCGCTGCTTAGCTTTCTTCTTCTCGTGGCCCTCTACTGCCTGCTCGCCGCCCTGGATTCCAGTCCGGAGTCCAGCCGGCCTCTGCACATTTATGGAATGTGGGCGGCGCTGGCCTTGGCTGTGCTCACCAAGGGACTCATCGCCCCGGTCTTCTTTGCCGCCGCGGCCATTCCGCTGCTGCTCGTGACCGGCCAGGCCCGGCGCTGGCGTCAATTGAAGCCGCTCTCCGGCAGCCTCCTGTTTCTGCTCATCGCCGCGCCCTGGCACATTCTGGCCGGCCTGGCTAATCCCGACCAGGGCCACCCCTTCGGCAACCACCCCACCCCCGGCAACGTCCACGGCTTCTGGTACTTCTACTTCCTCAACGAACACGTCTTCCGCTTCACCGGCACGCGCTTCCCGCACGACTTCAACAAGCTGCCGTTTGCCGCCTATTGGCTGCTGCACCTGGTCTGGCTCTTTCCCTGGAGCTTGTTTCTGCCCGCCCTGATCGCGGTTGCCTGGAAGACGCGCCGCAACTGGACGCAGCATCTGCGCGCCGGCGTCGGCCAGTCGCTCGACGCCCATGTGAGCCTCGCCGCGTCCGAGGATGCCGCCAGCACCGTTGCCGTCCTCAAATTCCGCGCGCGCACCATTTGGCTGCTGAGCCTCTTTGCCGCGTTCATCCTGCTCTTCTTTTCCATCTCGACCAACCAGGAGTACTACACCTTTCCCGCCTGGCCGCCGCTGATCATTCTGATTGCCGGAGTGCTGGCCGGGATCGAGGAACGTCGCGACCATCTCGGCAGGCTGCACGGTGGCAAGCCGCTGCTCTCGACCGCCTGGCTCACCGGAGCGCAAGCCGTCTTCGCCGTGGTCGGCGTGCTGGTTGCCGCAGCCCTCGGCTGGGGGCTATGGGAGTCGCGCCGCCTGCCATTTGTGGACGACGTCGGCACACTGATGGCGCATCGCGGCGTTGGCGACTATACGCTCTCCATGTCGCACATTTTCGACCTCACCGGCCCTTCGTTCGCCGCTCTGCGCCTGCCCGCGGTGCTGGCCGCGGTGGCTCTCTTGTTCGGCCCCGCCGTCGGATGGTTGTTGCGGCTCAAACAGAAGCACTTGGCCGCCACCGTCTCGGTAGCGCTGACCTCGGCCGTCTTCCTCATCGCCGCGCACATCGCCTTCGCCCGCTTCGAGCCCATGCTCAGCTCCAAACAGTTGGCCGACACCCTGCTCGAAAAAGCCTCGCCCGCCGACTCCTTCATCATCTTCGGCGATCAGTCCGACGCATCCTCGGTCGTCTTCTATACGCACAGCTTCTTTGACGGCAAGCCGGCCCTGCTGGTCGGCGAAGCCTGCTCGCCCCACGGCGAAGGCTCGTCGCTCGTCTGGGGCTCCTGCTACCCTGACGCGCCCAGGATCTTCCTCAGCGAAGACCAGCTCGCCGCAATCTGGGGCACAGGCCAGCGCAAGTGGCTCTTCGCCCAGGACATCAACCAGTCCAAAGCCGAACAGTTGCTCGCCGGCCGCCTCTATCCCGTCCAATCCATCGCCGACAAAGCCCTGTGGACCGACCGGCCCTTATAGTAAAATTCCCCATTGGCGCACCTCTTTTTGGCCTCTTCTATGCCTGTCCAAAGTTCCGGGGATAGTGGATCGCTTGCAGTCCGAGCTTTGAGACAGACCTCATCACCATGACCTTCGGACCTATCGTTTCTCTCGCTCCGGGCGCCCTTGCCGTCTCTGGCGGGATTACCTCGACCGTCTACAGCGGAATGCTTGCCGTCGGTGCCCTTGCCGTCTTTGGCGTAGTCACTTCGACCGTCTACAGCGGAATGGTCGCCATGGGCGCGCTGCGCTTTCGCCGCCGCGCGGCCGCCGCCAACTCGCACACTTTCCTGCCCCCCGTCAGCATCTTGAAGGCCGTGCATGGCGACGAGCCGGACCTGGAAGAAAACCTTGCCAGCTTCTTCCAGCAGGATTATCCCGAGTACGAGATTCTCTTTTGCGCGCGCCACGATGCCGACCTTGGCTTGGCCGCGGCGCGCCGGGTTGCCGCGCGCTTTCCGCATGTGAAGGCGCGCATCCTCACCTGCGGCGAGCCGCCCTGGCCCAACGCGCGCACCTTCTCGCTGGAGGTCATGCGCCGCGAAGCCCGCTATCCAATCCTCGTCACCTCCGACAGCGATGTGCGCGTCGAGCCGGATTACCTCGCTTCAGTGGTCGCGCCGCTAGCCGATCCGCGCGTAGGCATGGTCACCTGCCTCTACCGCGGCGTCACCCGTCACGGGCTCTGGGCGCAACTGGAAGCCATGGGCATGTCGGTCGAGATGACCTCCGGCGTGCTGGTTGCCGATATGCTCGAAGGGATGCACTTCTGCCTCGGACCCTCGATGGTGATGCGCCAGAGCACTGTTGAGAAAATCGGGGGCTTCGAGCAGGTCGCGCAGTACTATGCCGACGACTTTGTGCTGGGCAACTGGACGGCCAGGGCCGGAGAAACGGTTGTCCTCTCCTCCTACATCGTCGAGCACCATGTTCTCAATGCCGGCTTCAAGAAGAGCATCGCGCATCAGCAGGGATGGGCCACCAGCACGCGCTTTTCACGGCCCGCGGGGCACTTTGGCGAAGTGCTGACCTATGCCGTTCCCTTTGGCCTGCTGGCGCTGGCCGCCCTCGGCGCAGCCGGCCATCTCGCGCTGGGACTGGCCCTGCTGGCCTTCACGATACTCGACCGCATGCTGCTCAGCATGTTGGTGGCCGGCTGCGTGGTCAACGACCGCCCCGCCCTGCGCAAGGCCTGGCTCTACCCGCTGCGCGACCTCATGGGTTTCATCTTCTGGGTAAGAAGTTACTTCGGCTCGCGCAAACTGAAATACCGCGGCGATCCCTATGAGTTGCTTCCCGAAGGCAGGCTGCGCAAGCTCAGCGAATAGGCAGAAGCAACAATGCGGCCCGGCTGTCTCGCTAAAGTTTTCGACCGCCAACGGGGGGCTTCACCACCGCCGTCTGCTTGCGCATCGGCACAATCGCCCCCGTCGAGCCGGGCGCGGCTTGCTGAAAGCGCGCCAGCATCTCCGTGCGCACATATTCGACAAAGCTCTGCATCTGCCGGTTCATCTCTTCCATGCGCTCGCGCATCTGCAGGATGATGGCGATGCCGGCGATGTTCACGCCCAGGTCGCGCGCCAGATTCAGGATGAACTCCAGCCGCTCCAGGTCTTCGTCGGTGTAGAGGCGCGTGTTGCCCTCGGTGCGCGACGGCAGCAGCAGCCCCTCGCGCTCATAGAGGCGCAGCGTCTGCGGATGAATCTCGTACATCTCAGCCACCGCCGAGATCATGTACGCGCCCTTCGATTTGCGTTTTGCGGCCATGGGCTTCTCGAATCTTTCAGACAGCTTGCAGTTTCACCCGCCACCGCTCCGGCGTCATCCTGTAAGGTTCCAGGAGTTTCTTCAACTCGACCCCGGCATCGCGCACGAAATAATAGCCTTTCTTCGTCCAGGAATCGGTCTTAGCATGCCCCCGTTTTTCCATGACCTGCAAGGCATCGCCGAAGGTCAATGCATATATGTCGCTCGGTTCTGGACCCTGCACATTCCAAACATACGCGATCAAAAGGTGAGGAAATCGCTTATATTTCATGTCGAGCGAAAACGACTCATGCGAAGAGGCCTTCAACTGAATCGGGCGGGCGACAAAATCCTTGCCTTCGCGATACACAATCAGATCGATACCTTTGTCCCGCACAGGCTGCGCAACTTCAAAGCCGGCAGCAACCAGATGGGAGATAAGCAAGTTCTTCCCGAAAACTTCTGTTAGTTGTGAGTCACCCTTACTCAAATCAAGAGGGTCATCCATATCGGGATTACCGTCAAGAAGCGTGACGCTGTGACCTTGCTCATAGCGATCCGAGAACCTGCCGCGCGTAGCGCGAGAGAAGTCGAATCGGCTCCTCATTTCAACTTCAGAACTGCTCATTGCCGGTTTCATATTCATTCCTTTCCCATCGCTCCGCGAGCCGTGCGCTAATAATTCGAATCTTCCTGGCTCGAAACGTGTAGTAGATGCTTAGGATGCGTCCTTGAATGGACCTTCCAATACCAAGATAGCGCTGTTCGTCATCGCTATGCCACTGGTCTGGAACCTCGATGCGCTGCGTATCCTTGAAGACTGTGCTGGCCTCCTCGAATGAGACTTTGTGTTTCTTCAAATTTGAAACCGCTTTGGCAGGATGCCACTCGAAGCCGGAGAGAATATCGTCAGGCTCAAAGTCTTGCCGGTCTTCATCGCGTCGCCTGGACATTCGGAAATACCCGAGCATTGAAGAAGTGCTGCCGACAGCTTAACAGAATCACAGCTTCTCAAACAGCGCCGTCCGCGGATCCTGGCTATTCAGCTTGGCCAGCTCGCGCATGATCTCGCGGCTGCGCTCATCGCCGAGCGTGGGCACCACGACCTCGACCGTCACAATCTGGTCGCCGCGCTGGCCGGCGTGCTGCGCGTTCTCCACGCCGCGCTCTCTCATGCGGAGCTTCTGCCCGCTCTGGGTCCCCGGAGGAATCTTCAACTGCGCCCGGCCGTCGATGGTGGGTACGTCCACCTTGGCCCCCAGCGAGGCCTCCGGCATGGTCACCGGAACGGTCAGATGAATGTCGTCGGCCACGCGCGCAAAGACCGGATGCGTGCCCGTCCGCACGATCAAAAACAAATCCCCCGCCGCGCCTCCGTTCAGCCCGGCGTTGCCCTTGCCCTGCAGGCGGATGCGCTGCCCGTCGCGCGTACCCGCCTTGATGCGAAACTCGACCGATTCGCTCTTGCCGACCACGCCCTCGCCGTGGCATGTGGCGCAGTCATTGGTCGTGCGGCCCGTGCCGTTGCACCGCGGGCAGGGAATGTTGAACTTCATCCGCCCGCCCATTTGCGTCACCTGGCCCGTGCCGTTGCACTCCGTACACTGCGTTGGTCCGCCGGCCGATGCCTGGCCGTGGCAGGTCGGGCAGGTCTCCTGGCGGTGTACCTCGAGCCGCGCCTGGCCGCCCCGGATCGCCGTCCAGAAGTCCACCGTGGCCTGATATTCCAAATCGCTTCCCGGCTGCGGACCGCGCGGCCTCTGCGGCTGCTGCGCCCCTGAAAACATGCCAGAAAAAATGTCCTTGAAGCTGCCCCACGAAGCCGAATCTGCCTGGGAGCCTGGCCCCGCCTGCCGTCCCCCCCGCCGCCCTGGACCGCTCTGAAAGCCTGAGAAGTCAAAACCGCCAAAGTCCACCGGCGCGCCGCGTACGCCGCCTTGCCGCGCATACGCCTCGGCCGTCGCCGGGTCGATCTGGTCCGAGTAGAACCCCACCTGATCGTAGATCTTGCGCTTCTTCTCGTCGCTCAGCACGTCGTTGGCCTCGGAGATTTCCTTGAATTTCTCCTCGGCACGCTTGTCGCCTGGGTTCACGTCCGGGTGATAGCGCCGCGCCGCCTTGCGAAAGGCCTTGCGAATCTCCTCCGGAGTGGCTGTCTTCTTCACCCCGAGCGTGCCGTAATAGTCCTTGTTCGTTGTCGTGGGCATGGTCTGTTTGGACTCGTTTCCTCGTTATTCGATCGGCAATCGATCAGGCAATCCGCCTGGCTTTTGAAACCCCGGTCGCAGTACGCGGCAACGGAAAGATCTCCACCTCGATCTTTGCCGTCACCTTCCGGCTGGCCGTCGCCAGGTCGTAAGACATCTGCATCTTCATCCAGAAATCCGGCGTTGTGCCGAAGTACCGCGCCAAACGCAACGCCGTATCCGCCGTAATCCCCCGGCGTTCCCGCGCTATCTCCGAAACTCGCGTTACCGGTACTCGCAAGGCAAGGGCCAAAGCATTGGCCGAAAGTCCCAACGGAACAAGAAAATCCTCACGCAAGAACTCGCCAGGATGAATCGGCACGCCCTTCTGTTCGTGCTTACGCGGAATGCTCATCGCACATCTCCTTAATGGTAATCAACAATCTCAACATCCCAGGCGTCGTCGCCGTCCCAGCGAAAACAGACGCGGTACTGATCGTTGATGCGGATGCTCCACCAGCCCTCCCGATCGCTCTTCAGCTTTTCCAGGCGATTGCCCGGGGGATTGAGCAGATCCTCAATCGCCGACGCGAAATCCACTGCCTGCAACCGGCGTGCCGCAACCCGCGCAATCTTCGCCCATCGCCGGCTCTTCCCGGTCAGGAAGACCGCTTCTGTCTCGTCGTCGGCGAAGGACTGAATCATGCTTAACGCTTATCGTAACACGAAATGCGTTCAAGCAGCATGAAGAAGAGTATCCCCAACCTTTATACTGAGATCTTTGCGGAATGGAAAGCGGCGGGCCGGGAAACGGCGCGCCTAAAAAGGAGTGGGCATTGGCACAGGCGGAGATTGGCATCATCGGCGGCAGCGGGCTCTACCTGATGCCCGGACTAACCAACGTGAGCGAGGAGCGCGTCGAGACGCCCTTTGGCGATCCGTCGGACAGGTTCGTTTTGGGCGAACTGGAAGGGCGCAAGGTAGCCTTTCTGGCCCGCCATGCGCGCGGCCATCGCATCCTGCCATCCGAGTTGAACTTCCGCGCCAACATCTACGCCTTCAAGAAGCTCGGCGTCGAGCGCATCGTCTCCGTCTCGGCCGTCGGCTCGCTCAAAGAGGAACATAAGCCGACAGACTTTGTGATGCCCGACCAGTTCATCGACCGCACCTTCCATCGCGCCTCCACCTTCTTTGGCGAGGGCATCGTGGGCCACGTGGCCTTTGGCGATCCGGTCTGCGCGACCGTCGCAAAGGCAGCGGCCGAGGCCTGCGCGACAGTGGGCGTGGTGGGCAAGCTGGGCGGAACTTATGTCTGCATGGAAGGCCCGCAGTTTTCCACCCGCGCCGAATCGAACCTCTATCGCAGTTGGGGCGCGGACGTGATCGGCATGACCAACTTGCAAGAGGCCAAGCTGGCCCGCGAGGCGGAGATCTGCTACGCCACCGTGGCCATGATCACCGACTACGATTGCTGGCGCGAGGGCCACGATGCGGTCACCGTCGAGGAGATTGTCGCCGTCCTCCACCAGAACGCCGAAAACGCGGCGCTCGTGGTGAAAGCGGCTGTCGCGGCGATGCCCGCCGAGCGAACATGCGCCTGCGCCTCGGCGGCTAAGTATGCCGTGCTGACGCAGCCGGACGCGATTCCGGCTGCGGCCAAGGAAAAACTGAAGCTGCTGTTTGGCAAGTACCTCGGGTGGTAATGAGTTGGCGAGTCAACTGCAAGACTGTGAAACCTCTGCATAAGTCGATGTTTTGAAAGGGCACGACTTTAGTCGTGCCGTAAAGGTTGCAATGTTGACGCGGGCTTTAGCCCCTGAGGGAATGTAGGAGATTGCCAAATGGGAAGAAAAAGATCGCTCAAAATGAAGGCTTGGCTGGTTACCTGGGAGTGGTGCGGCGAACACGCGAAGCGACACAACCCATTTGCCGCTATTCTCAATCCTCGTTTTTCAGGAGAGTCAGGAGAGAAAGTCCGCGAGCTTGTCGAGTTTATGTATCGATCCGCCGAGTACTCCCTGGGTGAGCAAGCGGATTGCGCAAGGAACAAAAAGTACAACCCATATCCCGCAAAATTCGGGCAGACATTGGATGGCTCGCCATGGGCAGGGGAGATCATCTGCGGACACAACCCGTTCCTACACGCCCGACTGGTCGATGATTTGATAGTGGAGAGGAATGCCGAGGGCAAGGAAAGTGTCTTATGGAAGAAGCGCGCGAGGCCAGTTGGTTGGCCGCAAAAGATTGATGAGGGCACCGCGACAACTTAGCGACCCCCTAATTCTCTCCCCGAACAATAGAGCTTTCACTTGACACCAACGCATTTAGAGACGTTTTAGGAGAGGAAATAGATGGCAATCACCGTAGTGGGCAGCGTTGCATACGACACGATTGAAACACCGGCGGGGCGGCGCGAGCGCTGCCTGGGCGGAGCGGCGACTTATTTCTCGCTGGCCGCGAGCTTTTTTACCGATGTGCGCGTCATCGCCGTCGTTGGCGAAGACTTCGGCAAGCGCCAGGAGGCCGTCTTTCAGGCCCGCAACATCGACACGCGCGGCATTGAGCACACCGCCGGCAAGAGCTTCTTTTGGGAGGGATCGTATCTCGAAAACCTCAACGAGGCCAAAACGCATAACACCGAGTTGAATGTCTTTGCCGCCTTCGAGCCGAAGATTCCCGACGCATACCGCGACTCGGAGTTTCTCTTTCTCGCTAACATCGATCCGGTCTTGCAGCGCCGCGTCCGCGAAGCGATGCCCGATGTGAAGCTGGTGGCCGGCGACACGATGAATTACTGGATCAAGGACCATCGTTCCACGCTGCTTGAAGTCTTGAAGGGTCTCGACATTCTACTCATCAACGACACCGAAACAAAGATGCTGGCCGGCAACAGCAATCTCCTCCAGGCCGCCCGTGCGGTGATGGCACTCGGCCCGAAGACGCTGGTGGTCAAGCACGGCGAATATGGCGCGACGCTCTTCCATGGCACGAAGATTTTCAAGGCCCCCGCGCTGCCTCTGGAAGAAGTCGTCGATCCGACCGGAGCGGGCGACAGCTTTGCCGGTGGCTTCTTTGGCTACCTCGCCTCGCAGCCCGAACAGACGCCGGCTGCCTTCCGCCACGCCATGTTCTACGGCAGCGTGATGGGATCCTTCGCCTGCGAGCGCTTCGGCACCGAGCGGTTGCAGGCGCTTACGCGAGCGGAGATCGACGAACGCTTCACGCTCTTCCGCGAATTGACGCACCTTGCCTGAAAGCCCCATGCCTGATAGCCCAATCTCGGAGAACTCAAATCGTCGCATTGCATGGCAGGAGTGGCTGGCGGTCATGGCCTCGTGCGCGGCGGCTTCGATCGCCGCGATTCTCTGGAGCTGGCGGCACGGCGCGCTGCTCAACTACGGCGATGCCGTCGCCCATCTGCACATTGCGCGGCGCGTCTTCGATGCGCGCCTGCCGCGCCTCACAGAACTCGGCTCGGTGTGGCTGCCTCTGCCGCACATTCTGATGCTGCCGTTCGTACAGGTCTACAGTTGGTGGGCCAACGGAATTGCGGGGCTGATTCCGTCGGCGCTCGCCTATCTTGCCGCCTGCGCGGGCATCTACCGGCTGGCGCGGCGCTGGCTCCCGCCCACCGCCTCGGCGCTCGCGCTGGCTTTCTTCGCGCTCAATCCCAACCTGCTCTATCTGCAAACCACGGCCATGACCGAGCCGCTCTTTGTCTGCGAGATGGTATGGGTTGCGGTCTGGCTGGTAGAGTGGCGATCTGCGCTGAACGAAGACCTGAAGAAGGCCCGCCGAACGCTATGCCTAATCGCCGCCGCACTGATCGCCGCAATCTTTACGCGCTACGACGGTTGGGTAATGGCCCTCGTAGCCTGGACGTGCATCGGCCTGGCTCTGGCTCGTCGCCGTCGTTTGCGCTCGTGGAGCTTCTGGCTGGCCAGCGCGTTGCTGGTGGCCGCGCCGCTCGCGTGGTTCGTTTATAACTCGATCGGCTTCGGCGATTGGCTCTACTTCGCGCGCGGACCCTATTCGGCCAAGGCCATCGAGCTTCGCACCATGAGCCACTGGGATGGACCGCCGCATCCGGGCTGGCACAATCCCTGGGTTTCGCTGCTCTTTTTTGTGAAGGTCTCGGAGATGGACGCGGTCGCAGCCGCCTGGGGCAACGTTCTGCTGGCGTTGAGCCTGCTGGGAACGGCGTGGGCCTGGCTGACCGCGCGACAAAAAGCCTTCCAATGGGCGCTGTTGCTCTGGCTCCCCATCCCGTTCTACGCGTACTCGGTGGCCTATGGGTCGGTGCCCATCTTTCTGCCCGTGTGGTGGCCGCACTCCTGGTACAACACACGCTATGGAATGGAGATGCTGCCCGCCTTTGCGCTGGGATTGGGCTTTGCCGCGCAGGTTGCGCTCTCCGCTGTCAATGATTTCAAGCCGCGCGAGGTCAATCCGCGCTGGGTCCGCTATGCGGCGGGCGCGCTGTTTGCATTGGTGGCCTTGAACGCCGCTCAGATGGTGCGCGAACATCCCTTGACTTATGTTGAAGGAATCAAGAACATTGAAGCGCGTAGGCCGTTGGAAGTGCAGATTCCTCCCGTTTTGCGCGCTCAAATCGCCAACCATCCCGGCGCGGTAATTCTGATGGACACCTCGACCTTCCCCAATCTCGTTGCCTTCACCGGGATTCCGCTGCGCCAAACGATCAACGAAAGCGACCTGGGAATTTACAGTGCCGCGCTGGCTGCCCCCGCCGCTCATGCCGACTTCGTTCTCGCCTTCGACGGCGACGAAATCGACCGCGCCGTTCATGCGCATCCCGGCGGGCTCACCGCGCTGCGCCGCTTTTCAGCCCCCGGGGAGCCCTCGGCGACGCTCTACGCCTCCAATAGGCCCTTCCATTCACAGCCCTCAACAACCCAGCCCGCGCGGTGATAGCATCGGGCAAGGAAACAGATGAGCATCCCACTGGCACAGTTCGCGCAACCCTTCGACTTTGACCGCCTGCAACAGATCATGGTGGTCAACGGCGCAATCGGCCGTCTGCTGGTGGCCTGCCTGCTGGGCGCGGCTGTGGGCCTCGAACGCGAATTCAATCGCAAGGCCGCCGGCGTGCGCACCAACCTATTGATCTGCATGGGCAGCGCGTTTTTCACGCTGCTCTCGGCAGTGCTGGCCGGCGACGCCAACCCCGACAAAGGCCGCGTGGCCGCCAACATCGTGCAGGGCATCGGCTTTCTCGGCGCTGGCCTGATCCTGCACAACCGCAGCCGTGTCAGCGGCCTGACCAGCGCGGCCAGCGTCTTTGTCGTCGCCTCCATCGGCATGGCCTGCGGCGCGGGATTGTACGGTGCGGCAATCGTTGCGGCGGTCCTCGTCATTGTCGCGCTCGAGGCGGTGGGCTTCATCGAGCGCCGCGCGAGTATCAAGGCCTTCCCGCTCGTCTATGAGGCGCGCGGCCAGGACCAGACGCTGATGCTCAAGTCGATTCTCGACGCGATGGACAAGGCCGGCGAACGGCTCACGGGCGTCCAGAACGACGCCATCGGCGACTTGCAGCGGGTGAGTTTTCCTCTCTCCGCGACCAAGCGGCAGCATGAGCGGCTGCGCGGAAAGCTGCTCTCCGAGCCGGCCATCAGCGCCCTGTTCACCTTCCGCGATCTGGAGGAAGATTGATTCCTTTTACCAAGGCTCACGCCTGCGGCAACGACTTTTTGATTGTGACCGAAGAGGCCGCGGCGGACCACGACTGGGCCGAGTTGACCAGGCGCCTGTGCGCGCGCTCGACCGGCATCGGCGCCGACGGCATCGAATTCTTCGCGTGGACCGGCCCACGCTCCGGCCGCATACGCCTGCACAACGCCGATGGCTCCATCGCCGAGATCAGCGGCAACGGCACGCGCTGCGCAGCCGCGTGGATGGCGCGTGAACGCGGCTTCCAGTCGGGCGATGAGGTCGAAATTGCAACTGACGCCGGCCCGCGCATCTGCCGCGTGAATGACCTGAAGACAGACGGCCAATTCACCGTGGAAGTCTCCGCCGGCATGGATGTTCCCTCTTTCGCGCCGCGAGCCGTTACGCTGCTCAGCGGGCTTGAGGTCGCGGGCGTCGAAGTCTCCACCGGCAATCCGCACTTCGTCATTGCGGTAGACAACGATGTCTTTGCCGTGGCGGGCCTGCCGTGGCAGCAGGTCGGCGCGGAGATTTGCCTGCATCCGGATTTCCCCGATCAGACCAACGTGGAGTTCCTGCGCATCGTCAGCCCCGCCGAGATCGAGATTCGCATCTTCGAGCGCGGCGTCGGGCCAACGACTTCTTCCGGCACCGGCAGCTCGGCCTGCGCCACAACTGCAATCGCCGTACACGGCTGCAAATCACCGCTCAAGGTCGTAGCCCCCGGCGGCGCGCAGACGGTCGAATGGGAGGGCCCCGGCACGGAACTGCGCCTCACCGGGCCGGCGGCGCTCATTGCCCGCGGAGAGGCCTGGCCCGCATGACGACTCTGCTCAAGCCCCGCGCGGTTCCGATCGACGCCCAGGTGGCCGTAGTCTCTCCGGCCTCCACGCCGCAGCCGGAGCGCGTCGAGCGCGGCCTCGCGGCCTTGCGCTCGCTGGGCTTCGCGCCGCGGCCAAGCGAACACATCCTCACCCGCGGCCCGCTTTATTTTGCGGGCACGCCCGCCATGCGGCTTCGCGATCTGCACCATGCCTTTGCCAACGATGAGGCGCGCGCCATCTTCTCGACGCGCGGCGGCTACGGTGCGAATTACCTGCTTGACGGGCTCGACCTCGACCTCATCGCAGAATGTGCCAAGCCTCTCATCGGCTACAGCGACCTGACCGCCGTGCATCTCTGGCTGCTCGACCAGCTTCAATTGCCGGCCTTTCACGGCCCCATGCTCTCGGCCGATTTCGCGCGCCCCAACACAGAGCTTGCCGCCAGCGTCCATCTGCCCAGCCTGCGCGCGGCTCTGGCCGGCGAACCCTACACGGTTGGCGAAGCCGAGGGCCTGCGCACGTTGCACCCCGGCCGCGCGCGCGGCACGCTCTATGGCGGCTGCCTGAGCATTCTGGTGGCGATGCTGGGTACGCCCTTCGAGCCGCAGACTGAAGGCAAGCTCCTCTTCCTCGAAGACGTAAACGCCAAGCCCTACCAGATCGACCGCATGGTTTGGCAACTGCGCCAGGCCGGCAAACTCGAAGGCGTGCGCGGAATCGTCTTCGGCGAGATGCTCGATTGCATCTCGCCCGGCGCGCCGCCTGAGTTGCTCGACGAAGTGATCCTGCGCTCCTTCGCCGACTTCACCGGACCCATCGCCATCGGCCTGCGCAGCGGCCACGTCTCGCGCCAGAACGTCACGCTGACCCTGGGCGTCGAGGCCGAGTTGACCGTTGAAAAAGAAGCGCGCCTGCACCTGATCGAACCGGCGGTGAAGGTACAGGGAACAGGGAACAGGGATCAGGGATCAGGATTCAGCGCTCCTAAGCCGAAGGAGGAGCGGTGAGCGCTTCGTCCAGGCATATTCATTTGAGCGGCATCTGCGGCACGGCGATGGCTTCGCTGGCTGGCCTCCTTCAGTTGCAGGGCCACCGCATCACCGGCTCCGATAAAGCCGCCTATCCTCCCATGAGCGAGCTGCTCGCAGCGCTCCACATTCCCGTCCTCAAACCCTACGCCGAATCCAATCTCGATCCCGCGCCCGATCTGGTCGTCATCGGCAACGCCCTCTCGCGCGGCAATCCCGAAATCGAGCGCGTCCTCGACCAGCGCATTCCCTTCACCTCGATGGCCGCGCTGTTGCGCGAGGAGTTTCTCAAAGGCCGCGAGTCGCTGGTCGTCGCGGGCACGCACGGCAAGACCACGACCACCAGCATGTTGGCCTGGATCTATCAGGTTGCCGCGCGAGAGAATCCGGCCTACGAGCCTTCCTTTCTGATCGGCGGAGTTGCGGAAAATTTCGCTTCCAGCTTCCAACTGCGTCCCACGCGCACGTTTATCATCGAGGGCGACGAGTACGACACAGCCTTCTTCGACAAGGGACCAAAGTTCCTGCATTACTTTCCCGACGCGCTGATTTTGACCAGCGTCGAGTTCGACCATGCCGACATTTATGCGGGCCTGGCCGCGGTCAAGACAGCCTTCAAGCGGCTCATCAATCTTGTGCCCCGGCGCGGCCTGATCGTCGCCTTCGACGGCAACCCGAACGTCGATGAATGTGTCGCCCGCGCGCTCTGCCGCGTTGAGCGCTACGGCTTCTCCGAAACCTCCGGCTGGCGCATCCGCAACCTGCGCCACGAAGACGGCCTCTCGCGCTGGGAGGTTTGGCGCGCCGGCGAATTGTGGGCCGAGCTGGAGATGAGCCTTGCCGGCGAACACAACGCACTCAACGCAACCGCCGCCGCCGCGCTGGCCGCCGGAAACGGCGTGCCCACAGATGCGATCAAGACAGCGGTAGCCACTTTCAAAAGTGTCAAGCGGCGGCTTGAGGTCCGCGCCCGCATCGGCGGCATCACCGTGATCGACGACTTCGCGCATCATCCCACGGCCATCCGCGAGACGCTCCGCGCGCTGCGCTCCCTCTTTCCCCAGGCGCGCCTGTGGGCGGTCCTGGAGCCGCGCTCCAACACGCTGCGCCGCAAGGTGCTCGAAGCCGATCTGGTGGCAAGCCTGTGCCTGGCGGACCGCGTTGTGCTCGCCGGCGTCTACCAGCAGCAGAACATTCCCGAGGCCGAGCGGCTGCACCCGGAAGACGTAGTGCGCGCGCTCAATGTGGCCGGAACCCAGGCCGAACTTTGCCCCGATGTCGAGGCGATCGTCAACAGCATCGTCCCCCAACTGCAATCGGGCGATGTCGTCGCAATCCTTTCCAATGGCGGATTCGACGGCATTTATGAGAAACTGCCTCAACGCCTCAGAGAACGCCCGGAAAACCCCTTATGATCTCTTCCCTCATCTTATTAGCCACGCTGATCGCTCTCATCATTCCCGTGGCCATCGTCTTCATTCCCTGGACCCTCATCACGGGCAACGTGCTGCCGCTCTACAACGCCACCAATTGGCTGGTGCGCGTGGCTTACCGGCTGGCCGGAATCCGCATCGTGGCCGAGGGGGCCGAGCTTGTCCCGCAAGGCGTGGCCTGCATCTTCATGGCCAACCACGTCTCCAATCTCGATCCGCAGGCTCTGATCCCCGAGATTCCCGGCCGCACCGCCGCATTCATCAAGCGTTCGCTGATGAATATCCCCGTCGTCGGCATTGGCTTTCGGCTGGGCGAGTTTATTCCCGTCGAGCGCACAGGCAGCGCCGCCCGCGCCCAGGAGAGCGTAGCCGCAGCCAAGAGCCTGCTCGACAAGGGCATTCACATCACCACGTTTGTCGAGGGCAAGCGCTCCAGCGACGGACGCCTCTTGCCCTTCAAGAAAGGCCCCTTCTATCTGGCCATGCAGACCGGCGCGCCATGCATTCCCGTCTCCATCTACGGCACCGAGAGCATGATGGGCAAAGGCAGCCTGCGCCTCAAGCCGGGCACGGCGCACATCGTCTTTCATGCTCCCATCGACCCCGGCGACTATTCCACGCGCGAAGAACTATCGGCAGCGGTCCGCGCCGCCATCGCATCGAGCCTCCCGGAATGGATGCGGGGATAGAAAATCTTCAGAACATTCATATTGCACATCTGATTCGGAATTTCCTTTTCTTTGCATAGTCTGTATCCCAATTCACCACCAGGACCGTGGCACCCAGTTCCAGTCCATTTCACTCTCGGGACACCTGCGCCACCCGCCACACGCCGGCGCAGTGCGGCCAGAAGCCGGCGCGGATGACCTGCCTGTAAACCAGGACAACAGGATTTTCGTCCATCAGGAAAGGAAGCCGTGGAGGTGAGGCCATGGAGACTCGTTTCCGCTGTCCGTGCTGCGGTTGCAGGACGCTGGATGCGCCCGGCGCGCTGGCGCTTTGCCCGGTCTGCTGGTGGGAGGACGATGGCCAGGAGGACGGCGACGCGGACGATGTCCGGCTGACGGTGAACGGCGCTTTGAGCCTGGACGAGGCTCGCGCGCACTACGCACGCTGCGGCGCGGCCCATCCCCGGTTCCTTCCGTACGTCCGCGAGGCCCAGGTCACTGAGAAGTAACGTGCCTTTCGCGATGCCTCCGGCGCCGAAA
Organism: Occallatibacter sp.; assembly: GCA_049520855.1. Lineage (GTDB taxonomy): Bacteria > Acidobacteriota > Terriglobia > Terriglobales > Acidobacteriaceae > Telmatobacter. The sequence continues at coordinate 22,296 of JBEKPI010000028.1, forward strand.
CCAGCCCATCCGGTTTGACCCTGCCAGCAAATCCTCATACCATGAGTGGAGGGATTTCTCTGGCTGCGCGGCGCCTGTCTGGTCCCGGAGCGGCAGCCCCGGCAGCGGAAAGCCGAAAGAGCCGGCGGTTTGCGGCAGGAAACAGGCAGTTTGCACCCGAGTGAGGCAGTTCGTTCGGCGCGCACAGCGCATGGAAGGCAAAAAACGTTGAGTCCTACCGACACCGTCGCAGATAATCATGAGGCAGCCGAGGCGAATCCGAGCCTCGAAGACAATCACGAAGGCCACGACCATAGCGGCCATGGGCATGAAGGCCACCAGCATGGGCCGGTGCTCAATCCGGATTGTACGCGCGAGCTGGTGCTGGACGTTCCCGCCGAAGAGGTATCCAGGGCCTATCGGAAGGTGACCGGCAACTACCGGAAGTATGCCAGGATACCTGGATTCCGCGCCGGCAAGGTGCCGGAGATGGTGATCCTGCGCCGCTTTGCGGAAGCAATCCGCAAGGAAGTGATCGAGAGTCTGCTGCCGGAGCGGTTCAACAAGGCGGTGGCCGAGTTGGGCGTCAAGCCGGTAGGCGAGCCGCGGGTGACGGAGCTGACGGTCGAGGACGGCCAGCCGCTGCACGTGAAGGCGGTCTTCGAGTTCGTGCCGGAGTTCTCCATCGAGGGTTATCAGTCGGTGACTGTGGCGAAGCCGCCGGTGGAGATCACCGAGGAGGAGTTCGCCGGCGAAATCGCGCAGTTGCGCGAGTCGCGCGCGGTGGTCGAGCCGGTCGAGGAAGAGAGGGCGCTCGAGGAAGGCGACTGGGCGGAGATCAGCTATAAGGGCCAGATCGACGGAGATCGGGAGGCTGCCCCGATTGCGGGGGAAGACACGTTGGTCGAGATTGGCGGCAAGGACACGGTAGAGGCCTTCACGAAGGCTCTGCGCGGCGCAAAGCCCGGCCAGGAGCTGAAGGCCGAGGTCATCTACCCGGCCGATTATGCCGATCCCAAGCTGGCCGGCAAGACCGTGGCCTACGAGGTCGAGGTCAAGGCGATCAAGAAGCGTACCCTGCCGGTGCTGGACGACGAGTTTGCCAAGGAGCTTGGAGGCTTCAAGAGCTTTACCGAAGTGGAGGAGCAAGTCCGCGCGCGGCTATCCATGCGCAAGCGGCGCGCCGTGGAGGGCGAGACCAAGGACCGGCTCTTTGCCGCGCTGACCGAACGCTACTCGTTTGCGGTTCCCGAGTCGCTGGTGCAGGCGCAAATTGACACGCGATTGGATCGCGGGTTGCGCGCCCTGGCGGCCCAGGGCATGGACACCGAGCAGATGCGCAAGCTGGATTTTGCCCGCCTGCGAGCGGCGCAGCGCGACGGCGCTGTGGCCGAGGTGAAGACGAATATCCTGCTGGATCGCATTGCCAGCGAGGAAAACATTAACGTCAGCGACGAAGAACTGGACCGGGAACTGCAACTGGCGGCACTGCAGGCTCGCGAGCCGGTCGAGGCCCTGCGGGCGCGCCTGACTGAGGACGGCGGACTGGCGAGAATCCGGGAGCAAATGCGGCGCGAGAAAACCGCGTCCGCGCTGTATGAGCGTCTGCCCGCGTAGAGCGGGCCTGAATCGCGGCAAGCAAGGAACGGGAAGAGGATTCACAGCGGTTCTTCAATTGCAGTGAGCCGAAACCGAAACTCTCAAGTGGCTTTTTCATCGAGAAAAAGCCACCCTAACACAGTGCGAAAAGCACTTGAATTGGAGAACCGCTCGAATGGCATTGGTTCCCATGGTGGTTGAGCAGACGAGCCGGGGCGAGCGCGCCTACGACATTTACTCGCGTCTGCTGCGCGACAACATTATCTTTCTGGGCACGCCAATCGACGACCAGGTGGCCAACCTGATCGTGGCGCAGATGCTCTTCCTCTCCGGCGAAGACCCGGAGAAGGACGTGCATCTGTATATCAACTCCCCCGGCGGCTCCATCACCGCAGGCCTGGCCATCTACGACACCATGCAGTTCATCAAGAACAAGGTGGAGACGATCTGCATTGGCCAGGCGGCCAGCATGGGCGCGTTTCTGCTGCTGGCCGGCACCAAGGGCAAGCGGTTTGCCCTGCCCAACTCGAGGATTCTCATCCATCAGCCGTCGATGGGCGGATTGAGCGGCCAGGCCACGGACATCGACATCCACGCGCGCGAGATTCTTCGCATCCGCGAGATCACCAACAACCTGATCGCCCGGCACACCGCCCAGCCTCTGGACCGCATTGAGCGCGATGTCGAGCGGGACTTCATCATGAACGCAGAACAGGCGAAGGAATACGGCATTGTCGACGAAATCATCGACCGGCCACGAACGTAACCAACTGACTGCGCGCAGGTAACCGTCACGCTGGCGGTTGGCCATTATGCCAGTCTCGAAACCTGCTAGACTGGCAAGACGCGGGAGTGGAACCGGAAGAAGGCTCGTCCAAAGGGAGCGGAAGATGAAAACGCGCGTGGGACCGGAAGAAGCACTGCGCTGTTCGTTCTGTCACAAGTCGCAGGACGCCGTAGCCAAGCTGATCTCTTCGCCCAGCGACTACCCTCGCGCCTACATCTGCGACGAGTGCGTGGCCGTGTGCAACTCGATTCTCGAGGACGACCGCGGCGGCGGGGATGCGGCCCATCCAGCCAACGTCGCCGGCCACTTGCCCAAGCCGAATGAAGTGAAGGACTTCCTCGACGATTTCGTGATCGGCCAGGACCAGACCAAGAAGAAGCTGGCTGTCGCCGTTTACAACCACTACAAGCGCATCCAGATGAACAAGATGCGCAACAATGAAGTGGAGCTGACGAAGTCGAACATCCTGCTCATCGGGCCGACTGGCTCGGGCAAGACGCTGCTGGCTCACACGCTGGCCAAGATGTTGGATGTGCCTTTTGCCATTGTGGACGCGACGACCCTGACCGAGGCCGGCTACGTGGGCGAGGATGTCGAAAACATCATCCTCAAGCTGCTGCAAGCCGCCGACGGTGACGTGACCCGCGCCCAGCAGGGCATCATCTACATCGACGAGATCGACAAGATCGGCCGCAAGGACGAGAACCCCTCCATTACCCGCGATGTGAGCGGCGAGGGCGTGCAGCAGGCGCTGCTCAAGATCCTCGAAGGCACGGTGGCCAAC
>JBEKPI010000029.1:0-24939 GCA_049520855.1 Occallatibacter sp.
TCGCGATCTGTGGGCCTTGGAAGCAATCCTCAACCCGCCTGCGACCGCCAGCCAAAAGGCGGCGTAGTAACATCAACCTAACCGCCGCTCAGCAACTTTCAACTGAGCGCGGGACACCCTCGGAAAGGTCTCGCGTGAGCAGCTCGTAGAGTTCCTTAGTTTCCGCCTCTTCCCGCGCTTTCTTTTCGGCAATCTCGGCTTCCTTTCGCGCAATCTCACCTTGTGTCCGCGTCTCTGCCTCCGCCTGAAGCTGGGCCTTGACCTTCCTCAATTCTGGAGAAAGAAGAACATCGGGTGTACCCAGCAGGAGTGGGACAGATGGGGCAATGAATACTGGCGCCCAGTATGTGGGTCTGAGCGCACGGTCTTCAATTTCCCATGCTTGTATTTGTGGATTCCACTCGACTTGGTCCATAACCAAGGATAGCGAAACCGGATGCGCTCCCACTGGCGACGAGGTCCGTTCTTCAAGCAGGGGCGCCGTAAACACGACAATGGGAATGCGGCAGTTGTTTCTCAGGCGCAGATAGATGTCCTGATTCGGCATTTGCTCGGTGGCGCGGATGGCTTGCCCCGCTTCGGTGTTTGAGGCGTTCGCACCAATGGCGTAGATTTCCATGGGAACCGGCGGGTACTTATGAGTCGGTCCAATGTGGTCAATTTCGAGATACACGTAGGGCTTGGAGGGGTCGATCAGGAAGTCCTTGACGGCCGCGTCTTTTGCCCCCCGACCTGGATTCTGGGCGTAAAGGTGCAAGCCGCACAGGATCGATAGCAAGGCTACGCCTCTGGAATGCTTCATGGCTGGACCGCGCCGCCGTTCGCAATGGCAAGTATATTCCCGTCCCGGCGGCGGTTCCGTGTCACTGTATCCGCTCGAAACCGAAGGCGGCTTCGCGCAGGGCGTGGCCGATGGAGGTGATGTGAGCTGCTCCGCGGGTCTCCAGGGTTACGTCGATCACGGTTTCGCCCAGGCTGACGCCATAATAGGAGCGATTGTGGATGGTTTCGACGATGTTGGCGCGTTCGCGGGCGAGAACCTGAGTGAGCGCCAGCAGCGCGCCGGGACGGTCCTGAAGGTGAACGCGGATACGCATCAGGCGGCCGTCCTTGACCAGTCCGCGCTCGATGATCTTGGCCAGCAGGGTCACATCGATGTTTCCGCCCGAAACCAGCACCACGGTGCGGCGATGGCGCAGATTGGTCTTGGACTGGAGCAGAGCGGCGAGGGCTGCGGCGCCCGCGCCCTCGGCCAGGGTTTTCTCGTGCTCCAGCAGCATGAGGATGGCGCTGGCAATCTCCTCGTCGTCCACGGTGACGATCTCATCGACATAATGCGAGACCAGGGGCAGCGTCAGGTCGCCAGCGCGACAGACGGCGATGCCGTCGGCGACGGTGGCTTCGGCGGCAATGGTGACCGGAGCGCCGGCCTCGCGGGCGCGGAGCATGGAGGGCAGCTTTTCCGGCTCGACGCCGATGACGCGAATGTTGGGTTTGGTCTCTTTGAGCGCGCAGGCAATGCCGCCGATCAGCCCGCCGCCGCCGATCGGCACGACCACGGCCTCGATGTCGGGCACCTGTTCGAGCAGTTCCAGGCCGATGGTTCCCTGGCCGGAGATGACTTCCGCGTCGTCGAAGGGATGGATGAAGGTGCGGCCCTCTTCGAGGCGGCGGCGGAGAGCCTCGTCGCAGGCTTCATCGTAGCTTGCGCCGTGCAGGATGACCTCGGCCCCGAAGCCGCGCGTGGCGCCCACCTTGATCTGCGGCGTGGCCAGAGGCATCACAATCTGGGAGCGAATGTTACGCGCCGAGGCATGGAAGGCGACTCCCTGGGCGTGATTGCCGGCGCTGGCGGTAATCACGCCGCGCTCCCGCTCGGCCTTGCTCAGGGTGAGCAGCTTGTTCAGCGCGCCCCGCTCCTTGAAGGAGCCGGTGCGTTGCAGGTTCTCCAGCTTCAGGTGCAGGGGCAGGCCGGCCAACTCGGAGAGATCGCTGGAGAGCTGGCAGGGCGACACATAGATGGCCTCGCCGATGCGCGCGCGCGCCGCCTGGATGCTGGTCAGGGTCACGGATTCCAAAGGGCGCCTCCCTGGTTGAACGAGAATGCGGAACGAATCAGAATTTCAACGGCGTTCGATACGAAAAAACCACCAGCCGCGTTCGCGGGTGGTGGCCTGAGTGCTGCTTTCCGCTCCGCGGTTGGTCAGGCCTCATCTCCCGCGCGCAAAGGACCGCATCATTCGCAGGCCTGGAGCCGGCGCGAGTTTATGCTGGGCCGGAACAGAATTCGCTTGGGCGCCGGAGGAGTGCATGACGTTGATTGCAGTAGAGCAGAGTTGGAACGGGCGCGTCAAGAAAGCGCCGCGGCGCGGATGGGCGACAATTCTTTGCTATGCTGATAGAGACGCGAGGCGGACGGCTTCTCGCGAGCCCCCGATCAGCCAATCATTTAGCTGAAGTTTCAAGCGACATTCCGGCGCGATAGGCTATATACTGTCGTTTCCGGCCTTCCCTGCCAACCTCGCGGAGTGAATTCACATGATCTGTTCAAAGTGCCAGAGCCACCGTATGCGCCGCATGAAGCGGGAAGGATTCCTGCGCAAGGTCTTATTGCCGCTGCTTGGCTTCTATCCCTGGCGATGTTCGTATTGCCAGGAAGAACATCTGCTGAGAGTGCGGGGCAAGAAGAAAACCCAGACCGATGCGGCCCAGGAGCGCGAGGAAGCCCACGGCCCCTCCGCAAGCTAACTGCGACGAAAGCGTCTTGGCCGATCGCAGAGGCTTTGTGGATCGGCAGTGTCGGCGTCTTGCTTCGCCGGCCGGAAACTTCTCATTCCGGGGCAACTGCCGCGATCGCTTTCGCAGCGCCGCAGAGAGCCGCCTCCACCATTCGATTGAGTCCAATATGCCACAACATCCGGTATGGTGAAGATGTTCCCGTGTGTGGAGGCCCCATGACCGCGCTGATTCCCCAGCGTCCCTTGAGTTCCCTTTCCCCTGAACCCGGAGCGTTTGACTTCCGGGATGGAGGATTGCAATGCTCCGCGAGGCGGAGATCTGTTTCGCTGATTGCCGGCGCGGCGATTTGCGCCGTGTTGCTTGCCAATGCGCACCGCTCGGTTGGGCAGTCCACGACGCCTGACTCTCATGCCGCCGACACGCAGGCCGACAAGCCCCGCGAGGGCGGCCAGGCTCCCTCGGTTGGCGGAGTCAACACCGCGGGCGCGCACGCGGCTGTGCTCGACAAGGAGCACCGGCCGATCACCGCCGGCGGCTTCGTCAAAGACGGTCCGGTTCTCTTTCAGGACATCGCCCGCCAGGCCGGATTGACCACCTGGAAGCATGTGATGGGGACGCCGGAGAAGAAATTCATCATTGAGGCCAACGGCTCCGGCGTGTGCCTGCTCGACTATGACAATGACGGCTGGCTGGACATCTATCTGGTGAATGGCTCGACCTATGACGCCGCGAACGGCAAAACGGCCGCGCCCCACGCGGCGCTGTTTCACAACAACCACGACGGCACGTTCACCGATGTGACAGAGAAGGCCGGCGTGGCCAACAGCCGCTGGGGAGTTGGCTGCGCGGTTGCCGACTACGACAACGACGGCTGGCCCGACATTTACGTCTCCAACTTCGGCAAAAATCGGCTCTATCACAACAATCACGACGGAACCTTTACCGACGTGGCCGAGAAAGCCGGCGTCACTCTGGGCAACTGGTCGACCGGGGCCACCTGGGGAGATTACGACGGCGATGGCAGGCTGGACCTGTTTGTCCCCGGCTACGTTCACTACGATCTGGCAAACCCACCGGCGTCGGGCGACGGGGGAGTGGCTTACAGCTTCTGCCAGTTCCGCGGCGAAAACGTGATGTGCGGGCCGCACGGCCTGAAGGGCGAGCCGGATCATCTCTTCCACAACAACGGCGACGGCACGTTTACGGATGTCAGCGTGAAGGCGGGTGTCGCCGATACCAATGGCTACTATGGGCTGGCCTCGGTCTTCGTCGATGTCAACAACGATGGCAAGCCCGACCTGCTGGTCGGCAACGACTCGACCCCGAATTACCTCTACCTCAACAAGGGGGACGGAACCTTTGAGGACATCAGCTACGCATCCGGCTATGCTCTGAACGAAAACGGGCGGGAAACCGCCACGATGGGCATCGCCGTTGGCGACTACCAGAACAATGGCCTGGTCGATCTCTACGACACCACCTTCAGCGACGATTACAAGCCGCTCTATCGCAACGACGGCGACGCCAACTTCACCGACATCAGCTATCAGCTTGGAATTGCCGAACCGACGGTCCCTTTTCTCGGCTGGGGCGACGCCTTTTTCGACTACGACAACGACGGCTGGAAGGATCTGATTCTCGCCAACGGACACGTCTATCCCATCGTGGATAAGGAGCCTTGGGGAACCAGCTACGCACAGCGCCCGCTGCTGCTGCACAATATCGGCGGCAAGCAGTTCGAGCCGGTCCCTGCGGTTGAAGGGACGGCGCTCGCGCAGACCTATGTCGGCCGCGGGCTGGCGGTGGGCGATCTTTTCAACGACGGCAAGCTGGATGTGGTCATCAATGTATTGGATGGCTCGCCGGCGCTGCTGCGCAATGTCTCGCCCGACAAGCATCATTGGATCGAGTTGAAGCTGGTCGGCGGAGCCAAGAGTCCGCGGGACGCCGTGGGCGCTACGGTCTACCTTACCGCGAACAAGATGAAGCAGCGCGGCGATGTGATCTCCGGCGGCAGCTATGCCTCGACCAGCGATCCGCGGCTGCACTTTGGGCTGGGCGACGCAACCGCCATCGACGACATTGAAGTGCATTGGCCCAGCGGCGCGACGGAGCATTTCCCCGCTCCCCAGATCGACCGCATCGCAACCCTCAAGGAAGGACAGGGAACAAAGCCGTAGAACGCAGCGCCAACGGTTCGATCTCCGTTATTGGATGGAGAGTTTTCCCCACTGAACACTGGAGGCCAGGATTCCGTGAAGAACAAGGACATTGCAATCGGATTGAAAACTGTTTTGTTTGCCCGACTCACTCTCCGAATTGCCGGCGGCGTGATGTTGGCGGCCTTTGTAGCCGGGGGTTCGATGACATGGCGGGCCGAACGGGCCCGCGCCGCGGAAGGCGACAAGCCCTCCGCTCAACCCTCCGACTATGCGCAGTCGGTCACCGAGCACTATAACTATCGATTTGGAGCGGATGAGCCGTTTCTGCCTTCCAATGCCAAGACGGACACGGGCCGGTTTATCGATCCCAAAAGCTTTCTTCCGGCGAGTTATTGCGGCCACTGCCATCAGGAGGCGCACGCCCAGTGGCGGCAAACCGCGCACGCCAACGCCTTCCGCGCTCCTTGGTACATCAAGAACGTAAACGCGCTCAGGCACGAAAAAGGCGTCAGGTTTACTCGCCACTGCGAGGGCTGCCATAACCCCATCGCCCTGGTCTCCGGCGCGTTGACCGAGAACTCGCCCGTGGATCGCGCCTTTGACGCGGACGGAATAACCTGTTCAGTTTGCCATTCCATCCAGCAAGTCAACACGCGCGGCACGGGGAGTTGGGTGCTCGCTCAGCCGGCAGCCATCGTCGATGAAAACGGCAAGCCCATCTACGGCGCGGTTCCCGACAAGGAGATACTGGCTCACTTAGATCGGCATTCCAAGGCTGTAATGAAGGACTTCTATCGCACCAGCGAGTTCTGCGGAGCCTGCCACAAGGCCGCCCTGCCCAGGATATTGAATGACTATAAGTGGCAGCGCGCCATCTTTCTTTACGACGAGTGGCAGTTATCCTCCTTCGCAAAGCAATCCCCGCTGCCGTTTTACGTCAAAGACAAGGTTTCAACCTGCCAGACCTGCCACATGGTTCCCGAAGATATCAAGCTGCCCGACTACGGAGCCAAAGACGGCAAGCTCGCCTCGCATCGCTGGCTGGGCGCCAACACCGTTCTGTCGAAGTATTACGGCTACGATGAGCAGATGGAAAAGACTCTTGCCTTTCTGCGCACCGGGGTCTTCAATATCGATATCTTCGGGATCGAGCGCAACGGGGATAAGTTGATTGCGCCACTGGGGAGCCAGCCGTTTGAAATCGCCGCGGGCGATGTGCTGACTGCTTCCGTGGTGATTCAAAACAAAGGCATCGCGCATAGCTATGTGCCTGAGCAGCGCGACTTTTATGAGAGCTGGGTGGAGTTCGAGGTAAAGGATGCGGCGGGCCGCACGCTGATGCACTCCGGCACGTTGCAGCCGAACGGCGCGCTCGATCCCAAGGCGCATAGCTTTACCAACCGGCTCATCAACAAGAACGGCGGCTTGAACGATCTTCACCAGGTCTGGGACACCAGGGTTGTCGCCTATAACAACACCATCCAATCGGGGCGCTCACAGATCGTGCGCTACGAGTTCAAGGTTCCCGCGGACGCAACCGGCCCGATCACTGTAACCGCCAAGGTCAACTATCGCCGCTTCAATCAGCATTTCATCGACACCGAGATGGGCAAGCACATCGAGATGCCGGTGGCCGAGGTGGCTTCGCGCACGCGTACGCTGGCGCTGGGTTCCAACCCGGCAGCACCGCCCGATCCTCAGGACAACAAGGAGTGGATGCGCTGGAATAATTACGGCATCGGACTGCTGGACGCGCAGCAGTACGCCGCCAGCGCGCAAGCCTTCGATCACGTGGCCGCATTGCGCCCGGACTATGCCGACGCATACACCAACGTTGCGATTGCCAGCTTTCAATGGGAACGCTATGGCGACGCCCGCCTGAGCCTGGAGAAGGCTCTCCAGCTTGCTCCGCACAATGCGCGCGCTCTCTACTATATGGCGCTGGTAGAGCGCACGCAGGGACATTTGGATGCCGCCATCGCCGATCTGCGCGAGGTGACGGCCCAGTTCCCCAGGTCGCGCGATGCGCACCGCGAACTCGGCTTCTCGCTTTATCAGCAACACAAGTACGATGAGGCGCGCGTCGAGTACGAGACGCTGCAGACGATCGATCCCGACGACCTGGCGGCGCATTATGTTCTTTCCATCGTCTATCGCCGGCTGGGCATGAAGGAGCAAGCCGCGCGCGAGTCCGCGGCCTTTGCGGACCAGAAGGACGATCCGACCGCCAGCACCTATGCGCTTGAATTCCTGCGCAAGCATCCGGAGATCACGTCGGAGAGCGTGCCCTGGCACAAGCACAGCGACCTGGCGGAGCAACCCGCCGCGGACGGAGGAGCCAGCACGCCATGAAGTTGTGGCCGTCAGCGCTGGCTCTCCTGCTGTTTTGCTCCACACCGTGCTTTGCGACTTCGCGCAGCGCCCAGCGGGCGCATGGCGCAGCGATTTTCGCCGCAAGCGGATGCTCGCACTGCCACACGATTCACAACGCCGGCGGCCACAAGGGACCGGATTTGTCCGGCGTCGGCAGAAGGCTGAAGAAGGACCAGATGCGCCTGCAGATCGTGAACGGAAGCAAGCTAATGCCGCCCTTCGGAGAGGATTTGCAGGGCGCCGACCTGGCGGATCTTCTCTCCTATCTCCGTTCTTGCCGCGACAAGAAGAAGAACGGGCAAAGCCCGCCGAAGTAAGCGGCGCTTGCGATACACTTCAAGTCGTGGAGGACTCTTCTTGCCGCGCATATCCGGAAGGTTGGCCGTTCGCGCCGCCTGCATGTCTCTTGTTCCCGCTTTGGTTTCCGCAACATTGGCCGCACAGCAGGCGCAGCCGGGCGGAGCGCAGCCCTCTCCAAGCGGAATGGCCAATGGGGCTTCTCAGCAAGCGGAGTTCGATAGCCAGCACCGCCCGATTACTGCCGGCGGCTTCGTTAAGACTGGCCCTGTGATCTTCCAGAACGTTGCCGCGGCCGCTGGGCTTGCGGGCTGGCATCACAAGGCGGGCACGCCTGAAAAGAAGCTCATTCTGGAAGCCAAAGGCCCCGGCGTGTGCCTGCTGGATTATGACAATGACGGATGGCTGGACATCTATCTTGTGAACGGCTCGACCTACGATGCGCTGGCAGGCAAAGCCACTCCGCCGCACGCCGCTCTTTTTCATAACAATCACGATGGCACCTTTACCGAGGTGACGCAAGCAGCCGGAGTCGCCAACGACCGCTGGGGATATGGCTGCGCGGTTGGCGATTACGACAACGACGGCTGGCCGGACATCTATGTGACCAACTATGGAAAGAATCGCCTTTACCATAACAACCACGATGGGACATTTACGGACGTTGGGGAAAAGGCCGGAGTGACGGTCGGAACATGGTCTACGGGCGCAACCTTTGGCGACTACGACGGGGACGGGCGGCTCGACCTGTTCGTCGCCGGCTATGCTCAAATCGACCTGGCCAATCCTCCGGTCTCCGGGTCGCCGGCGGTCGGCTACACCTTTTGCCAGTACCGCGGCGTGCCGGTGCTGTGCGGCCCGCGCGGCCTCAAGGGCGAACACGACCATCTCTTTCACAACAACGGAGACGGAACCTTTACGGATGTCAGCAAGAAGCTGGGAGTGGACGATCCCAATGGGTACTACGGCCTTGGCGCTCTGTTTGTGGACGTGAATGGGGATGGCAAGCCGGACCTGCTGGTTGCCAACGATTCCACGCCCAACTATCTCTACATGAACAAGGGAGACGGCACCTTTGAGGACGACAGTTACTCCAGCGGATACGCGTTGAACGAGAGTGGCCGCGAGGTCGCGAATATGGGCATCGCGGCTGGCGACTACGAGAACAACGGCCATCTCGATCTGGCGAATACCACCTTTGCCGACGACTACAAGGTTCTCTTCCAGAACGACGGAACAGGAACATTTACCGATGTCAGCTATCAGTCCGGCATCGCGGAGACCTCGATTCCGTTTGTCAGTTTCGCAGACGGGTTCCTCGACTACGACAACGACGGATGGAAGGATCTGTTCATAGTGAATGGCCACGTCTATCCAGAGGTGGATCAACACCCGGACTGGGGGATGAGCTACGCGCAGCGCCCGCTGCTCTACCGGAACTTGCGCAATGGCAAGTTTGAGCTGGTTCCCGCAGTCGAGGGCACCGGGCTTGCCGTTGTCACAGTCGGCCGCGGCGCCGCATTTGGCGACATCTTCAACGACGGCAAGATCGACGTCATCATGAACAATATGGATGGAGCCCCGTCGCTGCTGCGCAACGTGAATCCGGACCACCATCAATGGGTTGAACTCAAGCTCATTGGAGGGCCGAAAAGCCCCCGCGATGCGGTCGGAGCGACGGTTTATCTGTCAGCGGACGACATGCGCCAGCGCGGAGACGTGCTCAGCGGCGGCAGCTATCTCTCCTCCAACGATATGCGGGTTCACTTTGGGCTGGGCGATGCCACTGACGCGGGGAGCGCCGAGATTCACTGGCCCTCCGGCGCTAAAGAGACGGTAAAGCTGCCGGCGGTGGACCGCATCTATACCATCACCGAGGGGCAGGGGATTACCGGCGCGCTTTGCGGCGGCGCGCCGTGCGCGGCCGCGGCTTCAGCGCCGGCGCTCAAGGCGAACAAACCCTGAAGCAGGCTATGGAACTCAGTCTTGTTTCCATCGCCGGGGCCGGGCGCAAAAAGAATCGGGTGGCGGCCCATCTACGTGGGCGGCCACCCGAAAAGTGAAACTTTGAACAACTGGAGGTCAGGAGACCAATTCAAGAGACATTCAGAGAGTATCGGCAGGCGAGGGGTGTGTCTTGAGCCAAACGAGTGAGCCTGAACTCCATCAAAAGGTGGAGACGAGCGACGGTATTTCTTGCGATAGTCTGCTCAGGCTCCTGTTCAATCCGGCCTCTTGTTCACTATTGTGAAGGTGCGGGGCGCTTGCGCCGCCAAACTCTATTTGAATGAGTTCGATCTCGTGGCCCAAATTCACGCCAAATCGACCAACCCAGCGCGAATAGCCGCCTGGCGCTCGCCTTTGGCTGGCGGGAAGGTGAGCGCGGCGCGGCTGCGGGGCGTTCTAGCAGCCGCATTGCTGCTGGGCTACGGGCTTTGCTGCCTGGCTTTGGAGCCTTCCACGCCGCTGGCCAACTTCAGCCGCCAGACCTGGGTCATGGAGAACGGTCTGCCGCAGAATACCGTGCAGGCGCTGGTGCAGACCCGGGACGGTTTTGTCTGGCTGGGGACCGAGGTGGGGTTGGTCCGCTTCGACGGGGTCGGATTTCAACTCTTTGACCGCAACTCCACTCCGGCGCTGCCGGACAGCGACGTTCGCTGCCTCCTGGAGACCCAGGACGGTGCGCTATGGATTGGGACCAGCGACGGGCTGGCGCGGTGGAAGGACGGGGCTGTAATCTCCTTTTCCGCCAAAGATGGGCTGCCGGCGAATGGGATTCACGGGCTGGTGGAGACGACCGACGGGGTTCTTTGGGTTTGGTCCGATGGAGGCCTCGCAAGGCTCAGCAATGACGGGCGGTTTATTGACTCCACGGCAGCGACGGGACTGCCTGCCAGTGCGATCACCGCAGTCACAACGGACGGATGGGGCATGTTGTGGGTGATGACGCGCGAGAACGCAGTCAGTTCCTGGCAGGGCCGCTGGGCGAAGCCGGTACTTCAGAAGCAGCTTGTGCCAGGGTTTCCCAAGGATGGCATCGAATTCATCCAGGCCTTCAAGGGCGGAGCCGCCGCCGCAACCAAGGAAATGGCGGTCGTATTGCGCCGAAAAGTGGTGGTTGCGAAGCTGACCGAGGGCAAGGAGCTTCCCGGAAGCAGGATTCAGGCGATGCTAACGGAACGTCATGGCAGCCTCTGGATTGGCACCAATGGCGGGCTGGCGCGGTGGGTCGACGGAAAGGTGCAACTGCTGCCGGTCACCGATCCGCTGGCCTCGGCGTCGGTGCTCTCGCTGATGGAAGACCGCGAGGGCAATCTGTGGGTGGGGACGGAGACCGGCGGGCTGCACATCTTGCGCGATCAGCGTTTTCGCACGATCGGCGCGCGCGAGGGCCTGTCCTCCGACGCAACAACCGCCGTCGTGGAGGACGGGGCGGGGACGCTTTGGGTGGGAACCAGCGGAGGCGGCCTGAACGCCCTTCACCGCGGCGACGCCGGAGTGAGCGCGGTCCGCTCCTACTCTGTCCACGACGGCCTGTTAAGCGACGTGATTCTGGCCTTGGCAACCGCCCCCAACGGCGACCTTTGGGTGGGCACACCCGATGGGCTGAACCGCATTCGCGGGAGCAGAATCGATTCGTTCACCTCGGCGGATGGGCTCCCGGACGACTTCATCCGATCCCTGCTGGCGGACAACGACGGATCGCTCTGGATCGGCACCCGGCGCGGCCTGACGCATTGGACGGGATTGAAGGCCGCAACGCCCTCCAGCGCCCGCATGGAGACATTTACTCAGGCCAACGGCCTGGGCAGCGATCTGGTGGGCGCGATGGCCCGCGATTCCAAAGGGGATCTGTGGGTAGCCACGCTGGACGGCCTCTCCCGGCTAATCGGCGGCAAAATTGTCAATTACACGACCGCGAACGGCCTCTCCAGCAACGTGATTACGGCTCTGCTGGCGCGCAGCGATGGGACGCTGTTGATCGGCACCCAGGACCACGGATGGAACCTGTGGGATGGGCAGCGCTTCACCGCCGAGAAGCAAGCGGGCCTGAATCAGGCAAATACCGGCATCCACGCCATCCTGGACGATGGGGACGGCCATCTATGGTTCGCAACTGCAAACGGAATTGCCCGCTGCGACTGCGGCAGGGGAGCCAAGGCGATGCAGAGGTCCGGATGCTCGCATTGGCTCGAGTTCGGCGCGGCCGACGGGCTGCGCAGCCGCGAGACGGCCACCAATAGCCACCCTTCAGCCTGGCGCTCCCGCGACGGAGACCTTTGGTTTGCCACACCCAAGGGACTGGTCGAGGTGGACCCAGCGCACTTCCCGGTGAACACCATCGCGCCTCCGGTCGAGTTGGAGCGCTTCGCGGTGGACGATATTGCTCAGGCATTGCGCGCAGGGGCCACTTCTTTGGAGATTCCAGCAGGCCACGTCCACTTCCAGTTCGACTACGCGGGACTGAGCTTCACCGCGCCGCAGAAGGTGCGCTACCGCTTCATGCTGGAGGGCTTCGATCGCGACTGGACCGAAGCCGGCGCGCGCCGCTCTGCCTATTACACCAACATTCCGCCGGGGCGCTACACCTTTCGCGTGCAGGCGGCCAACAACGACGGGCTTTGGAACACCAAAGGCGCGGCGCTCGCATTTGAACTTCGCCCGCGCTTCTACCAGACAGCTTGGTTTTATGCTCTGCTGCTGGCGGTCGCGGCGGGGATGGTCGTGCTGCTGCTGCGGCTGCGGCTGCGCCGGGCCGAGGGCGAGTTCCGCGCCGTTCTGGGCGAGCGCAACCGCATCGCGCGCGAGATTCACGACACGCTGGCCCAGGGCTACGTCGGCATCTCGGTGCAGTTGGAGGTGCTGGCGGAGTTGCTGCGCATGAACAAGCCGGAGGCCGCGGCCAATCATCTGAACTTGACCCGCGGCTACGTGCGCGAAGGGCTGGCCGATGCGCGCCAGTCGATCTGGGCGCTGCGCTCGCAGGACTCGGGCGAGACAACGCTGCCCGTCCGCCTGCGCCGCATGGCGGAGGCCGAAGGCGGTCACGGATTGGAGGCCAAATTCTGCATCTTTGGCGCTTACCGGCCTATGCCGCCCGGCACGGAGCAGGAATTCCTGCGCGTTGCCCAGGAAGCCATCCATAATGTGAGGAAGCACGCTGGGGCGCATCATCTCTTCGTCCAGTTGGAGTACGGGCCGGAGAAGATCGCGCTGGAGGTGCGGGACGATGGGCGCGGCTTCGCAGCGAATGAAAAGCTGGAACCCAAGCCTGGGCACTACGGACTGACCGGCATGAGAGAACGCGCGGCGGCCATTGGCGGAACGCTTGAGGTGACCAGCGAGCCCGGCGCGGGAACTACGGTTCGGCTGTGCGCGTCGCCGCCCAGGGAAGCGCGCGGCGCCGGCCTTCCAGAGGAAGCACCAGGGCAAGCAAAGGAGCAACAGTGACCAAGGAATCGATTCGCGTGCTGGTCGTCGAGGACCACCACGTGGTGCGCCAGGGGCTGGTGGCCCTGCTCAACGTGGCGGACGGCCTGGAAGTCGTAGGCGAGGCCGCGGACGGCGTGGAGGCCATCGCGCAGTTTCGCAAGCACTTGCCGAGCATTACCTTGATCGATCTGCGGCTTCCGCGGCTGAGCGGCGTCGAGGTCATCGAGCGCATCCGCATGGAGACGCCGCAGGCGCGCTTCATTGTGCTCACCACTTACGACGGTGACGAAGACATCTATCGCGCCCTGCAAGCCGGCGCGCGCGCCTATCTGCTCAAGGGCATGACCTCGGAAGAATTGATTGCCACCATTCGCACGGTTCATGCGGGCAAATCGCACATTCCGCCGGCCATCGCGCAGCGGCTGGCCGAGCGTATGGGCACCGAGGAGCTGACCCCGAGGGAGTTCGACGTGCTGGAACAGATTGTTCATGGCAAGAGCAACAAGGAGATCGCGACCGAACTGGAAATCTCAGAGGCCACGGTGAAGACCCACATCAACAGCCTGCTGGGCAAGCTGGGCGTAACGGACCGCACACAGGCCGCTACTGCCGCCATCCAGCGCGGCATTGTTACCCTGGAATCCCTCAGAAAGCCGAAACCATGAAAAAAGCCATTCTTTGCGCACTTTTATTGCTGCTTTGCCCGCTGGCGCAGGTTGCGCAAGGGCACAAAACCACCTGGCGACAGGCCACGGATGCCGAGCTTGCCTCGCTGCTACCGGCGCGGGCGCTGGTGGAGAAGGAACACATCGAGACGGAGATGCGCACCGCCTCCGGCATCGTGGACAGCGACGGCCGCTTCATCGCCGGCGTGGTGCTGCTGACCGCCGGGTACTCCGCCGAAGGCAAGTATTCGCACTACCTCATCGTGCAGGTTCCTATCCGCATCGGTGGAGTCGCGCTGGCGCCCGGAGAATATGCCTTCGGATGGACGCGATCGCAAACCGGAGACGCGCTTATCGTTCACTTCAACCAGGCAGCGACGGGCGTGCTGGCCGGCACGGCGGACGCGCATCGCGTTGCCGGGTCGAGCCGCGTCGAGAGCCTGCGCATCTGGCCTCCGGACAAGGCGTTGATTCAGTTTGGGCGCTTTGGCATTCCCTACGAACTGGATAAGAAGTAGCCTGGCCGGAGGGAAGAGATCAATTCCCTCCGTGCGGCTCTCCGGTCGGCAGGAAGGCAACTCCGGCGACCAATTCACCCGAAGCCAGCACGTCCCTCAGCCGCTCCGCATTGGCCCCGCTGCGGGCCTCGGCCACTTGCAGCAGGCCAAGCGCCGCCACCGGGGTGGTTTCGGGCTCCAGGCGGAATATCCACGGAATGTTGGTCGAGGTCAGCATTTTGTCGCTGCTCAAAGCCACTACCGGCACAAAGGCCTTGAGCGCCAGTTGCTCGGCCAGGTGAGCGGCATCCCGGTCCAGCGCCACGATTGCGAGAGCAGGCTGGTCCATCAGCGCGTGAACCAACTGGGTCGAGGCAGCGCCCCAATTCTGATCGCTGTCAACGGGTACAAGCTTCCACGCGCGGCCCTTGGCTGCTGCCGAGACCAGCTTCGCTCGCACCTCCGCCGACTGCGCGACCTCACTTGCGTGAGGCCCAAAAAGCACGATGCGCACCGGCCCGGGCGGAAGGTCGCTCGCATGGGGACCGGCGTAATCGACGCCATCCTCTCCCACCCGCGCATAAGGCGCTTGCGGCGCGACTGATGCCGGTGCCTGCGGTGCGGCCAGCGTTTTTTCCATCGTCGCAACCCGGTAAGTCACCGCACCGTCACGCACTGTTCCCAGGTACATCGGAGCGACATTCTTCTGGTTCGGATCGAAGACCATCCGCCCGGTTACGCCATCGTACTGCTCGATGTCGGCCAGCGCGTCGTGAATGCGCGCGCGATTCAGGCCGGCCTTGCAGATGGAGTCCAGCAGTGCGTTCATCGCATCATAGGCCAGCGAGGCAAACTGCTCCGGCTTCTCGTGGAAGCGGGCTTCAAAGCGGCTGTTGAAATCAACCCACTTTGAATCGTTGCGCGTGGGATCGTAAGGGAAGACGGCCTCGAATCCCTCAGCCGCCGGTCCGGCCTCGGCCAGCATTTCAGGCCCCAGCGTGCGATACGAGCCAAAGACGCGCTGCTTCATTCCCGCTGCCTGCATCTGCTTCAGGATCTTCGCCGTTTCCGTCTCGTCGGCCCACAGGACAATGGCGTCGGCGCGCGAAGAACGGATGACCCCCAGTTGCTTGGCAAAATCGGTATCGCCTGGAAGGTACTTCTGTTCGATCACGATCGGATGGCCGAGCCGCCGAGCCGCATCGCGCAGCTTGCCCACGCCGAAGCGCCCATAGCGGCTGTTCACGCGCAGGATCGCCACGCGCTTCAGGCCGAGTTCGCTAAAGATGCGGCGGGCCAGCGTGAAGCACTGCACACGGTCATCCTGGAGATCGGTAAAGTACCAGGGAATGTAAGTCTCGGGAATGGTGGGATCGGTGGAAGCGGAGTTGACGATGGGGATTTCCGCGCGCAAGGCGACGCGCAGAGCGATGTGGGTGGACTCGGAACTGATCGAGCCGAAGATGGCCCAGTCCTGGTCGTCGTAAACCATTTTGACGACTTCATCCGAAGCCGAACCCCAGATGGCCGGGTCGGTGGGGCGGTCTTCGCCATAGACCGCCTTGGCCTGCCAGTTGTCGTAGTCGTTGTGCAGCATCAGTTTGAAGGGCTTGCCGCCATAGCCGCCGTGCGCGTTCGCTTCCTCGACAGCCAACTGCGCGCCGTGCAACATGCGCAGGCCGAAGATCGATTCCGGATTGGGCGCGACAGGACCGAAAAAGCCGATGCGGACTTCGGCGATGTCTTTCGGCTCGGGAAGGTCGCGTCCCGCGCCCGAGTAGATATTGGGATGGGTGTAGTTGCGATAGTAGGGCGCGGCAAACTTGGCCCAGGGACTCAAGTCGTCCGGCTCGCCGGCGTAAGGCTCGACCACGCGATCCTTCGCCGGCCCCGGCGGATGCGCGCCGCAAGCGCACGTTCCCTTGCCTGTCACCTTGACCGGGCTTGCATTCTGGTCCGCGTACTGACTCGCATACTGCGCGTCAGGCGTCGTCTGCCCAACTGCGCCCGGCCGCGCAAGCGGCGTCTGCCGCACCGCAGGTGCCTGCCCCGACGCGGGGGCAGAGCAGCCAACGCCTATAGCGCAGACCGCAATCGACAACCATACCTTGCGCATCGCGACTACTCCTTGGGGGCCGATCCCTGGTCCGTGCGGAAGATGGCGACCGCCTCGATCTCAACCAGCAACTCCGGCCGGCAAAGATGCGCCTGAATGCCGATGGAGGCCGGCACGGGATCGAGTCCCTGCTCCTTGTAGAAGGCCGTGCGCCCCTGATTGAAGACATCGTAGTCGCGATCGATGTCGCGCAGATAGCAACTGGTCTTCACGATGTCTTTCCACGTCGCGCCTTCGCTGGCCAAAAGGCCGGTGATGTTGGCGAAGGTGCGCTTCAATTGGGCGGGAAAATCGCCGACATGCACGGTGACCCCGTTTTCGTCGATCGAGGCCGTGCCGGAGATGATCAGAACGGCGATGCCGTTCAAATCGATGCGGATGCCGCGCGAAAACGAACTCGGCTTGGCGTAGTGAAAGGCTTCGTTGAGTACGCCGTGGTTGGTGATGGCGCGCCGTTCGATGGGCGCGTGCGCGATGGCTTCCAGAATTTCTGCAAATGCGTTCATGATTGCGCTGCTCCTTTTTTGTTCTTATGGTTTCTGTCGAATTCCGTGGCTCAATCCCTTGGCGGTGGCGACCCAGATGTCGTCGCCCTGAAAGTCGATGCCGAGAACGTAGTTGTGGGCCGGCGCTGTCGTCACTGCGACCGGCGTTACGTTGCCCTGCGCGTCGCGCACTGTCATCTCCGGCTTGCCGTCTCTCAGTGTTGGACGATAGACGGCCCAATTTGTGCCGTCGTAGTAGGCCAGCCCCTTGTCGGTGCAAAACCAGGCGCGATTGGCGTCCACGCCCTTCAGCGAATTGATAAAGTTCGAGGGAAGTCCGCTGTCTTTCGTCAGAAAGTTGTGCCAGTAGCGTCCATCGTACCGGCTACCGCCGAAATACGTTGCCGCCCACAATATATTGTCCACAAAACTGACAGAGGTGACAATCTCGTGGACCAGGCCCTGATCCTTGAAGAGCACGATCTCGTTTTCGCCGTCGGGGTCGTCGTACTTGTCCCAGCGCCCGGTTTTCTGATCGTATTCGAGAATGCCGCTGCCCCACACGGCGTAGTAGACCTTGGTGGGCGTGGCGGAAACTCCGTAAACCCAAATCTCGGTCATGGGCGTATTGCGCTCGTTGTAGAGCGTCCACTGGCCGGTGCGCAGGTTAAGCCGGCAGCCCCCGGCGGCCGTGGCCACCCACACGTTCTCGCCTTCAACCGAAACGCCGTAGACCACGTCGTTGCTCAGGCCGGAACTCAACTGGGTGAAGCTATCGATGCGCCCGCCGGAGATGCGGCTCAGCCCGCCCATGGTGCCGGCCCAAACATCGCCGGTGCGCTTGTCCAGAGCCAGCGAGAGCACGGCGCGATGCGCCAGGCCGTCCTTGGTGGTGTAGGTCGTCCACTTGCCATTCTCGTAGAGCCCCAGCCCGTTGTCGGTGCCCGCCCAGACGCGCTCTCCATCCACCAGAACGGAGTAGACATGATTGTCGGGCAGGCCGCTGGCGGTGGTGTAGTTTTCAAAGCGGAAGCGCGGCAACCCCTGCGTTGTGGGCGCATGGGGCGCGGCGGAAGCCGCCGTTGTGGGTTGACTTGCTTGCGCTTCAGAAGCTGGCGGCGCGGCGGATGCCGACATTCCGGCGGCTAGAAGCATTACGATCCCGAATAGCTTCTTCATCGTGTCCTCAGATACTCGATCAAATCGTTGAGTTCGTCTTTCGTCAAATCGTTGGTGCGGCCGTGCTTGTCTTCCGGGTTGTAGACGGTCCAGATCTCTTCCAGGGTGCGCGCCGAGCCATCGTGCAGGTAGGGCGCGGTGAGCGCAATGTCGGTCAGCGGAGCCGACTTCAACATGCCTGAATTGTCGGTAGCCTTGCGCGTCCCCACGTCAAACAATTTCTGGTTTGTTCCCTTGGGACCGCTATGGCAAAAGGAGCAGCGGTTGTATTCGTCGATCGGCTTGCCAAACTTGTCCACCTCGCGCGTGAACAGCGCCTTGCCGCGCTCTTGGGCGGGGGTCATCTCGCGGCCAGCCAGCTTCCAGCGGTTGGGCCGCGTGGGGATGTTGCGGATGTAAATCGTCAGGTCGGCGAGCGTGAGATTGTCGTACTGCTCCGACCGCCAGAAGTATTTCTCCGTCCGCGGCCCGCACTCGGTGGGGATGTTAGGATTGCCGCCGTTCCACTTATAAGGCTCGGTGTCTTTGACGCCCTCGATCAATTTGTTGTCCACGATGTCGCGGCCAAAGCCGTCGGGTTCGAGATCCCAGGTGAGGCCGTCGAAGGTGGAATCGATGTGGCAACTGGCGCAGCCGATCTGTCCTTGGAACGAGTAGCGAGCCGTATAAAACGTCTGTTCGCCGTGGCGGATCGGCGAGACTTTCTTCGGCCCCGCCAGCGTAATGGTGGAAGCAACTCGATTGGCGCGCGTGTCGATCACGCTCACCGTATCTTCCAGGCGGTTGGCGACGAACAGCCTGCGTCCGTCGCGGCTCAGCGTCAGCCCGCGCGGATCGTGCCCCACGGAAATGCGCGCGACGACGTAGTTGGCGCTGGCCGACAAATCCTGCTCGAAGGAGCCGGAGGCGGGGCGCGGATGAGAGTGAAGGAAGCGCATCAGCCTTGGCACGTCGATAACAATCACCGTCTCCGAGCCGCCGCTGGTGACATAGATGCGCGACTTGTCCGGCGCAATCGCAACGCCGAAGGGCCGCGCCGCATAGCGCTCCAACTCATCCAGCGGTACTTCCACCGGCTGGCCCACATCCGCGCCGAAGATGGTGAGCGTGTAAGCAAAGGCTCCGCCGTGTTCCAGATGAGCCAAAGGCACAAGGTTCTTGGGGTGATATTCGGCTGCCACGCCGAGGCGGCCATCGGAAGAGAACGCGAGATGGAAGACGCCGGCGATTCCGTGAAGCGCCATGCGATCCACCACCACGGCGCGCGCCGCGTCGATCACGGTAATCTCCGACTCAGGCGGTTTGCGATTGTCCATCCCGGTTGGAACCCGCGCCGGATTTGGATAAACGTGCGTGGCGTAAATCCGGCTGCCATCCGGAGAGAGCGTCAGATAGCTTGCGCCGCGCCCAGCCGACAGCCGCTTCTCTTCCGCGCCCGTCAGGGCATCGAGCACGGCCACATCGCTGCTGATCCGATTGGCCACAAAGAGCCGTTTGCCGGCCCGATCCTCGACAACACCCGATGGCTCCATGCCCACCGGCCACGTTGCCTCGACGGCCAGCGTCTTCGTGTCGATCACCGAGAGCGTGTCATCCCAGGAGTTGGTCACGAACAGCCGCCCGCCATCCGGCGACAGCGAGATGCCGCGCGGCACGCGGCCCACGGCAATGTTCTTGATCACAGCATCGGTGGACGCATCCAGCACCCGCACCTCTTCGCTCTGCTGGCACAGCACATAGAGCCGCGCGCCGTCGGGCGAGAGCAGCACCTCAAGCGGCGAAGCGTAGTCTTGCATGTCGCCCTCGTCGGCGCGCACTGGCCGGTCGCCCGAGAAGGCGATCGCGAGCAATGCCGCGGCCACAGCCGCCAGCCCTGCTCCCAGCGCGGTTTGTATGCGCATCGTCACTTCGCGTCTCCCGCCTTCGGCTCTTCCACCGTGAGCACGCGATCCACGCTCAGTTTTTCCAACGTCTGCTCGCGCCCGCTGGGCCAGTGAACGATCAGCTTGTCGACCGTGGTTGCGGTGCCTAGTCCGAAGTGCAGGCGCTCATCGTTCTGCGAAAGATAACCCGAGCCCGCCACGCGCTCCGCGGTCTGCCGCTTGCCCGCCGCGAAAACTTCAACCCGCGCTCCGATGCCGCTGCGATTGCTTTTTGTCCCAACCAGCTTGATCGCGATCCAGTGGCCGGTATCGGTGGAGACATTGTGCAGCAGCGTTCCCTTCCCGCCCAGGTTCACTGCGAACGCGTCGATCTTGCCGTCGTTGTCGTAGTCGCCAAAACATGCGCCGCGCGCTGTAGTGCGGACGCTCATCACCGGGCCGGCATCGCGCGAGACATCGGCGAATTTTCCGTTGCCCAATCCGCGAAACAGCGTGTGCTCCTGCGGAATCAAATGAATCAGCCCGCCGTGAAAGATGAGAATGTCGAGCAGCCCGTCGTTGTCGAAGTCGTAAACGCCGGTGCCCCAACTGACGTATTGCGCGTTGGTCTGCGAGACGCCGGTCTCCGCGCCTATGTCTTCAAAGCTCGTCTTGCCGGTGTTGTGCAACAGGCGGTTGTAGTGCCCGTCGGTCACCCACAGGTCCAGCACTCCCCTGCCTTCGAGGTCGGCAAAGACCGGGCCCATCGACGAAGTGGATTCGCCATTCTGCCCAAAGGCCGTGCCCGTATCGTTGCCAATCTCCTCAAACGTTCCATCGTGCTTGTTACGAAAGAGAAAGTTCTCCGTGCGATCGTTGGCCACGTAGATGTCGTCCCAGCTGTCGCCGTCGAAATCCGCCGCTGTCACGCCCATGGTGCGTCCCACGTAAGCGCCGATGCCCGACTTATCGGTGACGTCGGTGAAGGTTCCATCGCAGTTGTTGTGATAGAGCCGGTTGGTTTCGCCCTCGTAATCGAGCGGTCCCGGATAGTTGTCGGCGGCATAGTATGCGCGATACTTGGGATCGAACTTCACATAGCGCCCCACAAACAGATCGACGCAGCCGTCCTTGTCGTAGTCCAGCCAGGTGGAGCTGATCGCCCATCCGTCCACCTTGATGCCGGCCTTCGCGGTCACATCGGTAAAGGTGCCATTGCCGTTGTTGTGATAGAGAATGGTCTTGCCGTAGCCGGTCACCAGCAGATCGACAAATCCATCGTTGTCATAATCGGCTGCCGTCACGGCCATCCCGTACATATCCGGATTGAGGCCTGACTTCTCCGTCACATCGGTAAAGGTGCCATTGCCGTTGTTGCGATAGAGATGATTGTGCGGCAGCGGATCAGGCTTCACCGCCAGCGGATACGGATGCATCGAGTCGTCCAGCGGCCGCCCGTTGACGACATAGAGAGATTCAAGGCCGGAGTTGTTGTAGTCGAACCAGATGCAACCCGCGCCTGTGCCCTCCAGCAGCGACCCCAACTGCCGTGAACCGAAGCTGTGCGTAAAGTGGATGCCCGCCTTGTCGCTCGCGTCTTCAAAGCGAATGACAGGCGCCACCTGCGGTGGGGCAGTCGCCGCTTGCGCGGCAGGGGCGGACTGAGCCTTGGACGAAGACTGCGCGGCTGGCGCGGTTGGGAGAGTCTGAGCCGCAGCCATTGATGCAATGCCGAAAAATAGAAGAAAGCGAAGAACCATTTCAGTTGCCCCCCGGCAGTTTCTTTTGCGCTGCATCTGTCTGCGGCGCGCCTGTCAGATCAAGCGGCGTGGTGGTGCGCAGCAGCACCGCCGGCACGCGATTCTCCGACGCGCGTTCCGGTCCCACATGGCAGCCCACGCAGATGCGCTGTTCTCCGCGGCGAATCCAGAACCATCCGTGTTCCTGCCGGATCACCGCGCCCTTCTCATTCAACAGCGCAAAGCGAATGGGCTTGTCGGCAGGAGTCTTCACAAAGAATGAACCGTCGGATTCGACCGGCGACGTGCCCACAACAACGGCGCGGCCCGCGGCATCCTGCGTCTCCAGGCGCACCGACGCGGGCGCGGCTTTGAGATCGCCCTCGCGGGATTGGCGCGCATCCAGGGCAAGCATATTGGCGTAGTCCCACGGATGCAGCCCAGAGGGATGACGCTTGGGTCTGGCGCGCGACGCCACCAAAACCGGCTCGACAAGATTTTCGCCGCTCACGGTCAGCACCGCTTCGAGCGCCACGGCTCCGGGCTTCCACAGCTTCAGCGCATAGTGCGACCCAGCCGCGCTGCGCACGCTCACCAGCCATGCGCCCGAAGCTGTCTCGGCAAGCGCGCCCGCATACTCCGCGCGCGGCGCAACAATGGGATCCTCGTGCGCCAGCGGCGAAGTGAACCGCGCCAGAGAAGCTCCGTGCGTGAAGACGACATCGCCCGAAGCCAACTGCCTGCCGCCCCAGCGCGCCCTGCCGTGGTCGCAGCGGTACGATTCGACTCCCGAACCGTCGGAATAAACCAGAAACAGCTCAGGAGTCGCGCCGGAGCCGAGGGGGAAGCCGGCTTCAAAAAGAATGCGCCCGTCCAGCAGAACGTCGGCGGGAATCGCGCTGGCCGGAAGATAAGAGAGCGAAGTCAGAGTCGAACCCGCGTTCGCATCAATAGGCGCCAAAGCGTGATCGGCGTCCTTGCCAGCGGCCACCAGTTGAAACCCCTGCGGTGTGCGCTGCGCATAAACCAAGCGGCCGGCAGGCAGATACAACGGACGGATAGCATCGCCGCTGCCCGCGATCAACTTGCGCACGAAGCGATCCGCCAGCGTCAATTCCCATATCTGCCACGGATCGTTCGCGTCCTTCTTGCCGGCGAACAACACCTTCTTGCCGTCAAAGAAAACATTGGCGTCCGCCGAAGCCGCAAAGCCCGCCACCAATGGCTGCGCCTTGCCATCATGCACAAGCAGCAGTTGCGCGCCCTTTGGAAAACGTTCTTGCCCTTTCAGCGCGGCCAGCGGTTCGTAGACCGGCGCGGCAGTGACGATGATGTCGCTCTCAATCGCCGGGCCGGGAATATGCGCCGCCTCGATCGCGAACCCGCCAACCGGAATCAACAACGCAATCAACGCGGCAATCGCCAGCCTTCTGGCAGCAGGATTCATCCCACCGCCTCCATAACCCGAACGCCCGACGACTCGCGCCGCGCAACGCCCAGCCTGCGCCGCGAATGTTCGCGGCCGCGCAGTGCCAGCCAAGGCTCCAGATCGTCCATCATCTCATCGAAGCCGGCGAAATCCAATGACTGCGCGCCGTCGCTCCACGCCTTGTCCGGGTTGGGATGCACCTCGACGATTATGCCGTCGGCGCCGGCGGCAACCGCCGTGCGCGCCAGCGATGGGACCAGGTCGCGATGCCCCGCCGCGTGGCTCGGATCGGCGATCACCGGCAGGTGCGAGATTTGCTTGAGCAGCGCAATGGCGGAGACATCGAAGGTGTTGCGCGTCGCCGTTTCAAAGGTGCGAATTCCGCGCTCGCAGAGAATGACGTTGGG
The DNA here is from genome assembly GCA_049520855.1 of Occallatibacter sp. Classification (GTDB taxonomy): domain Bacteria; phylum Acidobacteriota; class Terriglobia; order Terriglobales; family Acidobacteriaceae; genus Telmatobacter. The sequence goes on from JBEKPI010000029.1 coordinate 23,384, forward strand.
GTTGCCGTTGTCCAAAATCAGCTGCGCCGAACGCAGCCACTCCGCCACCGTAGCCGACAGGCCGCGCTTCAGCAGCACCGGCCGCCCCGAGCGCGCCGCGGCTTCCAGCAGCGGATAGTTCTCCATGTTGCGCGCGCCGATCTGCAAGATGTCGGCATACTCGGCCACCAGCGGAACATCCTCTTCCGACATCGCTTCGGTGACTATCGCCAGGCCGCACGCCTCGCGCGCATGAGCCAGCATCTTCAACCCAGCCAAGCCAAGACCTTGAAATGCGTATGGAGAGCTGCGTGGCTTGAATGCGCCGCCGCGCAGAATGTGCGCCCCTGCGCGGCGCACATGGTTGGCGGTGGCCATTAACTGGAACTCCGTCTCAACCGAGCAGGGCCCCGCCATGGTGATGAATTCGTCGCCGCCGATCTCCAAATCCAGCGCCGCCACCATAGTCCTCTGGCGTCGCGCGCTCTTCAGCACATCGGGGCTATCGGCAAATCGTTCGTGCCAGTTCTCGCGCACTCCGCGCGCTCCGTTTCTGGGGAAGCGGAAGCATTAGACTAGCGCGGCCGCTGCCCCCGCGCCTCCATCCAAAGGTGGAGGCAGAGCCGCCCCGAGCTCGCCTTTCGCCCGTTTGCAGCACGGCTGACGACATTCCTCTATGATGAATGAACTTGATAGAACCGCTGCGATCACGAAAGTGAAAGAGGAGGCGGACGATAGCCAAATGCAGCATCTACAATCGCCGCAACGCCCAACGCGGTCTCATCGTGGAAAGGCCGCGCAATAATCTGCACGCCGATGGGCAGGCCTTCCGGCGACTGACCAACGGGAACCACAGCTGCCGGCGCGGCCAGCGCATTGAACCACTGCGTATGCCGCACGGCGTCCAAATAATCGACAGCCCGGCCTTCGACGATCCATGCGCGCTCGTTGTGACGGAAGGCGGGAATGCTGGCCACCGGACACACGAGCACCGGAAACGCGCTCATCGCTTGAAGAGTTCTAGAGCGCAGCAAGTCGAGTTCCGCCCAAGCGTCCAGCAACTCGGTCGCCGTCAGCGGCGGCACAGCATCGGAGAAGCTGAGAAACTCGCGGAAGATCGGACTCAGTTGCTCTTCCCGGCCGCGAATCGCCGGCGCATAAAACATGGCCCCGCACTGCACAAAGAACTTGTGCCACAACTGGCGCAGCAACTCAAGTGTGCGCGGCCTGAACGGCTCCACGCGAAATCCCGCATCGCGCAGAGCATCCGCCGCGGACTGCACTGCCGCGCGCGTCTCCGGCGTGACAGCCACGAGGCCGTCGTCCTCGAAGTATCCGATCTTGTTTGTGCGCAGTTCGTCCAGGCTCGGCTCGCACAGTGCGGTGGGCGGACTGACCGGATCGTGCGGATCCTGTCCGCTCAATGTGCGAAACAACAGTGCCACATCGGCCATGGTGCGCGCCATCGGCCCGATCGCGCCGAGAATCGAGAACGGACCCACGCACGGCGGCAGATGCCCGCGCCCTGGAATGCGCCCCGGCGTCGGCTTCAGCGAACAGATGCCGGTGAAATGCGC
>JBEKPI010000030.1:0-24387 GCA_049520855.1 Occallatibacter sp.
ATTCCGCACGGCAGCCCGCCGAAATAGCAGCGGCCCGCTGCTTTGCACCGCAGCACACCCCCGTTCCGGGCTTTTACAATATCCACGGGGCAACCTAACCAGCTTTTGGGCGTGCAACTCGATCGCCCACAACGAAGGAAGCGCATGAAGTTCAGCAAATCGAGCCAGCTTTTTCTGGTCTCTTCCATCGGCCTTCTCGTGGCCGCCCTCTTGACTGCCTGCTCGATCACCACCATCGATTATGTTTTCGTGGCCAGTTCCAGCGGCATCGAGACGTACGCCGTGGACTCCCAGTCCGGCGCGCTGCGCCCTGGCGCAGCCACCGTCACCTCCGGCGTCAACTCTCCGGTAGCCATGGCCGTCACCTCCGACTATGCCCATCTCTATGTCGCCAATGCGGGAAACAACACCGTCGTCCATTTCGCCATCGGCATGAACGGAGAACTGTCCCCCAAGGACACGGTCACACTCAGTGGCACACCCGTATCCCTGGCAGTGAACACGGCTGGTACCTACCTGTATGTGACTTCCCCGGCGCCACCAACCTCTTGCAGCGGCCCAAACCCCGGAGCCACGCTTACGGCCTATCCACTCGCTTCGGGCACAATCGGCGCCGCATCTGCGCCGGCAGCTCTTTGCGTTCCCCAATATGCCGGCGACACGATCGTCCCCACCGGCGTCACCGTGCTGGCCAACAACGATGCCGTCTTCGTCACGGCCTATGACCAATCGGCATACAATCCCGGCTGCACTCCTGCGCCGGCCTGCACCCCCAGCACTGCCAACCCCGGCTGGGTCTTCAGCTTCGTTGTCGGCTCGGGCGGCTCTCTGGCGCCGGCCGCGAACAGCCCCTACGAAGCCGGCGTCAAGCCCTCCGCCCTGGTCTCGGACCCCACCGACCGCTTTGTCTATGTAACCGACTACGCTTCCAACGAATTGATCGGCTACACCATCCTGGACGGCAGCACCCTGAGCTTCCTGACCAACGGTCCCTTCAAGACCGGGGGCCAACCCTCCGCCATCGCAATGGACCCGCGCGGCAAGTTCATTTATGTTACCAACGCGCTGGATTCCACGGTCTCGCCCTACGCCATCACCCTGAGCAACGGCACTCCTACCGTTGCGCTGAACCTGATTGGGAACCAGATCAATCCCACCGACACGGAGCCGGTGGCCATTGCGGTTGACCCGGCGCTGGGCCGGTTTGTCTATACCGCCAACCACCTGGACAATTCCATCTCCGGCTTCCGCCTTGACCCGAACTCGGGCGCGGTGACTCCCACCCAGGCCACGCCATACAACACGGGCTTAAAGCCCACCGCGCTGGTCATCGTTCCCCACGGCAACCACGCTACGCAGTCGATCACCCCGTAGCGCCGGGACGGCTGATGGCGCCATCTATTTCGTGGCTTTTGGCTATAGCAAAACCAGGGAAGACGTATCTCGGAACCGGTACACACAAGTCGGCGCGACCAGCAGAGAGCGTCGACCTTCTATGAAGAAAATCAGGCTACAGTGCCCTTGGTTTTGCTCTAGGAGTAGCAACCGCGATTCCCGGCTACAGCATTTTCGATTCTGGAGTTTAAAGAAACCATGCAGCCAAGTGGCTTTTTCCCTCAAGAAAAAGCCGCCTTCCATGCTGTCCCGATGTCAAGATGTGAATCGAAAATGCTCTATCTCCAGACGTGCATCCAGTCGCGGAGTTTTCGCTGCGCCGGCTTTTCTACAAGGTGCAAGGCCAGCAGGGCGAGCGCGATCAGAACCACGTAGCTGATCCAGGGGTCGAAGCGGGCCAGGCCCAGACGGTCCAGCACATGCGAGTCGTGGATCATGCTCCACAGGTTGAAGTGCAGCAGATAGAGGCAATAGCTGGCTTCGCCCACAAAGACCAGCGGACGCCAGGCCAACGTGCTGGCCAGCGGATTGACCCCAGCCAGCCCCAATATGATGCAGCCGAAGAGCGGCATCAGCAGGCCATCGTGGAGGATGGCATAGGGCACCAGCGGCCCCAGCGACAGAATCCCGAAAGTCCCAACAAAGCCGGCCAGCCCCAGGTTCATGCGCAGCCGGCCGCGCCTCGGCACCAGCTCATCCAGATTGGCCAGCATCACGCCAAAGACGAAACTGGCCAGATGGGGCAGGGGGGTGTACTTGAGCGCCTGCAGCCACGGGCCCCAGCTAAAGCGGTCGAGGCGCGCAATGCCATCTGGGTTGAAGAGGATGTAGAGAGTTCCGGGAACCATGCCCAACGCCCACACCGCAGCCATCGCCGCCAGGTGCGGTGCAACCCGCTCAGGGCGCTTCCAGCGCGCCAGCCAGGGAAACAGCAGATAATAAAAGCTCTCCGCCGACATGGTCCAGGCCGGCGTGTTCAAGAACGTCGCGATGGAGGGAACCCACCCTTGCAGCAAAAGCGGCGACAGGATCATGCCCAGCCAGAACATGCGGTGCGTATGGGCGCCGTACTCGGCCGCCACCATCCGCCAGCTCAACAGCAAACTCAAGAAGTAGATGGGATAGAGCCGCGTGAAGCGAGCCTCCCAGAAGCGCCACCGGTCCAGCTCACCGGCTCGCGCACGGCCCGCGTAGTTGTATGCCAGCACAAAACCCGAGAGCAAAATGAAGAAGCTCACCGAGGCGTAGCCGGCGTTGACCACCGGCGCCAGCCAGCCAAACCAGTTTGGATTGGAAAAATGGAAGAGGACGATGTTGATGGCCGCGAAGCTGCGCAAGCCCGTGAGTGCATTCAGCCGCGCTGGCTTGGAAATCTCCACTGGCAGTTAGACGCCTCCGGGCGGGGGAAAGCAGACTGCGAATAGTTGTCAGTGGTAAGTGGACAGCGGTCAGTTTCAAAACCCGGGCTCTTACTGTTCACTGTTCTTACGCCTTCACCAGCGAGCCGACCTTTTCGCCCAGCACCACGCGCCGGATGTTTCCCGGCTGGTTCATGTTGAAGATGACCATCGGCAGGTTGTTGTCCTTGCACAGGCTCACGGCGGTCAAGTCCATCACTTTCAGGCCCTGGCGCAGGATCTCCATGTAGGTGATCTCGTCGTACTTGACCGCGTCCTTCATCAGCACCGGATCGGCGCTATAGACTCCATCGACCTTGGTGGCCTTCAGCAGCACATCGGCCTTGATCTCCATCGCTCGCAGGCTGGCCGCGGTGTCGGTGGAGAAAAAAGGATTGCCGATGCCCGCGGCGAAGATCACCACGCGGCCCTTTTCCAGATGCCGCACGGCCCTGCGGCGGATGTAAGGCTCGGCCACCTGGTTCATGAAGACGGCGCTCATCACCCGGCACTGCACGCCGCGCTGCTCGATGGCGTCCTGCATGGCGATGGCGTTGATGATGGTGGAGAGCATGCCCATGTTGTCGGCGGCCACGCGGTCCATCTCTTTGGCCTGCCCGGCCACGCCGCGGAAGAAGTTGCCTCCGCCCACCACGACGCCAATCTCTACGCCCAACGCATGAACATCGACGATTTCGCCGGTAATTTCGGCGACTTTTTCGGCGTCCAGGCCGAAGCCGCGCGGCCCGGCCAGCACCTCACCCGAAAGCTTGAGAACGATCCGTTTATACATGCCTTTTCGAGTATCGCATACCGGCGGCTGGAGCAGTCCCGCACCTTGAAAGGACAAGAACACAGGAAGGGCCCAGGGTTTCCACCCAGGGCCTACTGAATCCCGAAATGCAAGTTGGGATTACTCGACAACCGCTTCCACCGGCTTCGTGGTGGCCACGGTCCAGTCGGGCGCGCCTACCTTGAAGCGCGCGAAACGGCGGACGGTGATATTCTCGCCCAGCTTGCCCACCTTGGTGGCAATCAATTCCTTGATGCTGACGGCCTGATCCTTGATGAAGGGCTGCTCCAGCAGGCAAACCTCCTCGTAGAACTTGGCCATCTTGCCGTCCACGATCTTCTCGATCACCGGAGCCGGCTTGCCTGTGGCGGCGGCCTGGGCGCGATAGATATCCTTCTCGCGTTCCATATCCGCCGCAGTCACGTCTTCTGACCTGACAAAGCGCGGATCGGAGGCCGCGATGTGCATCGCGATGTCCTTGAGCAGCCCCTGGAAGTCCTCTGTGCGGGCCACGAAGTCGCTCTCGCAATTCAGTTCGAGCAGCACGCCGATCTTGCCGCCGGCGTGAATGTAGGTGCCCACCGCGCCCTCGTTGGTGGTGCGGGCGGCCTTCTTCTGCGCCGAAGCCATGCCCCGCTTGCGCAGCACGACAAAAGCCTCCTCGATATTCCCCTTGGTCTCCTGCAACGCCTTGAGGCAGTCGCCCATCGGCGCGCCGGATTTTTCCCGAAGCTCTTTTACCAGCTTGGCATCAATCTTTTCGCTCACAGCTCTTCTCTCTCTTCCTGAAATTCTTTGTCTTCACAGCCCCTGCCCAAAACTTTGGAAGGGACGCTGGCCGGGATTCTCGTATCCCAGCTCTAAAATTCCGGACCTGGGCCACCCGGGAAACGGTGCACGTCCACAGAATGGCCTAGTTTGACGTCACAACCGTGAAACCGATCCCTCGCGGGTTCGGGTCTCTTGGATGTTCAAAGCTCTCCCGAATCGCCTCGACAATGCCTTGGCAGAACTCTTCGCGTTGACTTTGATCATTCGGATCGATCACACGAGGCTGCTCTGGACCTACCCCCACCAGCAAGTCTCCGTCCTTTTCGGTGACGAAAAGGCCAAAGGTGACATAATATCGCGGAAAGTTTCTCTGAGGGTTGACGTATATAAGGATGTGCAGGCTCCATTCATCCTTGTCCTTGTCATACTCCACAGCCTTCGGAGGGAATACCCTCTCTCCGTCTTTAGGAGGCCGAAGCGATCCACCTTCGCCCGCCGCTTTATCCCAGCGCAAAAATACAATTTGATCTTCCGGAATCGCGCAATACGTTATCAGCCCGTCAACAAGAGACACAAAGCATTGCAGGCTGCGGTCCTTGCGGTTTAACCAGTTCTTGCGGGCCGCGGAGGCCGCTTCACAGATTTCCTGATATCTCGTCATCTGGCCTTCTCATCGAGCAGGATTTCACGCACTAAATTCGAGGGGATTGAACTGCCGCATCCACGTAGGCGCACGAACGATTAAAGAGCGCCCTCGGCCACATCGGCCTCTTCCAGCAACGCCGCAACCGCGGCCGGCGCCTTGCGAATGCCGCCGCCCAGAGCCGCTTCCAGATCCAATTCCTCGAGCGGCGCGGCTTCCGCGCCCTCAGCCTCGGCCGCCGGCTCGGGCAGCTCCTCGGCAAAGGCCTTGTCGCCCACCAGATTCACGCCCTCGGCCGCCGAATCGGCGATCTTCGAGGTGAAGAGGCGAATCGCGCGCAGCGCGTCGTCGTTGCCCGGAATCACGTAATCTACGACCGTCGGGTCGCAGTTCGTATCGACCACCGCCACCACGGGAATGCCCAGCTTGCGGGCCTCCTTCACGGCGATCGCCTCGTTGTTCGAGTCGACGATGAAGAGCGCGTCCGGCAGCCGCTTCATGGTCTTGATGCCGGCCAGATTGGCCTGGAGGTGTTTGCGCTCCCGCTCCAGCTTGATCACTTCCTTCTTGGTCAGCAGGTCATAGCGGCCATCGGTGGCCATCTCATCCAGTTCCTGAAGGCGCTTCACCGACTTCTGCACCGTCACCCAGTTGGTGAGCAGGCCGCCCAGCCAGCGCTGGTTGATGTACGGCATTCCCGCGCGGTTGGCCTCCTCGGCTACGGCCTCCTGCGCCTGGCGCTTGGTGCCGACGAAGAGAATCGTCTTGCCGCTCGCGCACAGCTCGGTAACGTACTTCGACGCTTCCTTGAAGAGCTTCAGCGTCTTCTGCAGGTCGATGATGTAGATTCCGTTGCGCTCGCCGAAGATGTACTCCTTCATCTTGGGATTCCAGCGCTTGGTCTGATGCCCGAAGTGAACTCCAGCTTCGAGCAGCTCCTTCATTGTGATCGTGGCCATTGGCCTCCTTCGTGAGTTGCATCCGGGTGGTCGATGCCTGCGCCCGGATTGAACCCGCTAATGCGGGAAATTGGTGAAACGAGTTGTCAGTTGTCAGATTTCAGTTGTCAGCAAGCCCGAAAAGCCAAGCGCCAAACAACTGAGAACTGATAACTGAGCACTGAAAACTATCTCTTCGAGAACTGGAACCGCGCTCTCGCGCCCTTCTGCCCGTACTTCTTGCGTTCCTTCATGCGCGAGTCGCGGGTTAGCAGGCCTTCGGCCTTGAGCGCCTTGCGCAACTCGGGGTTGAACTGGACCAGCGCGCGGGCAACGCCCAGCTTGACGGCATCGGCTTGCGCGGCTACGCCGCCGCTCTTGACGGTGGTGATCACATCGAAGCTGGAAGCCAGCTCGACCAGCGCCAAGGTCCGCTTGGCGGCTACGCGCTGCTGTTCGGTGACGAAATACACATCGAATGCCTTGCCGTTGACCTTCCACTCGCCCGTGCCGGGACGCAGGAAGACGCGCGCGATCGCCGACTTGCGCCGCCCCGTCCCGTAATACTGAACCAGATCTGCCATTCTTTTCCTCTTAGCTCTCAGCTTTTAGCTCTTAGCTTTTAGCTAAAAACCAAAGCCTAGAAAGTTCGAATTCCAATGAAAAGCTAAAGGCTAATAGCTAATAGCTAATAGCTGCTCTTACGCGATTTCCAGCGCCACCGGCATCTGCGCCTCGTGGGGGTGCTTGTCGCCGCGATAGACCTTCAACTTGGTGGCCATCTGGCGCCCCATCTTGCTCTTGGGCAACATGCCCTTGATGGCCTGCTCCAGAATCATCTCCGGCTTGCGGTTCAAGAGGCGCGTGTACGACTCCTCGCGCAGCCCGCCGGGGAAACCGGTGTAGCGGCGATAGAGCTTGCTCTGAGCCTTGAGGCCGGTCAGGCGGACCTTCTCCGCGTTGATCACGATCACGTGGTCACCCACATCAATGTACGGCACATACTGGGGATTCAGCTTGCCGCTCAACACATCGGCTGCCTTGGTCGCCAGACGGCCCAGCGTCTTGCCGCTGGCATCCACTACAAACCATTTGCGGTCAATACTCTTGCCGCTCGGAACAAAGGTACCCATCTCTCACCCTCTAAGACGCCTGTCTTCAAGTCAATCGAACCCAGCAAAAATCCAGCGCAAAGCGCTCCTGCCCGCGCCAATCGAGCGCACGGGCCTCATTCCACCCACTGCCAAACAAATCTGTTCGGGTGAGGATTGCGAGGGCTGGCCCTGAGATGGGCTCTCGCTCAACCGGACTCGCGCCAAACAGCGCTTCTCAACTCGAATCCGGTAGCCGAACGCCTGTTCCAGCCGATCCCAAAAACATCAACCAAGGGCATCGACGAGCCGAGTCCGGGTGAACACACACAGACCCCAGGCGCAACACCGCGCAAGGATTCCAGAATACCCGAATCGCGCCCCGGAGTCAACGAAAAGACTTGCGGCTGACTGACTGGCCCCTCGCAGTGTTGGCTTTGCTACACTTCATGCAGGCCGGCTCCCGGTTCCACGAGACCAGACTATAGAGTGAGCGGCGGGAGAATTCATGCCAGTTGTCGAACTCGCGGCTGTAACCAAGGCCTACGAGAACAAGGTTGCCGTCAGCGACCTGAGCCTATCGATCGAGGCGGGCCAGATGTTCGGTCTGCTGGGGCCGAACGGAGCGGGCAAAACCAGCTCCATTCGCATGATGATGGGCATCACCCTGCCTGACTCCGGAAGCATCCGCCTCTTCGAGAAGCCCTTCGAGCGCAACAGCTTGGAGCGGGTGGGCTACCTTCCCGAGGAGCGCGGCCTCTACAAGAAAATGAAGGTTCTCGATCAACTCGCCTTCTTCGGCCAGTTGCATGGGCTCGACGCCGGGGAAGCGCAAAAGCGCGCCAGCGCATGGGCCGAACGGATGGAGATTGCCGGCGCCCTCCACAAAAAGACCGAGGAACTCTCCAAGGGGATGCAGCAGAAGATTCAGTTCATCGCCACGCTGCTGCACGACCCTGGGTTGATTGTGATGGACGAACCTTTTTCGGGCCTCGATCCTGTCAATGCGGTTCTGGTCGAGCGGACGCTGCTGGAACTGAAAGACCAGGGCAAGGCGATCCTGTTCTCGACTCATCGCATGGACCAGGTGGAGAAGCTGTGCGACTCGATCTGCCTGATCGACAACGGCAAGGCCGTGCTGGCCGGCAATCTGCGCCAGATCAAATCCGGCTATGAGCGCAACCGGGTGATCGTCGAATTCGAGGGAAGCGCTGCCTTCCTGAGCAGCGGCGAGATCGCCGAAGCAAAAAACTTCTCCGGCCACGCCGAGATCAAGCTCAAGCCGCACGGGGACGCGCAGAAGCTGCTGCGCGAGGCTGCGGCAGCGGCAACCATCTACCGCTTCGAGCTGGTCGAACCCTCGCTGGAAGAGATTTTCATTGAGACCGTGGGAGGCAAGAACCATGCGTAACGTTCTTCTCATTGCGCGGCGCGAGTACCTGGAGCAGATTCGCGGACGGGCCTTCAAGTTCTCCACGGTGCTGGTGCCGCTGATGATCGTTGGGATGATGGGCGCGAGCTATTTCACCGGGCGCAACACCCGCCTGGTCAAGCATCTGGCCATTGCCGCCGACAGCGCGCCTCTTGCCGACGCCGTTCGCAGCCAGTTGCTGAACGACAAGGAGGCGCAGTTCACGGTGGACGTGATCGCTCCGGCGAGCTCTCAGGATCGCGCCGCGCTGATGGATCTTGTCAAGAGCAAGGCGATCGACGGGCTTCTCGACCTGGCCACTTCGCCGGCGGGAGCGACGACTGCCACTTACACATCGCAATCTTCGGGCGATTTCGCCATCCGGGAGCGGCTGGAATCGGCGCTGAACCGTGGCCTGCTGAATGAGCGCCTGACCGCCAGGGGGCTTAAGCCGGAGGAAGCCGATGCCGTGCTCAAAGAGGTCTCCATCGAGACCCTCCAGGTGAACAAACAAGGCGAGTCTGCCAAGAGCAATGGAATGGCGGCGTTCTCCAAGGCAATGGTCATGGCCTTTCTGCTGGCTATGCCGATCCTGCTCTACGGCCTGGACATGGCCCGCTCGGTGATCGAAGAGAAGAACTCGCGCATCTTCGAGGTGATGCTGGCCGTGGCCCGTCCCGACGATCTGCTCACCGGCAAGCTGCTCGGCGTGGGCGCTGTGGGCCTGACGCAAATTGCGATTTGGGCGGTTGCTGCGGCCCTGCTCACTGGCTCGGCGCTGGCCGCGACCCTGCTCAACGGCAATTTCGCCGTGCACTTCTCTTTGGCCGAGGGCCTTCTGTTTCCGGTGTATTTCGTGCTTGGATTCTTTCTCTACAGCGCGTTCTTTTCCGGTCTGGCCTCCACCTGCGAGTCGGCGCAGGAGTTGCAAATGTACATGCCGTTCGCTGTCGTTCCGGTCTGGCTCAGCTTCGGCATCATTCCCTTCCTGCTCGCCGATCCCAGTTCGCCCTGGGCCGTTGCCGCATCGCTCTTTCCGCCCACCGCGCCCTTTGTCATGCTTCCCCGCATGGGTTTGGAGATGCCGCCGAAGTGGCAATTCGCGGCTTCCATTGGTCTGATGATCGTGAGCATCTGGGGCGTGCTCTGGTTTTCCTCGCGCCTCTACCGCGTGGGCATCCTGATGTATGGCAAGCGGGCTACGCTGCCCGAGATCGTGCGCTGGCTGCGGTATTCCTGAGCGGAGCCGAAGGATCTGCGTTCTAGAATCGAAAGAGTGACCGCCAAAGCCCAACCACGATTCACGCTCGCCCAGCGCCTTGTGCTGGCCGTGGTCCCGCGCGTGGTGTGGGCGCTCGTCAGCATCGTCAGCCGCACCTGGCGCTTTGAAGTCATCGCCGAAGCGGGCGCCACACCACGGCTCTTCGGCCTGGGCGCGGGGCCGGAGATCTATTGCTTCTGGCACCAGTGCGTGCTGCCCTGCGCGGCGTATTTCCGGCGCTCCCACGGCACGATCCTCATCAGCGGCAGCTTCGACGGCGAGTTGATCACGCGTATCCTCGAACTCTTTGGCTTCCACGCCGTGCGCGGCTCCAGCAGCCGGGGCGGGCGCGAGGGGCTCATGGGACTGAAGCGCGTGATCGAGAACGGCCGGCCGGTGGTCTTCACCGCCGACGGCCCGCGCGGCCCCATTCATCAGACCAAGATGGGCCCCATCAAGCTGGCGCAGATGACCGGCGCGCCCATCGGCGTCTTTCATCTGCAGCCGGAGCGCGCCTGGGTCATACGCTCCTGGGACCGCTTCCTGGTGCCCAAGCCCTTCACGCGCATCTGCGTCAGTTGGGCTGGATGGACGAAGGTTCCCGCCGACCTGCCGCCAGCGGATTTTGAACCGAAGCGCGAAGAGTTGAATGCAGCCATCGAACGGGCGCGGCTGCGGGCGCTCGACTACTTCAGGAAGCCGAGCGCATGACCGGCCTCCGCGTTGCCGACTTCGATTACGATCTGCCCCCGGAGTTGATCGCGCAGCAACCGCCGGCCGAGCGCGGACTGAGCCGAATGCTGTTGATGAATCGCGCTACCGGAGCCTTGCGCGATGCGAGCTTCAGCGAGTTTCCCTCGCTGCTGAATCCCGGCGACCTGCTGGTCTTGAACGAGACGCGCGTGATTCCCGCGCGGCTTTATGCCCGGCGCACGCTGCGCCGCGAGCGCGAAAAGCCAACCGGGCAGATCGAAGTGATGCTCACCGAGCCCGTCGCTCGACAACTGCCTCGTGCCCCATCCATTCCGCGCTCCTCAGCGGAATGGGTGGGAGACCACAAACCTCAACCGGCATCTGAAGAAAGCATCTGGCGCGCTCTCGTCCGTCCCGGCAGAAAGGTGGCCATCGGCGAGATTCTTGTTTTTCCTTCGCCCACTGGCGCAATCGAGCTTGAGGCCGAGGTGCTGGAGCGTGGCGACTTTGGCGAGCGCCTGTTGCGCTTCAAGCCGGTGGAGGATTTCTTTGCCGTGCTGGACCGCATCGGCCACATACCGCTGCCGCCGTACATCCATCGAGACGAGGCAGAGGCGGATCGCGAGCGCTACCAGACGGTCTTCTCGCGCGAGCGAGGCTCTGTGGCCGCGCCGACTGCGGGCCTGCACTTCACGCCACAGACGCTCAATGCGCTGTCTGCTCGCGGCGTCGAGATTGCGCGCCTCACGCTGCACGTGGGCCTGGGAACTTTCGCGCCGCTGCGTGTGGAGAGGTTGGAGGACGTGAAGCTGCACCGCGAGCGCTACACGCTTTCCAAACCCGCCGCCGACGCCATCAATCGTGCCGTGGCCGAGGGCCGGCGCATCGTTGCCGTCGGCACCACCGTCGTCCGAACGCTGGAACACTGCGCACAGCAGTCAAAGGGCTGCCCTCTGCAAGACCACTCCGGCGAGACGGAGATCTTCATCTCGCCCGGCTTTGAGTTTCGGCTGGTGGGCGCGCTGCTCACCAACTTTCATCTGCCGCAGTCCAGCCTGCTGATGCTGGTCAGCGCCTTCGCCGGACGCGAGCCGGTGCTGGCCGCATATCGCCACGCCGTGCAACAGAAGTACCGCTTCTTCAGTTATGGGGATTGCATGTTCCTGGAGTGACGGAGCGACGACGTTCATGATACCCCGGCGAAGAAAAGCCGTATGCTCCTCGTGATCTGACTCCTCGAATCTCCTGTCGAGAAAAGCACATTCTTTGACGAAAAATACCCTTTTGGGGAGCAAAAAGCGGCTCTTTTCGGCGAAATTCGGCGGTTTCCTGAAGGGCCATTTCTCATCATGCGGGAAAACCATTGCGATTTTACGCACATTCGCGTTTCGTGCTCGAACCAGCTTTTCTCCAGTAACGACGCGGGGGTTTCTGTAGTTTTTCGGCCAGGATTCTGTTCTCGCGGTGAATTAATCTGCAAGGTTTTTGACTAAATTTATACCCCAAGGGGGTATAGGGGGGGGGGAGGGGGAGTTCCTTTCTGGTAACTATTCTCGTCTGTGCTTTGTTTGCATTTGAGTAACTGCGGCGCTGAGATTCCAGTTGGACATTCTTTCCCTCCAGAATGATTGTGCGCCATGCGGGGGAAATTATATGCAAGGGGTCAGAGATCAGAGACCGGAGAACGCGCCGGATAAGATTCGTGGGTTCCCAGGTCCAAAAATCCGGGCCACCAGCCCACCCGCCGCCTTAATTCTCAGTTATTATCGCAAAATTTCCCACAGGGCACCCCAAAAATGATTAGAATTACAATAGTAACTTCCTTACGTAATGTTCAGCGTGGTTCCAGCGAAAGCTGGAGACCGATACCTTGAATCGATTGAGGAGCGGGGTGCTCCTCTTCACACAATCAGAAGGAAAGAGGAAACTCAATGCGAATTACTATGTCGTTGATCATGCTGCTTTGCCTCGGCACAGTAGCCGCAGCCCAAAACAAACCCAATACAAACACAAGTCAGCCAAGCGCGCCAACCTCGGCAAAAAGCACGACCGTAACGCGTAATCTGAGCGTAAAACCTGAAACAGGTGCTTATTGCACGCCACAGATCATGAGCGTAAATCCCAATGTCTTTTACACCAGCGGTGGATCGGGAACCGTAACATACTCTTTCACCGAAGCGTATGGCCAGATTTGCGGAAGCCCGCAACCCGTATCCACGGGCTCTTGGATTCAATTTTATAATAACCAATGCAATGAGGTAGGCACCGGTGTCCAGTACAACTGCTCTACTCAGTTTACCGTCACGCAAAATACTGGCGGGACAAGGCAGGCGAATGTGACAATTCCTTTTGGATCACCGGGCACATTGGGACCTGTGACTGTTACGCAGTATGGCCCCGTTGAGGAGCTTACTGTGAGCGTCAGCGGGAGCGGCACGGTGACGAGCTCGCCCTCCGGCATCTCTTGCCCAAGCACCTGCTCGCTGGGAATCTACTACGGCAACACATATACCCTCACCGCTTCGCCTGCCACGGGATACAAGTTTGCAGGCTGGTCCGGCGCTTGTTCCGGAACCGGCACTTGTCCCCTTCCGATGACCGCCCCAGAGAACGTCACCGCCACATTTACACAGTTGTCTGAGACGCTTTCAGTAGGCGTCAGCGGTAGCGGCACGGTGACGGGCAGCGGCATCTCCTGCCCAGGCACTTGCTCGGCGACCTACGCGTATGGGACGAATATCAGCCTCTCTGCCTCTCCAGCCGCTGGATACCAATTTACCGGTTGGTCCGGCGCTTGTTCCGGCACAGGATCTTGCACGGTTTCGATGACCGCGGCCAGCAGCGTTACTGCCACATTTGCTCTGTCTGAGACGCTTACATTGAGCGTCACTGGCGGCGGCACGGTGACGAGTTCGCCCTCCGGCATCTCTTGCCCAGGCACTTGCTCGGCAACATACACCTATGGGACGAATGTCACCCTATCGGCTTCACCCGCCACAGGGTACGGCGTCACATGGTCGGGCGCTTGTTCCGGCACAGGAGCTTGCACGGTGCCTATGTCTGCGGCCGAGAGCGTCACCGCCGCATTTACTCAGTTGTCTGAAACGCTTTCAGTAGGCGTCAGTGGCAGCGGCACGGTGACAAGTTCTCCTTCCGGCATCTCCTGCCCTGGCACCTGCTCGGCAACCTACACGTATGGGACGAATGTCAGCCTCTCGGCTTCCCCTTCCACCGGATACAGCTTCACGGGCTGGTCCGGCGCTTGTTCCGGCACCGGAGCTTGCACGGTTCTGATGTCCGCAGCCGTGAGCGTCACTGCCACATTTGCTCCGTTGGAGACGCTTTCAGTAGGCGTCAGTGGAAGCGGCACGGTAACGAGTTCACCTTCCGGCATCTCGTGCCCGGGCACTTGTTCGGCAAACTACCCGTATGGGACGAATGTCAGCCTCTCGGCTTCCCCTTCCACCGGATACAGCTTTACGGGCTGGTCCGGCGCTTGTTCCGGCACAGGAGCTTGCACAGTTTCGATGACTGCGGCCAAGAGCGTCACTGCCACATTTACTCAGTTGGAGACGCTTACAGTGAGCGTCATCGGCAACGGCTCGGTGTCGAGTTACCCTAACATCGACGTCTTTACCTCCGGCACTAGCTCGGAATCATTCACTTACGGGACGAATGTCAGCTTGTCTGCTTCGCCCGCCAGCGGATACACATTCTCTGGCTGGTCGGGCGCTTGCTCCGGCACAGGGACTTGCTCGTTTACGATGTCAGGGGCAGTGAATGTCTCCGCCACCTTTGTTGAGGTGCCTGAGACGCTTTCAGTGAGCGTCAGCGGAAGCGGCACGGTGACGAGTTCGCCTGCCGGTATCTCTTGCCCCGGCACTTGCTCGGCAACATTTGTTCAAGCCTCTTCAGTTATTCTCTCGGCATCTCCATCCAGCGGATATGGCGTCACTTGGGCGGGAGCTTGCTCCGGCAATGTTGCTTGCACGATTACGATGTCAGGTAATGAGAGCGTTACAGTAACCTTTGCCGGAAGCGTTGGAGTCATCGCAACGCTGGCGGGAAACGGCACTGCAGGAAATGCAGGTGGTGGACTTGCTGTAAATGCCGAATTGCACAACCCCTACGGCGTATTCGTGGACGCCTCCGGCAACACCTACATCGCCGACACGGCCAATAACCGTATCCTCGAGGTGTCCGTGACCACTGGCGAGATCAGTACGGTGGCTGGAAACGGCACGGCGGGGTATAACGGCGACTGGATTTCACCGGCCAGCGCAGAACTGAATTCTCCCAGCGGCGTGTTCGTGGACACCTTCGGCAACATCTACATTGCGGACACAAATAATAATCGCATTCGCGAGGTGATAGCGGCGCTTGACGAAATTGTAACATTGGCCGGAGATGGCATCAAAGGCTTTTCAGGCGACGGCGGATCGGCAGCTAGCGCAGAACTGAATGTGCCAATGGGCGTGGTATTGGATAACACCCTCAACGTCTACATCGCCGACACAAACAATAACCGTATCCGCAAGGTGGCTGGAGGTGTCATTTCAACGATTGCAGGAGACGGCACGGCGGGGTATAACGGTAACGGAATACTGTCGACGAGCGCAGAACTAAATACGCCCAGCGCGGTGGCGGTGGACGCCTCCGGCAACATCTACATCGCGGATAGTGGCAACGCACGCATTCGCGAGGTAACTGCGGGAAACATCACCACAGTAGCCGGAACCGGCACGTCTGGGTATAACGGCGACGGAATACTTGCGACCAACGCTGAGATCAGTGAAGTCACTGGAGTGGCGTCCGATCCAGTTGGAAACATCTACATCGCTGATACAAACAATTGCCGTATTCGCAAAGTTGCCGTATCCACGGGGATCATTACGACAGTGGCCGGAGATGGCACTTGTGGATACTCCGGTGATAGCGGTGTACCAGACAACGCAGAGTTGTCTCAGCCCCAAAGCGTTGCAGTCGATACTGAAGATAACATTTACATCGCGGACACTTCCAATGAACGTATCCGCAATGTCAGCCAATAAATGATAGGCGGCGTGTCGAGCAAATGACCTTGCGATGCATTCGCTATTCGTTCGCTTTACGCGCTGAAAATCATACAAACGCAGAAAAGCCGCCCTCCAGGGCGGCTTTTCTGCGTTGGAGGGGAAAAGTTGAGAGGGCGGGCGGGGCGGGTTTCGGACCGGGAATGAGTCCGGCGACGGCTGAGTGGCTGCTAGAGCAGACATATATAGCCCCTTTGGCGTGGCGGTGTACGCTGTCGACAACATTTATATTGCGGATATAGACAATGAACGCATTCGTGTCGTCGGCAATTAAATCGCGGGCGGCCCAGTCAAGTAAAATGGCGTGGGCCGCCTACAAAACTGTGAAGTATGCGGCGCTTGTGCCGCTTGGGTAGTTTCCCGCCTCTCTCGCAGGCTGTCCATCCCGATTCGATCTCTACGGTTCCGTGCATGCCCGTTTGATAATGGCGATAGCTTGACCATTGAGAGTCCTCAGGCTGGGTAACGAGGCCGCGCTTGACCGGCTTCCACCCCAGCGCACAAGGTTCGTACTGTCGTCCTTGGTCCCCAAATGCGAGGGATCCTTCGACAAGCTCAGGACAGGCACCGGGGCACTCTCAGCGTACCCTGGAAATTTCTCCGGGACCGGGGCCACCCGCCGGCAAAAAAAATGGGCGCCGAAGCGCCCATTTTCTTCACATGTTTTGTGCGTTTATTGGAACGTGATCGGGCCCCCTAAAGCAATCGTTGTCGGATAGACTGGGGGAACGGCAGTGTTTGCAGTCGTCAGGTTTGAGTTGGATGCTACTCCATTGATCGTGACAGCCGCCCCTCCGCCATCGCCCTGGAAGTCAATCTCTGAAATCGGCTGGGTAAGAGCGGTGCCTACTGTCATTGTGGAATCGCCGCAATTATTCGTCACATTGAAGTTCGCCAGCGGGATTGTGTACGGTGTTCCCGTTGCGCCGCCGGTGGCCGCAAACACAGTCCGCAACTGTATATTACACGTCGTCGTCGGGGTTGGGTTGTACAAATCTCCCATCGTCAACTGAACCAGTACGTTAGGCGTTCCATCCGCCGTAACCCACTCCGCATTGCTGTTAAACGCGAACGAGATGCTTGTCTGCCCACTCAATGACACACCAGATGTATTCCCGGTGGCGCTCAATCCGGACACACCGGGGGCAAAGATCGACAAGCCCACATATTCGAAAGGACTGGTGGTACCCGCGAGAGCCTCAGTAGTCTGGTAGTAGACGTAGAAATAGCTCGAGGCACCTCCGCCCGATCCTGAGCCACACTCAGCGGGGCCGCCGGTGCAACTATAGGCGGGGGGGGCGTCCAGACTGCTTCCCGAGTAGGTGTCAATCGAGCCTCCATCAGCGGTGGCCGCCGGGCTGCCCGTGAAACCGGAAGAGAGGTTGACCGGCGGGGGCGCGCTGGAACCAGTTACGGTAAGGTTCTGCTGAACGGAAGGAGCGGCCGTGTACGCCGCATCTCCCGCCTGACTGGCTGTCACGGTGCACGTTCCTGAGCCAGCTCCTGTCAGAGTGGCGCCACTCACCGTGCAGACCGAGGATGGACTTGCCGTAAAGCTGACAGTCAGTCCGGAAGATGCGGTGGCTGTCAGTGTTTCCGTGCCGGGCGCGGCGAGTCCCGGCACTGTGCCGAAGGTAATAGTCTGCGAACTTAAAGTGGGATTACTGACGGTAAGGGTCTGCGGAACGGAAGCAGCGGCCGCGTACGTCGAATTTCCCGCCTGACTGGCGGTCACGGTGCACGTTCCTGGGCCAACTCCTGTCAGAGTGGTGCCACTTACCGTGCAGACCGAGGATGGACTTGCCGTAAAGCTGACAGTCAGTCCGGAAGAAGCGGTGGCTGTCAGTGTTTCCGTGTCGCCCTCGTTGAGTGCTGGCACTGTGCCGAAGGTAATAGTCTGCGAATCTCCACCAATGCTAAATGTCACGGTAATCGGCAGGGCTGCAGTGAAGGCTGAATTGCCAGCCTGCGACGCAGTCACGCTGCATGTGCCGGTAGTGACCGCCGTGAGCGTACTTCCGCTCACAGTACAGATGGATGTCGAATTTGAGACATAAGTTACGGCCAGACCGGATGTTGCCGTGGCGGACAATGTGGCCGTGCCCCCTACTACGAGCGGAGACGATGGCGCCGGAAACGATATCACCTGGGATGTCGGCTTAGAACCTCCACCACATCCACCGAGAAACAAGGCGACGGAAGCAATCGCGCTTACCGATACGAGTTCCCTCAAAAATTTCATTTTCTCCTCCAAAATTTTGTAGAGCTAAAGCGACTACCATTGAAGCATACCAGGAGAACTGCACACAAGGAAAAAAGTAAAATTTACCAGAAAATTTACCAGATAGGGCTATGTGTGCCACCGTGCCGGAAAGGCCTCCGTCTCCCCATGAATTTCCTGCGACCATGACCTCTGGCCCATCCGCATCTACAGTTTTTAAGATTTTTCCGGTCGACCCTCCTGCGAAAAACCGTTTCACCCCAGGCCTCCAGGAATGCCAGCAGCAGATTGCC
Organism: Occallatibacter sp.; assembly: GCA_049520855.1. Taxonomy (GTDB): domain Bacteria; phylum Acidobacteriota; class Terriglobia; order Terriglobales; family Acidobacteriaceae; genus Telmatobacter. Next base: position 17,980 of record JBEKPI010000030.1, read on the forward strand.
CATCCCCATCCAACAATCGGATGGGATTTTCCTCTCTCCCGTCCCTGGAAACTGACCGGACAGACCATTCCGGTGTGCCAGCATCCGTGCGTGATTAAGCCCGCTCCATCCCACCGGATTTACGGAATCCGCGCCGGAGTTAACGGTAAATTCTCCTTAGCACTGGACAGTGCCGAGTTCTCACCACGATTCATGCCGCCATTTCTCCAAAATCCCTGTGAGTATTTGTGTGTCGGGGGTGTGCGCCCAAACCCCAGAAAGCTCCCCAGAAAAAGTCACGGCAGAGAGGATGCCCGACCCGTTTCGGTGCTCGCCCCATTGACCGTGTACCCTAGGAGAATCCCGAAGAAACGATGCCGGTCATGAAGCGTCGGCGTCACCTGCTCCGTTACTGGGAATGCCCCAGAACCGGCCACAGAGAACTGCCCCCTGATAAACTCGTAGCCGTGACCGACCAAGCCAAGCCGCCCGTCTTTCTGCTCGACACCATGTCGTTCATCTTTCGCGCCTACCACGCGATGCAGCGCTCGCGGCCCATGTCCACGCGCGGCGGGCTGCCCACGGCGGCCATTTACGTCTTCGTGAACATGATTAAGAAGCTGCGCCAGGATTTCGAGCCGCGGTACTTCGCCGCGGTCTTCGACGTGAGCGGCGAGGTCTTTCGCGATGAGCGGGCGCGCGCGATGAAGCCGCTGCGCAAGTGGAACGGCAAGACGCAGAGCTTCGACGAGGTGAGCTACGAGGGCTACAAGGCCAATCGCGCGGCCATGCCGGAGGACTTGCGCCGCCAGATTCCTTATATTCGCCGCGCGCTGGAGGCGCTGCACATTCCCATCCTGGAGGCCGAGGGCTTCGAGGCCGACGACGTGATCGGCACACTGGCCCGCGAGGCCGCCGAGCAGCAGCATGAGGTCTTCATCGTCAGCGGCGACAAGGACATGATGCAGTTGGTCACCGAGGCCGTGAAGATTCTCAATCCGCAGAAGGACAACCTGATTCTGGACCCCGCCAAGGTGGTGGAGGTGCTGGGCGTGCCGCCGGAGAAGGTCGTCGATGTGATGGCCCTGCGCGGCGATGCGGTGGATAACATTCCCGGCGCGCCGGGGATCGGCGACAAGGGCAGCGTGGATTTGATTGTCGAGTTCGGCTCGGTGGAGGCAGTGCTGGAGCGCGCCAGCGAGGTCAAGCGCAAGAGCTATCGCGAGTCGCTGGAGCAGAACCGGGACGCTGTTCTGCTCTCGAAGGAATTGGTCACGATCGATTCTCATGTCCCGCTGGCGCTCGATCTCGCGGCAATGGAGACGCAAGCGCCGGACCTGGAGGCCTGCCGCAAACTCTTCATGGAGCTTGAATTCACCTCCATGCTGCGTGAACTCGCGCCCTCCGAAGCAGCGCCAGCCCTTGAACAGATCGAAGGGCCGGCTGACGAACAGGCCAACCTGCCAGCTGAAACGGCGCCAGCCCTCGAACTTATCGAGGAGCCCAGCGCCGAGCAATTCGCCGCGTTCTACGCCGCCGCGCGCACTGGTGGGTTTGCCTTCGCGCTCGATATGGCTACGCCGAAGCCGGAGTCGGAAGACGAACCACAGCAGACGATGTCGCTGCTCGATATGGCCGAAACAGCCGAAAAGAAGGCCAGCTTCCGTATTGGTGTCTGCTCGGAGCCAGCGGTGGCCCTGCGCCTGCCGTTGACGCCGGAGTTGCGGGCGCTGCTGGAAGATACCGCCGTGGCCAAGCAAACGCACGATTGGAAGTCGGCGCTGCACCTGCTGAGCGCGCAGAGTGTCGCGCCGCGCGGCGCTGTGGACGACACGATGCTGCTTTCCTATGCGCTCAATCCCACGCACGCCACCCAGTCGCTGGCTGATGTGGCTGCCCGTCAGGGCCAGCCTGCGCCTTCCTCTCTGGCCGCAGGCGCCGCATCTATTCATGCAATGGTTCCGGTGTTGAAGGCCGAAGTTGAAAAGGATGGGCTGGAGCGAGCCTATGAGATGGATCTCGCGCTTGCTCCGGTCCTCTTTCGCATCGAGCAGGCGGGTGTGCGCATCGACAAGCAGATATTGATTGACCTTTCGTCACGTTTCGAGAAAGAAATCAATCGCTTGACACAACAAATTCACGAGCTTGCCGGTGAGAACTTCAACATAAACTCCCCGAAAAAATTGGGAGAAATTCTTTTTACCAAGCTAGGGTTACGCGCTCCCGCCAGACGAGGCAAGAGCAAGTCTCTCTCCACCGCAAAAGACATCTTGGAACCTCTGGCTGAGCAGCACGAAGTTCCCCGTTTGGTACTCGAATTCCGGCACTTATCAAAACTCAAGTCATCCTACAGCGATACCTTGCCGCATCAGACCGACGATCAATCACGCATCCACACAACATTTCAGTCTGCATCTGTGGCCACCGGGCGCATATCCTCCTTCAATCCAAATTTGCAGCAAATTCCCATCCGCACCGAGTTGGGCCGCGAGATTCGCGCAGCCTTCACCGCCGCGCCCGGCACGCAACTGCTTTCGGCGGATTATTCGCAAATCGAGCTGCGGTTGCTGGCCCACTTCAGCGGCGACCCACTGCTGACGCGCGCCTACCAAAACAACGAAGACATTCACACGCTGACCGCGAGCGAGGTCTTTGGCGTGCCGGCGGCGGAGATTGACAAGGAGACGCGGCGGCGCGCCAAGGCTGTGAATTTTGGGATTGTGTATGGCATCTCGCCCTTTGGACTGGCGGCGCAATTGGGAATTCCGCAGGCTGAGGCGCGCGCTTACATCGAGCGCTACTTCGCGCGCTACGCGGGCGTGCAGGCGTTCATTGAAAAGACGCTAGCCGAGACCAGAAAGGCCGGCTCGGTGCGAACGCTCTTCGGCCGCGTGCGCCCCATCCCGGATATCGAGAGCCGCAACCCCAATCAGCGCGGCTTTGCCGAGCGCACGGCCATCAACACGCCGCTGCAAGGTACCGCCGCAGACCTTATCAAACTGGCCATGATTTCGATCGACCGCAAGCTCACTGAGCGCGGGCTGAAGACGCGCATGGTCCTGCAAGTCCACGACGAGTTGCTCTTCGAGGTTCCGGCTGATGAAGCCGCCGAGGTCGAGGCGCTGGTGCGCGCGGAGATGGAGGGCGTGGTCAAGCTCAATGTTCCGCTGGTCGCCGACTTGGCCTTCGGCGCGAACTGGCGCGATATGAAGTAAGTTGCGTTCCGCACTTATGCGTCGTGCTCATGGCGCACCCCATTGGCGATAGCGTTGGTGAACGCGCTAGCCGGGCACGCGCTCTATCGCGGGCTGATCTGGTGCCTTGCGATTCTCGTGCTCACGCTCTTTTTGGGGCGCTTCTTTTGCGGGTGGATTTGCCCGCTGGGCACGCTGCAACACTTCGTTGGCAACCTGCCTTCGGAGTCCAAGCGGGGCAAGCATCGGATCGAGGCGAATCGCTACAAGCGCTGGCAGACGGGCAAATACGTGGTGCTGCTGGCCAGCTTGGTGGCTGCGCTGTTTGGCTCGGCGGCGATTGGCTGGCTTGACCCTTTCAGCCTGCTGGTGCGGTCGTTTGGGCTTTCGTTATTGCTGGCCTTCAATGCCGGCGCGCGCGGCTCTGACTCAGCTGGAAACCAGTCCTGTGGCCGCGATCAAAGCGGCCGGCGAGACGATGCACACGATTTTGCACTATACGGTGCTCGATCTTCGTCAGCCGCATTACACGCAAGGGCTGGTGCTGGGCATTTTGTTTCTTGGGATGCTGACTGCGGGCCTGCGGGTGACGCGGCTGTGGTGCAGGGCGATCTGCCCGCTAGGCGCGGGTTGGGGACTGTGGATTTCGAGAAGTTGACAGTGAAGGTCAGCCAACTGGGATAGCCACCTGCGGTGAGGCCAATGGCTCGCTCGCATGGAGTTCATGGTGTTCCAGGTCCGAAAGCCCGAACATGAGGCACCCGTCCATAAACCGGGGATCCAAAGAATCCTCCAAAAAATGATCTCCAGGCCATTTACGCTACAATGCTTACATAAGCGACAATGCGGGGAACATGTCTTGAAAGAGTCTTCTTCGATAGTGATCAGTATGCGCCTGCCGCTGGAGAGCGGAAAGCGGCTCAGGCGCATGGCCAACCGGCATGGATGGACTCCGAGCGACGCCAGCGCTCGGCTTGTGGAAGAGGGCCTGCGGCGGACGGAATTCGCCTTCATCGATTTTCGCGATACACCGGCGGGGCGGCAGGCCTGCATTCAGGCCAGTTCACTGGCGGCGTGGGAGATCATGCAACTGATCCGCAGCTATAAGGGGGACGTCTCCGCCGCGGCGAGGCATCTCGGATGGCCGCATGTTAAGGTGCAGGCAGCGGTCCACTACGCAGAGGCATATCCGGAAGAGATTCGCGAGGCAATGGACGAAAACGCCGCGATGGATATTGAAGCGATGAAGCATATGCTGCCTTAAGCCGTCGAGTTTGCTCCAAAGAGGCCGGCGAAGCGCTGATATGCTTAGATTCCTTCTCGATGAACGAATCTCGCCGGATGGGTCAAACGCTCTGCGCCGCCGCAGTCGAGGGACCGTCGCTTTCTCGATGGCGGAGTGGGAAGGCGGAAACTATATTGGCCGGGAAGTCTCTGCCCGCCTGCGAGAAGCCGGCAGCCAAAGGTTGACCCTCGTTACTTATGACCGTCTGACGATTCCTCCGCTGCTCAAGACCTGGGCGGAGCAAGCGCGCTCGCATTGCGGCGTCATCTTCGTTGACGAGAAGACGATGCCGCCGGCGGAGACCGGCGGGCTGGTCGCGGCATTGGCCGAACTGGCAAAAGAAGCTGGGCGTTGGGAGTGGACGAACCGGGTGTTCCTGTTGCGCTGACGCTACTAATCCGAGCTATCAATGGTTCGAGGGTTCCCACATCTGGCGCTGCGAAGCTGCGCCAGATGTGGGACACCCATTTGATTTGCCGTCTCGCCGGTTAGGCCCGGTCGTAGAAGCGGAAGAAGAGCGAGGGCTTGGAGACCGGCTCGGCGCGCTTGACCAGATCCGCCACCTGGCTGTCGCTCAACGGCGTGAACTCACGCGCCAGTTGCACATTCTCTTCCAGCTGAGCAATCGAGTCGCAGCCAACGATGACGGTGCTGACCGGGCGCGACAGCGTGTAATACATGGCCTCGCGCATGGTGATCGTGCCGGGCGTTGAGGTCTGGATGTTCATGCCTTCCCAGGAGTGCTTCTGCTCCTCGATGGAGGGCGGCGTCCAACTGGAGAGCAGGCGGCTGCGGCCGGGAATCTTCATGCCGATGATGCCCATCAGGCGCTCGACTGCCAGCGGCAGCAGCTCCTGATTGAAGCTGTAGTGGTGCGGGTCGGCGGCGTTCATGGCCATCAGGATGGTGTCGAAGGGATGGCGATTGATGCACTCGATCAGCGCATCGGGGCGGTAGTGGCCGGTGATGCCGAGGTTGCGCACAACTTTCTGCTGCTGCATCTCGATGAGCGCTTCCATTGCGCCGCCCTTGGCGAAGACCAGGTTCACATCGGTCATGGTGCCGATGTCGTGCAACTGCCAGAGATCGATGTGGTCGGTCTGGAGCAGTTGGAGCGACTTCTCGATCATGCGCATGGAGTCGTCGCGGGTGCGCTCTTTGGTCTTGGTAGCCAGGAAGGCTTCGTTGCGGCGGTGAGCCATCACCTTGCCGACGTACTGCTCGCTCCAGCGTTCTGGGCCACCGTAGATCGACGAGGTGTCAATGTAATTGACGCCCAGGTCGAGGGCGCGCTCGATGAGGGGCACGGCTACGTCGAAGTTGTGGCCGATCTCGAGGGCCGCCTGGCCGCCGAGCGAGAAGATGCCCACGCGATAGCCAGTCTTGCCCAGATTGCGCGTCGGCATGGCAGCGGGCGTCTTGGGGTTGGACGGCAATGCGGGCATGGCTTTGGGTGTTTCGGCCAGGGCGGACGAGCCCAGGAATGCGGCGGCGATGGCGCCGCCGGCCTTTAGAAACTCGCGGCGGCCTTGCTTGCCGGTGGTGGAATGCAATGCGCTCACGGGAACCTCCTGGTGGAACTGGCGATCTCATTCGATGATAGAGCGGTTCCGGGGGTTCCGCGCGTCGAGCGGGAGTTAAAAACGTAGCTTTTGCGTCCATTCGGGGGCGACCAGCGGTCTCGCACATCCTGGGGGAGAGCACAGCTTCACAGTTTTACAGTTTCAGTGGGCTGTGAAACTGTGAGGTGGATGTGGTTTAGTTTGAATTATTTAATGGGATGTCCACCGATTCACTGATTCACAGTTTGCGTGCTTCCGTGAGAGGGTCTCTTGTAAGTGGTTGATTTTAGAATAGTTGGATAGGGCTCCACAGATTCACAGGCAAAAACGAGAAAAAAAACGGGGCCGGGAGTGGAGAATTTGCTGGTATCCGGCAGATTCCGTTTGA
>JBEKPI010000031.1:0-24128 GCA_049520855.1 Occallatibacter sp.
ATCATGAGTACCGGCTATTTGCAGAACGTGTTCGCCAGCCTCTTCTGGGGTCATGCCGAATTTGCTTTCGGCCGCCCACCGCTTTATCCGAGCCACGGTGGCAGAGGGTCCAAAGCTATGCTCCACAGTTTGCCCGTTGAAAATGACGCTTACCTTGACATGGCGGCACCGGTGCAGATGCGCCTTTACCCCATGGGAACCCATGCGTTCACGAATAACGATGAGTTCGTCAATCGGCTCATCGGCGTCCTCAAGGAAAAGGATCATTTCGGCAGGAAGGCCGTGCTTCTCAATGAGAAGGGCCTTGACCGCACCAAAATTGTGTTCGGCGGGCGCCTCTAGGTGCTGAATCTCGCGGCGTCCCTCGATTTGGTAGAAGATGTCAACAGATTCCATGGCTCACACTCCCTTGGAGAGGACATGAGCTCATGGCCTTATTGCCCGTCTCTGTCCCTCACTCTGTTAATCGCAGGGGGTGAAAGAACCCGGAAGGCACCAATCAAGATTTCCTTTACGGTAGAGTTAAAGCACCCTGCGGAGTCGCCGCACAAATGAAAAAGTGCGGACAGCGCGGGCAGGTGACGGCATCAATGTTAGTCGGGAAATGTCCGCCGGCAATGTCGGTCAACATCCGGTTGCTCTTCGTACGCCGATTGTTCATCATTGTCGAGGAGATTGTGACCAATTCGATCACCTCATCGGTCAAATGCACCACCTCCACGGAGTAGCCGTTTCCAAACTTCGTCTGGCCGGCGAGGTGGTATAGGGTGTATTCGAGACGACTATTCTCATCGCTTCGCTTATATCCAGTGTGGATACGCCGAAGAAGGATCGTGCCATTTGGAAGCTCTGCAAGTTCATTGGGCTCAACCATGACACGGCCACCTGGCATATCAATCCCGATCGATTCGGAATTACGGAAACGACGGCCCGCTCCGGCGCGAATGAGTGCTACCAATAACCGCGACGCAAGCCGCCGATAGTCTTCCGCAAATCCATGGCTAACAGGTCCATGGATCTTCCAAATCTCATCGAACGCTTTTTCAGCTTCAGCAAGGCTAGGCTCACCCCCCCGCCGAGCGTCGGACAGCCAGCGAATCAAGTCATAGATGCAATCGTGGGTCTGGGAAAATGCGGTCGTCTTCCTCTTGCCACCAAGGCCAAGAACATGGGTGTAAAAGAATCGTCTGGGACATTTCTCAAATAGACTCAAGTGGCTATCGGTCACGTGGCGACCGGCGGTCCTTTGAACAAGAATCGGGTACGACCGCGCAGCATTTTCCGGGAGCGGCAAACGTGCTGGATTACCAACCTCTCTGACAAGAGAGGACGGAAGCCAATCCAAGAAGGGTGATGGCGAACGGTTGTTCCCGCTCGGCTGGCGCCGGGCTAGATAGAGACGCAGATGAGTCCGCGCTCTCGAGAGAGCGACGAAAAACAGACACTCTTCTTCATGATCGTGCGATTGCTTCCCCTCGTCTGCGACAGATAGGGTCCCGGCGCTCTCGATCATCCCCTTTGGGGGAGGACATCTTTGCCAGCGGTTGGATGAGGGGAAGCTGGCAGCGGTCAAGCCAGGGACATGAACCACTTCGAATTCCAAGCCTTTGCTTCCATGAACTGTCATCAATCGCACTGCATTCAGGTGGAGCGCAGCGGCAGGTACCTGCCGCAGGTCCCGTTCTTCGGCTAACAGGACCAACTGACGAACACGATCAAGTGTTCGCTGAATCGGCAGTCCCCAACCGACGCGACTCTGATCACGCACGAAGTTCAGGAATTGCCAAACGGCGACCGCTCGCATCTTGTCGGTTATAGCGTCTTTGAGTGACATCGAACGTGCGAGGTCAGTTTTATCGAGGAGGTATGTTGATAGCAGATCCCACGCAGAGGATGTCGCTGCGATTCCGTCAAAGTCTTGTGCCAGAATCGCCAAGCTGTTACTGCCTTGCGAGGAAAGTCCAGGAACTTTCGATGCCGTTGCCAGGCCTACCGGCGAAAGCTGATTTGCTGCTCGCAGATAGCGGGAGGCGCAGTAGACATCCTGAAGGGAAAGATTATAGCGATGCATGGCACCAACACGGGCCAAACCGTCAGCAAATGGATCTACAGCAAGACTCAAAATGGCAAGTAGATCCCGAACTTCCTCCCTTTCAAAAAGACTCCCAAGATGAAGAACCGGGATACCGCGCTCCTCTAGTCCCGAAGCAATCTCGTTCAAGCGTTTATTCGTCCTGCACAGGACGGCTTGCTTCCGAAGAGACATTCCCGCTGACTCGACTTCACGAATACTAGCCGCTATTCCCTCGATTTCATCGTCCAATGTTTCATATCGGCGAATTTGGGGAGATACCGAACCATGACCTCGCATAGCAGTGAGCGCCAATGGCAACATTCCGTGTGACGCTCCCATGTGCCCGGCGACCGAAACAAAAGTATTCACAATTTCTTGAGTTGAGCGGTAGTTGATGGAAAGTTGATCAGTCTTTGCACCTGCGAAGTCGTTGCCGAACTCAGCCATATTGGCCGATGAGGCTCCTCGAAATCGATAAATTGATTGACGGGAATCGCCTACCACCCACAGCCGCTTGCCGTCGCCCGCAATTACCCTGAGGAGGCGACCACTTGCTCGATTCACGTCCTGGTATTCGTCGACCACGATATGGCGGTGCCGCAGCTTAACCGCTGCTTGCAAGTCCGGATTTGCTTCAAGCAGCAAGGTAGGCCGCATAATCAAGTCGCCAAAATCCACACCGCCGCGATCACGCATGGCCAGTTCATACAAGTCGTATAGTTGTGCAATCTCCAAGCATTTCTCGGCTGCAATTCGTTCATCCTCGCTCCCTGCACGTTCTTCCATCTCTATAGCCAATGCTCGATATCGACTTGGATCAACGAGTTCATCCTTTGCGCGTCCTATGGCAGTAACCACGTCGCAAAGGACCATCGCAGGATCCCACAGGTTGCGATAGTGCACCAGGGGGAGGGTCGGCAAGATTTCTTCCAACATCTCAATTGCATCACTTCGATCAAAAAGGCTCGGATTAGGTGAAAGCCGCAACTTGTCGTGGTATCGGCGGACAAGGTCGAGTCCGAACGCATGAAACGTTCCAATCCAGATGCGAGGCGCAGCATCAGGCGTTGCGGTCGCTATCCTCTCGGACAGCTCTCCGGCTGCACGGTTCGAGAATGTCAGAACCAAGATGGACGCGGGATCCACTCCCTCCGAAATTAAGGAGAGAATACGTTTTACGACAGTATGTGTTTTGCCTGTTCCGGGACCTGCTTGAAGTTGAAATGGGCTGCCTCGATGTGCAGCCGCTTTATCTTGCGATGGATCGGGGGCGAAGGTGTCCGTGGATGCTTCGTCCTCATGGTGCGGTGCCTGTGACGGTAGCAGTAGGGCGTCAAAGAGCTGCTGGCGGACCAGGTTCTTGGACAGGCCAGTCCTATTTGCGATCTCGGTAGCTCCCATACCGTCGTCTATATGCAGATGTCGTGCGAACGCACGAGGAAGAAGGAATTCGCGTGCAAAGATATTCGCCTGCAGCTCTCTTCTCTCCCGTGCCCCATAATCGTCAACACGCTGTAGTCCAACTGGTGCAACCTCCATGGAACGTGAGGGGTCTATATCGTCTCCAGAACAATTCGTAGAACCTGAATGAATACAAACATGCCCGAGTTCGTGAGCAATGAGCGTTGCCCGCTCGGCTACACTGTCTGTTATCTCGCAACAGATCGTCCCGCTTTGCTCGTCAAACAGAGCCCTGGCGCCTTTAAGTCCAGCATCTCCCTGAGGGAGGAGGATCATCACAAGATCAAGATCCTGAATTGCTGCTTGAACCATTGCATCGGGATCAAGAGGGTCGATGCCATTTGCCACGAGCTTGCTGTGCATTGTTGTGGCGGAGTCGCGAATTAGTTCAAGAGAGTCCATTTCATCTCCTACATTGCTAAGAGGAGTCTCTGTTGTTCATCATTGAGTCCAGACGTTTTTACAGCCTCGCAAAACGTTTGCTTAATGTCCAACTGCGGCTTGTCAGCGGCTTTGTAAAACTGCCCTTGCATCTGTGATTGCCCCTGGACGTTTAGGTGATCCATGAGTACGCCCGGAGGAACCTCTAATTCCTGTGCCAATTGATCTGTAAATCTCTTTGGGATCGTCTCCGGTACTATGTGCCTATCACGTAGCTTGATAGCGAACGCGGTATTGACGTTAAGTCTTTGGACCATCCCACGAAACGCTGCTCGATCCAAAGTGGCGAAAGGATTAGGCGGGATCTCACTAGCCGGCACACCTCTCTGAACAGGGATCTTCTCCGAAGTCTGAACGGCATGGAGCCGGTTATAGAACCGGCTCATGGCACGAGAAACAGCTGGACTCAATTTGTCTTCTGCGAGAGCCGTCCTCGGTACATCCCTCTGGGACACCTCACGGAGAGAATCAATAGCCAGCATTATCGCGAAATCGGTCAAGTCATCCGCGTGTTCGGGATATCGACGGACGAACTCATCGAGTAGGGCCGCATCTGGAACTTCTTGAGCCAGCGAGAGTTCATAGAGCGCGTCACTCAACCTGGCGGTGCTTTCGTTTTGACTCATCTCATACCTCCTGCTCAAACTTTGAGAGTTTTGCTGCTGCGCGTTTAAGGCGGGCTCGAATCGTGCGACCAGTCACGCCACAGAGCGTTTCAGCCGTAACTCTGCCTGGATCCTCTGATTCCACCTCATATCCGAGCAGATGACAGAGAACAACTGCACGGCGCTCCTCTGAAGGCAGAGCGCAAATCCCCCGTAACAAACGCTGACCAAGCTCTTTGACCTCTTGCGTGCCGGCGGTTCGGTACGCCTTCGATATGCGAGACAATACCTCATCGTCGGTCTCGGATCTTTCGTCCCGTTCATCCGGCAACTGTTGCAGGTGTTGAAGGCGCGAGATCTCCTTTCGAACTGCATCGACACGAAGAGCCTTGAAGGCTCTATTGAAGCTGCATTCGAAGTAGTCAAGTTTGTCGGGATTATCGCCGAGTCCGTCTTCGGCAAACATCTCTCCAAATCGCCCGAGGATTTCTTCCCTGACGTCTCCGGCGGTTGCAAGGCCGTCATTTGGAACAGACGCAAGAAGGTTCGACTCGCATCGCTTCAGCAGTGCGGGAAACAAAGCCTCCATCAATTGCGCGTTCATCCCGCAGCGCGCATCACGCATCAAATGCACGAGTACTTCCGTTTCAAGGTATTCGGCGGCGCCGCAGTCCGTAATCCATAACCGGCTACGCAGCGTGTCCAAATCCTGAGTTTGGGCGAGTTCGATGGCAGCTTCGACGGAGGCACGGCGCGCGTACAGCTTTCCATCCTTGTTGCGTTTCGTCAGCGGTTTAGCCATCTACCCTCCCAATACAACCCGGTGCCACTATCGGAGATATGCCGGCTCTACAGAGTTGATCGTGGCAGGGGGCGCTACCCGGAAAGCCAGACAACTCTTTTTTTGAGATTAATGTGTGACTAGCGAAGGATTTGAGTATCCATTCCTGAATGGAGGACTCTGCTGGCTCCGATGCTCCGGCGGTACCGTTGCCGCAAGAATCTGCCTCACTCCAATTCACATTCGGCGTGGGGACTAGCGCCACCTGCCGGAATCACGCCGGGATATTCTCCGTCTGCTGGGCACTGTCTTTACTCCCTTGCGGCGGAAGGGATTGGCGCGCCGCTGATGCACCGGCACAGAATAGCGTTCCTTACCATCGATCATAGTTGTTTTCATAATCAGGGCGCTATTGCCGCACTTGTGACATTGGACCGTTCCGGTCGGCTCATCTGCACCCTCCACTTCTTGCCCGCTTCCCTCGCAACGAACCATCTTCGGTTTCGTCATTGGATATGTAAGCGCTGTCTGTCTCGTGTCAGATGAACCGCCACCAAGTGGCCCTTTCGGGATCGCTGATCGTCATCTGTGTAGTGTTGTCACGGCGTCCGTCTTCAAGAGCGGACATGATCTGATTGCCGCCCGGCGTACCAAGGTCATAGACCTCATAGACAATACCCTGGGGTGTACGCTCGAAGCGGGCCATGGGTTGATTCAGATTGAGAGTTTCTGGAAGTTCGAGCTTCATCGTGTTCGGATTGCCACGCGCCAGAGCAACGTTAATTGTATGTACGTCGCCGGTTCTGCTATTTGTGACTGTGCGGTCGTTGGCAAAGAACGTACTGGTAAGCCGCATCGGGATTTGCGTCTGAGTGCCACGCGCAATCCTGAGCCGCATGATTACAGTGTCGCCAGGTGCAGCGGTGCGGGGCTGCGGCTGCGGTGCCGGTGCTCTGGTTGCCGTTCTCGTTGGCGTTGTACCGACAGACGTGGCTGCATTTCTCGCAGGAGGGCGTGAGGCAGGGATAACTCCTGGAACTGCGGGTGCGGTTACTCGTTGGGTCCCAAAGAGCGGCGGCGTATTTCTGGCGGTACGGCGCGCCCTCTCCTGACGAATCATGTCACGGGAAGTGCGTTCGTCGATGACGTATCCTTCAACCGTGAGCTGTGCAAGAAGTGCCGCGTCCAAACGAAACGCTAGTCGGCTGGTCGTATCTTTCCAAGTGGCTAGAGCGTCAAGGGCTTGCCTGACCAAGGGATCTGTCGCGCGTGTATCGACCTGCAACCCTGCCTCAACGTTGACGAACAACCCAGCTTGGGTCAGATTGTTCGATCCAACGATTAATCTAGCCTCTTGACGATTCCTAAACAGATAGAGCTTCGGGTGAAAAATACTGCCAGATTCGTTGTGATACACGAATGTTTCGGAGTTGCCGAACTGCTCAAGATCAAGAAGGGCCTGAAGTCCTTCGCGCGTGGTGCTTTTGAGGTCGATCCCGACGACAACACAGAGTTGGCCACCGTGGCCAAGAAACTCAGTAAATCTCTGAGTGAGGTGCGCCATACCAGAAGCGCGAACCCATGCAACAGCGATGTCGAGCGTGTCCCAGTAAGGGGCGATTGATGGGTCGACTTGCTGTAATAGCTCTGTTCCGAAGCGGGTTGCTAACGGCTGATTATAGAACAAGGGCGGCTATCCCTTCGATTGGACTCGTGCTGCTCGTTTTGAGACCTTGATGCCATTTGTGGATGACGGAACTGTTGATTCTTGAGAGCCCATTAGATCGCTGTACTGCCTAACTTTTGGCCCCTTAGTCCTGGTTGCTGAAGGCTTCGCAAAGATAAGGATGTACTCGTGAACGTTTTTAAAAAGGAAATTAGGTGGGTACGGGTAGCTTCCAAAAATTGGGCGTTGTGATCCATGCGATCCCCACTTACCACCAGTACCATCCTTGGACCAAATTATTTCATTCACCATGACGAAGCCGATTTCGCGCAGCAAAACCGCAAAGTCGGTTGCCAACGGGAAGGTCAGCAGGCCCATATCTGTATGCTGGTTTACATTTGCGGTTACAAGACAGAGTTTGCGTCCGGGTTTCAATGTGCGATAGCACTCCTCCCAAACTGGCCTGGTCGCCTTGATAAACGATGGGTATGAATCGATGATGCCGAGATTGTTTTTGCCACTTCCGTAGTCCGCCTTATTCCAATATGGTGGACTCGTAATCACTAAGCCAACACTTTCATCGGGGACAAATTTCAGATTGCGGCTGTCTCCATGGATGGCATCCAATGCCTTGAAGTTAGGACCATGGCCATTTTTTAACGCAACGCAGGCCTTGCGTATGATGTCTACATAAAGAGGGTTTTGGTCGACACAAATCACCCGTCTTCCCAATGGGATGCCAGCCTTTGCTGTAGTGCCGGAGCCAGCAAAAGGGTCAAGTATAGTCTCCCCATAAAAACTGAAAAGCTTCGTAAGCCTGGTTGGAATCTCGACAGGGAAAACTGCCGGGTGCTCGTCATGCGATGTGTTGGCAATCTGCCAGACAGTTTTCGTGTACTCGCGCCACTCTTCTTTTGTGACTTTGGAAAGCTCTTTGGGGTCAGTAACGGCTGATGTTTTCATCCGACAAATACCTCTTCCGGGGCGTATGCATCTGCCTCACTAGGGGGCATTGCGGATACGACTGAGTTGATAAAACTGTCAAGTTCATTAACAAATATGGTAGAAAGGCCAGAAGCACGAATGATGATTTGATCGATCTCACGTTGTTGCTCACGAAGTCGAGATGCTGGAAAAGAAAGCGACGAGCGTCCACGGTTAACGCTAGATACGGGGCATGATTGGAGCGACTGCCACAATGAACGACCTACCGAAGACAACTCTTCGAATGCGACGCCATTAAACAGGGTTGGGCCAAGGGGGAAATCCTCCAAAAAACTGCGGCTTACGTGGAAACCATCACCCAGCGTATGCCAGAGCCAAAATGCGACTCCACTCGAAAGCAGCGCGAGTGCCGCAAAAGCTTCATCAATGGTGGCGCAGCTTAGGCCGTGCATGGTGTTGGTGGACATGGAGCCACACTCCGGTCGCAGCCGGGCGGGCGGCCGAACGAATACGTTCAGAAAGTTATATGCTGTGCCACCAACGAAAACGGTCTTCCGATCACCAACAAACGTACGCTCTAAGGTCGTGGAGTTGAATGACCGAACCAAATCAGAAAGACTGGCCCCTTGCGCCGTCAGGCGGTCTAGGGCGTCGGATTGAAGGCTGCCGCTGAGTTTAGGAATCCCATTGACAATGGAGCCATGTAGCTCAGTATGCCTAATGCCATGGAGCATCCGTGCACGATCATCACCACGCCACTTAAGAAGTGGGCCGGTCATTTTGCGGGAAGTGCGGTCGAAAGCGTTCCGGTTCCACGTAATGATGGAATTCCTTGTTTTGACATCCTCTCCAAATAGGGCGTGAGGTTCCCGGTCGAAAAAACTGAAGCGCCAAGAACCGGCAGTCTGCTCGATCAACTGTCGCATTGCTTGATATTGCTGCCCGGTACTGAAGGCAACCGAAAGAGGAAGGACCAATGCGCCTGCTGCCTCTGGTGCGGATAATCTGACCATTTGTTCGAAAAAGAGCGGATGCATATCAGCGCTCAACGAGTAGCGAGCGGGAAACGTGCTAAATGCGGCGGAGAGTTCCGCGAAGTCTGCACGCGAGCTTACGGCTGCATATGGCGGGTTTCCAATGATGACGTTCGGGGCGTCGCCCATCGCAGGGAAAACATCGGCAATACAAAACCTAGCGTTCTCGTGTGGCAGATCGAACAGCCTGGGGCGAACAGGTGCACGGGACGGGTCAAGGCTGAGGGCATCGCCCACTGCTAGATTGCGTCGTATAGATTGCCACAGCGAACCGGGAGAAACGCCAACTTCTGGCGCAAGCGAAATGGCGTCATGGAGTAATACATAGGCGGCTCCATCAACAGACCATGGGTCAATATCCATCCCGAACAGGCAATTCTGAACGATGTGCAACGGGTCCGCGCCCTGAGCATGAAGTGTACATAGAGTGGCGCGTAGGAATACTCCAGTGCCACAAGCTGGATCGAACACGCGCAACGTATTTGGCGAAAGGTCGATATTGTCTAGCGCGGACTGTGCCATATGCTCAGCAACATCGGCGGGAGTATAGAAAACTCCGTGAGCACGGCGCATGGCGCGGGCGACTTTGGTTGACGGATTACGCATTACGCTAAGTCGGCTGCCCGGACCGTGCGGGTCAAGGATGTATGGCAACAGATCTGCGAAAGCGATTGGGTCGGCAACGGGAGCAAGATTTTCCAGCACCAGCTTTACGGTTTGGGGCTGAATGGCATGGAGGGCTGCTAGGAGCGGATTGCGGGTGTCGAACCAGATTAAGGCTTCGTTGAGATCGCTGTCCTCAGTCAGAAAGCCCAACGACACTCCAAGAATCCACTGGGCGCAGATATGACGCGCTGCCTTCTCAGCGCGTGACCTAAGGATAATAAGCTGAGAGGTTTCAGTTAAGCCTGATTGGTGCAACGGCAATAGTGCCGAGGCTCCTTTTAACCCGATGCTTAGAAGCTCAACAGCGGTCCGAAGTGGACCCGCGTAAATCTCTGTCGCTGTTGACAAAACATGCCCTCTTCGGGGAACGGAAAGGCGTCGAGATATGCGTTCAGCACATTGCGGTACTGTAAAGCCGCTCATTGTCCCTCTTCCTTATTTCGGCTGAACAGCGGAGTTTGTTGGTCTAGGTATGTTCTTACAGCATCACGGATCATCCAAGCCAGAGAAACGCGCCTTTTTTCGGCTAAACTTGCTAGCAGATCATGGTCATTACGGGAAAGTGTCACAGTGGTACGACATGAGACTGCCGCATCTTCGGGTGCGCCCAGTTGCATGAAGCTTCTCCTCAGCATCAGACTGCATCACTCCGATGCAGTAAGCAAGGCTCGAATCCACCGATGTTCCAGAATCCGAACATTCTGGTGGAAAAGCCCGTCGAAACCTCTTAACGCCGTTCAAATGTCGAAACACTTTCGCCTCTTATTCGCCTATCATATCCCAAATGGGGATTATGAAGCGAGCGGTAACGCGGGAAGAGGCAGAACGCCAGAGAGAGCGGTTCGCCTCAACTGGTTGGCGAGTACTCTCGGACGATGCTACCGACAATTGATGCGCTTTAAAGACTCAAGCCGAGGTCGGTGGTGTCTTTGTTGCCGGATTGTACTTGGACCTGATCGCCCAATGCGTGAGCCGAAGTTTGGCGGCTTGCTCAAGCGCAGTTTCTCGCGTAATCGGCTGCGCCTGGCGGTCGTAGAACTGGCCTTGCGGGTCGATGTGCAGTCAGCTTCCCGCGTGGGTGTGCTGGTAGCTCTGGACATCGCCGGTCTCGCGCTTCCACTCGTAGTCTGACGCTTCATTTGGCAAGGCTGTTTGGATTGGAGCGTTGTGCCGGCGCTCGATGTCGGAAGTGGTGCTGATGTTTTCGGGTGCGCGAATAGTCGTCTCTGCAAGAATCTGGCGGCGTAGTTCCTCTTGGGAATGCTCTCTGCTGTTGGTCATCGGCTGCTCGAACTCCTCGCACTCTTGATGATAGGGGCCGGCGCGGACGCGCGTCTCAAAGGCTTCCGCTTCTCTACCGCTGGCGGCGCTTCAGCGTTCGCCTGCCGGAGCAGGTCGCGCACGATCATTCGCATCCACTCCGGCAGCGCCGACAGGCCGCTGCGCAAGTCGTCCTGGATGGACTGTCCATGATCGGGGCCTCTGAGGATAGAGACGAGGCGCTTGCGGAGGCTTCCGTCGTCGGACGGAAGCATGTCGCGCAGCCAATGAAGCGCCTGCACGAAGCGCATGGCAGGACGGCCCGCCCAGTAAAGACGGCTGGGCGCGGCGGCCTGGAAGTCGAGGGTGAGGTTGCCGAGGGTGATGGGCCGCAGGCGGCCATCGGTGAGCACGCCGATGCGCGCTGGGACGGCGTCCGTAAGTCCGAGGTCGTTGGCGGCGGTGAGGCCATCGACCACCACCCGGACCTTGCCCTTCCGGGCCAGCGCGTCGATCACGTCGCGAGGGTTGGGATAGGTGGGCTTTCCGGTGAGCCGGTTGTCTTTGGGGATGTCGTAGAAGCCGCGCGCAATCCGCCGCAGGCTTCGGGAAGCAACCAGCCGGTGGAGAGCCTGATCGACTGCGGTGCGCGGTCCAAGGTCGGCGAAGTCCTCCGGGGTCCAGACGTGCGGCTGCGCAGAGACGGAGGTTCGATCCCGGATGGCGGCTGGAATGCTGGATGCTTGAGTGGACATGGGCTACTCTTATGTCAGAAAAATGCAACAAACTTCTGACTACCGTTCTTGTCGGTTTCCGCCGCAAATTCCATCAGTGGTGATGTCGAAACGGCTACAAGTAGGAGAGGGCGATAACACGATCAGCACTGCATACGTTCGTATGCAAGCGCCTCAAATGCCTAGCCCGGTGCCGGGCCAAAGCGGGCCGGTTCCGGCCCCAAAACACTTCAGGATGGTTCCATCCTGGCTCCACTGTGGGAAGTGGTGGTGCGGGCGGGGGGACTTGAACCCCCACGACCGGTTAGGGTCTGCGGATTTTCATACCACTTCGGCTTTCGCCGCACCGCCAACGGCGGCTTCGTGGTCTGGACTATCCCTTCACCATTCCCCGTATGAGGTTAGGTGCTGCCCGTCTAGTCTCTACACCTTCCCGGAAGTGATTCCGGGCTTGGCTCGGGATTGCCATTCAAGGTTTCCCCGACTTTGAGCAGTTCTACTCCGCCGGTTTCCCTGACGGGCACTCAATTTCCTTAAGTCCGCTGTGTCTGCCGATTTCACCACGCCCGCGTGATGTTTACCACAGCCCCATCATAAAGCACGGAGCGAAGGTCTATGCTTCGTCCGCCAAGCGCAGTGCTTCCACACGACCGGGGCCTTTCTTGGAAATCGCCTTTTTCTTCGGACGTGGTTTCATGATGTTGATTGCGGAAGCATCGAGTCTTGTCTTCAAATGGGCTGCGTAATATTTCTCAATCATCTCCACGCTCGTCCGACAGTTTTTGGCGATCTGATAGATGTCGGCCCCTTCGAGCAGGCGCAGGCAAATGTAAGTGTGGCGCAGACTGTAAGCAGTTCGCGGCCTACCGTCGCGGTCGGTGCGGAGCTTTTCTTCCTCAAGAATTGCGTTGAATAAATCGCGAGGCCATTTCGGAAACAGAAGATCGGTAGGTCCTGGCTCGTGCCACTCTCCGTTCGCTATGGATGCCGTGCGACTGCCCGATCTCCCCGGCCCACCATCTGGTCGTGTGCGGGCTTTCAACCGCTCAAATGGATGCACCGCTCCCGCAGTGCTCTTGCAATAACCAACACCGCGTTTTCCACGTACTTCGATCTCAAGGATGGTTTGGCCGCTGCCCTCGTCTTCGACCACCATGACATCCCGAAACTGAAGGCGCATTGCCTCGTCCGGGCGGAGGCCGGTATTGGTTGCGAGTAGAACGTAATCGTGAAGTTGCTCCGCTTCCCAACGGAAGCGAGGCTGCTTAGGATCAAGGGCGCGTTTTCGCGTCGCCTCGTAAAGCTGCTTGTACTCTTCCGGTGAGAACCAAGCTCTATGGGAGATCTTCGGCGACGAGCGATACGGCTCTGACAAATCCGGCAGATGATCGATCCATCCATGCCGCAGAGCTGTCTTGAAAATCTGGCGCAGAGTCACGATCTCCTGGTGCATGGTGTTATGCGCCAGTGGCTTGCCGCGTAGAGCCTTGCTTTGTTCGAGCCGACGGATTCGATACTCGTTGACCTTGCCAGAGGTGATTTCAGGAAGAACCATGTTGCCGAAGAACGGGATCAGGTGTCCATCTGTACGCGCGTGTTGTCCGCGCGCATAGGTCAGACTCCGTTCTCCCTGCGTGATGATGTCAAATTCGCGCAGGTACAACTTACCCGCTTCGCGGAACAGTTTCCCGCTTTTCAGCTCACCGTCGCGGAGCTTGCCGCGCAACTGCAAATACCAGTCTTCTGCGACTTCCTTTGCCTTCGAGAGACTGTCTTCTTTCGTGGTCGTGCGTCGATTCTTTCCCGCTAGATAGCTGGCGCATTGCCAGCTAGAACTGTTCGGACGCCTGTAGACGTGAACTTTGCCACCGAGGATGGTGTGATGTTCGGACATACGCAGGCACCTCCTGACCCACCCAAAAACCACGAAAATGTGGAAGGGTTGTGTAAGGATAGCGCTTGGCGGGAAGACAAGTCAAGTCTATTTGTTTTCAATAATTTATGCGATGCGTCGACTGTGACATAGACGATTTTAAGTCCGCTGCGTCTGCCAATTTCGCCATCCGGGCTGGGGACTGCTAGGTTCCGGGATTCACACTCGCGATCGGCATGGCCGTGATTGGAATCTTCCTTGTTTCATTGGCTTCCATAGTACGCTTTGGGGCGTAAAAAGGCGAAATCCCCCATATTCACTGAGAGTTCCGGACTCTCAGTGGATCTCTTTGAATGTCCTTCAACAAGATTGCCGCGGAGAGCCGAGGAGTCTGAAGGAAAGCGAAAGGATGGGGCGCCTAGGACCAATCGGGAGCGGGGGCGCGCGACCAGCGCGCCCCCGCTCCTGTTGGCTAAGGCGCCGATACGGTGAAGCTGCGGCGGACTGACGGCGCAGCGGTGTAGACGACATTGCCAGTTTGGGTGGCCAGAATGGTGCAGGTTCCGTTGATGAGCAGCGAGGCGGTGCTGGCGCCGGCAGCGCGGTGCAGACGGTGGGCGTGGAGGAGGCGAAGGCGACGGTCAGGCCGGAGCTGGCGGTTGCGGAGAGGGGCATCGTCGTGGTCGCATACTCAGTGCCGGTGATGGCGGGGAAGGTGATGGTCTGGGGGATGGTTCCGGGTAGAGTCACCTTCCGTACCCTGTGGTTGCAACCATCTGCGATCAACAGGTCGCCCGCCGCATCGAAGGCAATGCCGTTTGCGCCGCAGAGTTGGGCGACGGTCGCCGAACTGCTATCGCCCGGGTATTCAGAATCGATTCCGGAATAACCGCTGCCCGCTACCGTCCTGATCACGCCGGTCTCCGCCGACACCTCGCGGACTGCCGACCCACCCGAAATGTAGAGGTTGCCAGCTATGTCGAATGCAAGGCCATTGGGAAGGATCTCCGCGCTGGTCGCTGGGCCGCCGTCGCCACTGTACCCGCCGTAGCCTTGGGCTCCGTTGCCAGCCACTGTCGTGATGATGCCGGTGCTCGTCGTTACCTTGCGGACGCGCCCGGCCTGATCCCCAATGAAGAGATTGCCGGCGCTGTGACATAGGGAGAAAAGTATGCGGGCGAGGAGCCGTTGGTGGTGTAGTAGATGGTGGCGCCGGGCGTCGCGTCCGTGATGGTCACTGTTTGTGTGCCGGAGTAGACCCCCGCGGCAAGCGAGATCACCGGCGCCGCCGCGACAGGCAGCAGGTTTGCCGGCGATGCTGTTGTAGACGTTATGGCGATGAGCCCGGCAATGAGCAGGGCCCGCACACACAAAGCTTTTGCGTTTGCGAACATGACCTGATACCTCGTTGGGCGGAGCGGCATGGCTCGGGAATCTCCGTTTGAGCTTGTGGCGGCTCGGCCAGTTCCAACGGCCCATGACAGCGCCCGGACGACCGGTAAGGATCGGTGGCAGCGGGTTTTGGCTACCTTGGAGGACGGCGCAAGAATCTCACAGTTTCGCGGGAGGGGTCCTTATCGATAAGAAAAGCAACGGGAGAAAGTGACTGGCGGTTGGCGAAGCGGGGCTGCGCCAGATATGGGGCGTCCGGCGAGTGTGATGGTTTGTGGTCGCCCACCCTTGCGACGGGACTTCAAGAAGCAAATCCCCTTCGACGAAAGGGAGAAGCAGGTTCTTCGGCTTCGCTCAGAAGGCTTTCGACTCCCCTTCGCCGCGCTCAGGGTCGCTCAGGCGACATCAAAGTAGGGGGCACGGAGCTGGCACAACAAGAAGCGGTCCGAGACCTGGATGAGATTGGCGGGCGGTCAAAAGAGTTCGACGGGGGGGCGGCTGTGATCTTGATTGGTTTCGCCCCCGGCGACATTGAGGTGCGTGATGGTCTGGCTGGCCATTCTGTATCTGCTTTTGTGGGCCTCCAGCATCTGCTTGAAGTTGCGATCGAAATCCCCTTGCCAGTCGAGGTCGAAGGCCTTTTCGGAGATCGATTGCATGTGGTCGCGCATCTCGACCAGCGCTTCCTGCACGTGCTCCATTCGCTGGCGCATCACGTCCTGAAACTGGATGTGTCCCAGCGCCTGCGTTAACCGGCTGACGCTTTCGGCGTAGTTTGCATCCACCTCGGTGATGACATTGAGGAGCAGTTCGCCGTTGCGGGCAAACTCCGACTGCATGACGCCCAGGTCGGCCACTAGCTGGCTCATTGCGCTGCTTGCCTCGTGCTGCTCCAGCGAGAGGCGGGCCTCGGCCATCTCCGCATCCACCTTCTTGCAGGTGGCGTTGATCTTGGCGGCAATGTCGGCGGCGGCCCGCGTGGACGAGACGGCCAGCTTGCGCACCTCGAATGCCACCACGGCAAAGCCGCGGCCCGCGCTGCCGGCGCGCGCCGCCTCGATCTCGGCGTTCAGAGCCAGCAGGCTGGTTTGCTGGGCGATGGAGGTGATGACCTTAATCAGCGGCGTCAGCGCGCGCACTTCGTTGGCCAGCCCCTGGATGCGCTCGAAGTTGTCCCTGAACTCCTCGATCTGCGTGTCAAACTGCATATCGATGGCGGCGATGATCTGCTTGTTGCTCTCGACCCGGAGATAAGTGCTTTCGGTCAACTCCTTGCCGCTTCGGATGGATTGAGCGATGTGCTCTCTCTGCTGGTTCGCTTTTGCATTGAGGATGCCGATCTGCTCGATTACCTCGACGACCTCGCGCTCGGATTGGGCCAGCGAATCGCCGATCTGATGGTGCATCACGTCGATGTAGGGCTGAGAGTCTTTCAATTCGTCTCTCATTGCCGTGCGGCGTTCGGCCATTTGCGCCAGCTCGGCCTTGCTCAATGTTCCCACAAGGCCGAGTTCGGCAATGCCCTTGCGGGCCTGACCCCATTCATACCATTGGCCGATCAGCAGGGGAACGATGACGAAGAGCAGAAGCATCGCCGCGGCCTGGCTCCTATAGGGGATAAAAACCGGACCCAGAATCAAGGCCAGGGAGAAAAAGAACAGGAAGTTGAGAATGAGTCTTACAACCGTCTGAGCCAGCAGCCGGTTGCGGGCCTTGCTCAGGCGCGACCTGGAATCCGGCACAACGTCAACTTCATCGTCCCACTCGCGGCCGGCCGGCGCGGGAGAGATTTTTTCCAGTCCTCGATAGGCTGCTGACGCCATGCCTTTATGCTCCCGGCAAGACTTTCCTGATGACTCGGATGAGGTCGTCGCCCGATACCGGCTTGACGATCCAGCCGGTGGCGCCGGCGCGCTTGCCCTCGTCGCGCTTGGCGGTGTCGCTTTCCGTGGTCAGGGTCAGGATGGGAACGAATTTCAGCCCCGGCAGCGCGCGCAGCTTGCCGATCAGTTCCAGCCCTCCCATGACCGGCATATTGATGTCGGTGAGGACGAGATTGGGCCTGACGCCCGCGTTCAACTTGTCCAGCGCCGCCTGGCCGTTGTTGGCGGTCTCGACCTCAAAGCCATTCATGGTCAGAGTGGTCTTGAGGCTCATCACCATGGTGATTGAATCGTCTACGACAAGGATCTTCATTGCCATCGAGGCTTCCCTCACGGAATGTTGCATGTGCATCGGCCAGGAGCGCGGCTCAGGTTCCGCTGTCCTCATGAATCGGAGCCGAAGCCTGTTCATCGGCGGAATCCGCGAGAAGGTGAGTCGAAGCCGGATGGCCGCGCAGGCACCGCGCGAGATCGATTAGTGGACGCCATGCGCGTTCAGCCATGGGGCATATTCGCGATCTTCGGTCTCCATGTGCTTGGTTTGCCAGTCCCGTATAAAGTACAGCAATTGGACGTATACGGTCGTGTCGCCCTTCTCGTGCCGGGAGACAAACTCCGCAATCTTCCCCGCCAGTTCCCGGTGTTTGGCGCGGTGCCGGGCCAGCCCTGGGTACTCGGTTGACTCCATCAGCTTTTCCTCCGCCGCGAAATGCTCACTCGCTATTGAAACGATCTGGCGTATCAGCGGACCGGCAACCTTCTGCGCCTCGCCTCTCATCGATGCCGCATGAAGCTCGTTCAGAACCTTCATCAGGTCTTTGTGCTGATTGTCAAGGTCATCCACGCCTACTGAGTATTTGCCGCTCCAGGTCATCAAGGCCATCAGGCTTCTCCCGCCGCATCTTGTCCGGCAATGAACTTATCGGACAAATCGCAAGGAACGCGAGTGGACGGATGCAAGTGCGTATTCCCGGATTCGGAGACGATATTCAATTCGGGAAACGGATGAGAGTTTCTCGACCGCGCCATTGGATCGATGCATTTCATTGTTACGTTCGCCGGTAGAGTCTCTGTGGGTTCTTTCCCAATGGCAAGGCAAAGCGGCCATTGGGAATGGCTAATGAACACCCGCGCAAATGAGACTCAAGAAATGTTCCGCGCAGGCCGATGAGGGAGTTGCGCCAAGACAAGCCGGAGTAGAGGAAGAACGCAGCCACAAGCGTGACTGCAAACCGTTGCTGAAAGCCGGCGCCACAGGTTTGGGTTGACCTCAACCGAGGGTGTTGGTCCCAAACATACAGGAGCGACTTTCCACCGATGAAATGGGCAAAGGGGCGTGTCATGCCGGTAACTCTGGAACAGAACGATACGGTGAGCGTGATTCGGCTAGAGGGCGCGGTCGACATTGGTTCGGCTGGCGAGTTGAAGACGCTGCTGGTCCAGGCGCTGGAGCCGGGCGGGGACGGAGCGGGCAAAGAGGTGCGCGTTGCGCTGGCCGGAGCGACGGATCTGGATGTAACGGCCGTGCAATTGCTCTGGGCGGCCGAGCGCAAGGCGAGAGCGGCGGCTGTGGCTTTCGCGCTCGAAAGCGGCCTGCCGGAGCCGGTCATGTCGGCTCTGACTCATGCGGGATTTCAGAGCTTTTTGGCTCCTGTGGACGCCAGGTAACACAACGGGCAGGTGTCGATGGCAAGCAAGGCGGACCAGTTCAAGAACGCTTTTCGAGAAGAGGGCCGCGAGGTTCTCGCCGATCTGGAGTCGGCGCTGCTGGAGTTGAACGAAAGCCGCGGCGATCTCGAACTGGTGGGCCGGGTCTTTCGCGCGCTGCACACGATCAAAGGCTCGGGGGCGATGTTCGGCTTCGAGGATCTGGCCGCCTTCACGCACAACCTGGAGAGCGCCTTCGACGAGGTGCGCAACGGACGCCTCGCGATCGGCGCGGAGCTGATCGATCTGACGCTCTCGGCTCTCGATCAGATTCGGGCGATGCTGGAGGAGGGCGAAGCGGGAACACCGGCGGCGGACCCGGCGGCCTGCGCCGAGATTCTGGCCAAGGTGCGGCATCTGACCGGCAAGGCGGAAGAGCAAAGCTCGGAAACGAAAACAGCGGCAGCGCCTTTTGAGCCGGCCTGCGGCGCTCTGCGTGAATGGACGATCCGCTTCGCGCCGGGCCCCGACATGATGCGCTGCGGCGCCAATCCGCTGCTGCTGCTGCGCGAGTTGCGGGAACTGGGCGGGCTTTCGGTGAGGGCCTCGATGGCGGCTATTCCGCCGATCGCCGAACTGGACCCGGAGCGCTGCTACGTCAGTTGGGAGATAGCGCTGGCCACAGCGGCGGGGCGCGATGCGATCCGCGATGTCTTCATCTTTGTCGAGGACAACTGCGAGTTGATCATCGAGCCTGCCTCAGAGGATGCCGAGGCCGCGGCGCAAGAGAATGAGGCGGCAGCCAGCGCGGCAGACCAGACGGCCAAGGCGCTCGAGGAAGGCCGCACGCCCTCCGGCGGACGCCGGAATTACGACAAGCCGGACAACGCTTCGAGCCTGCGCGTGCCGGCCGCCAAGCTGGATCAGTTTGTGGATCTGGTGGGCGAACTGGTGACGGTGCAGGCGCGGTTGAGCGAGATTGCCGCCAAGCGCGACGACGCCGAGGTCGCTGCGGTCTCCGAAGAGATTGAAAGGCTGACCGCGTCGCTGCGCGAGAACTCGATGACGATCCGCATGATGCCCATCCGGGCAACCTTTGAGAAATTCCGCCGCCTGGTGCATGACTTGGCGCGCGATCTGGGCAAGAATGTCGAGCTGACGATCGAGGGCGCGGATACGGAACTGGATAAGACGGTCATCGATCAGTTGAGCGATCCGTTGATGCACCTGATCCGCAACAGCATGGACCACGGCATCGGGTCGCCGGAGGCTCGCGCGGCAAATGGCAAGCGCCCCACCGCGACCGTTCATCTCTCTGCGCGGCACTCGGGCGCGAGCGTGCTGATCGGCGTCTCCGACGACGGCAACGGCATCGACGCGGAGGCGGTGCTGCGCCGCGCGATTGAAAAGGGCCTGACGACGGCCGACGCTTCGCTGAGCGAGGCGGAGATCTTCGCGTTCATCTTCCAGCCGGGCTTTTCGACGGCCAAGACGGTGACGGATGTGAGCGGGCGCGGCGTGGGCATGGACGTGGTCAGGCAGCGGGTCGATAGCCTGCGAGGTTCGATCGACGTAGCCAGCAAGCGCGGCCAGGGGACCAGCGTGACGCTGCGCCTGCCGCTGACGCTGGCCATCATCGACGGTCTGCTGGTGAGCATCGGCGAGGCCAGCTTTGTGCTGCCGCTGGCCAACATCCTGGAATGCATCGAGCTGACCCGCGCCGGCATTGAAGAGGCAAACGGCAAGCATTTGGCCAATGTGCGCGGAGAGATTGTTCCCTACATCCGCCTGCGCGAGCACTTCAACATCCGCTCCGAGCGGCCGGCGATCGAGCAGATCATGATCGTCGCGACCGAGCAGGGGCGTTATGGATTTGTAGTGGACCGGGTGCTGGGCAATTGCCAGACGGTGATCAAGAATCTGGGCCGCTTTTACCGGCATGTGCAGGTGGTCTCGGGCGCGACGATTCTGGGCGACGGAACAGTGGCGCTGATTCTCGATCCGGAGCGGCTGGCGCAGGACGCGGTGCGCGCAATTACACAGAGAGCGCGCGGGCACCCATCGGCGAACCCGCGCGGCCGGGAGAGGAACGCCGCGCCACATATCGCAAGTTAAGTCATCGTCGGCGCTGGATCGAATGCCAGCGCCCATCCAATAACGATCTAACCGGCTGCGATTCGCGCTCTTGCCATTTCCTGCCCACATGGGAGCGGATGGAGGAGAACGAACTCCAGCAAAAGGAAGGGGCGGAAGATGCCAACTGCATTGGTGAGCGAAGGCCGGAAGCTGCATGGGGCCGGCAACGGAAACGGCGGGAACGGACTTGGCGTCCGCGACCGCGCGAGCGAAAAGGCGCATCTGGTCGAAGAAGACGACTCGATGCTTGTGTTGAACGAAATCATGCGCCTGGTGGACGCATCCAAGGAAGGGCGTCTCGGCGAGCGCGGCAAGGCGACGCTCTTCAACGGCACCCATCGCGAGATCGTACAGGGCGTCAACGAGATGCTGGACGCGATCCTGCTGCCCATCGGCGAGGGCAACCGCATTCTAGCGCAGATTTCGGGCGGGAAGATCGACGAACTGATCGCCCAGACCTACAAGGGCGACCACGAAAAGATGAAGCTGGCCGTCAACAATGTGGCCGTTGTGACGCAAGGATTGCAAAAGGAACTGGCGCGGCTGGTCGAGGCTTCCAAGGACGGGCAGCTCAGCGATCGCGG
The DNA here is from genome assembly GCA_049520855.1 of Occallatibacter sp. GTDB lineage: Bacteria > Acidobacteriota > Terriglobia > Terriglobales > Acidobacteriaceae > Telmatobacter. The sequence continues at coordinate 21,183 of JBEKPI010000031.1, forward strand.
CAAGCCGGAGCAGTTCCAGGGCGCGTTTGCCGACATCGTGCGCGGCGTGAACACCATGCTGGACGCAATACTGCTTCCCATCGGCGAGGGCAATCGCATTCTGGCGCAAATATCGAGCGGCAAGATCGACGAACTGATCGCCGCAACCTACAAGGGCGATCACGAGAAGATGAAGCTGGCCGTCAACAATGTGGCCATCGTGACGCAGGGATTGCAAAAGGAATTGGCGCGTCTGATCGAGGCTTCGAAGGAGGGGCAACTCAGTGATCGCGGCAAGCCGGAGAACTTCCAGGGCGCATATGCGGAGATTGTGCGTGGCGTCAACACCATGCTGGATGCGATTCTGCTGCCCATCGGCGAGGGCAATCGCATTCTTGCTCAGGTTGCCAACGGCAAGATCGACGAACTGATCGCCCAGACCTACAAGGGCGATCACGAAAAGATGAAGCAGGCGATCAACAATGTCGCTCATGTCTTGCAGGGTCTGCAAAAAGAACTTGCGCGGCTGATCGAGGCATCGAAGGAGGGGCAGCTCTCGGATCGCGGCAAGCCGGAGAACTTCCAGGGCGCGTATGCCGAGATCGTGCGCGGCGTCAACACCATGCTGGATGCGATTCTGCTGCCGATTGGCGAGGGCAACCGCATTCTGGCCCAGGTCTCCAACGGCAAGATCGATGAGCTAATCGCGCAAACCTACAAGGGCGATCACGAGAAGATGAAGCAGGCAATCAACAACGTGGCCCAGGTCTTGCAGGGGCTGCACAAGGAGCTGGCGCGGCTGACCGAGGCCTCAAACGCCGGCAAGCTGAGCGAGCGCGGGCGTCACGAGCAGTTCAGCGGGGCCTATGCGGAGATCGTACGCGGCGTGAATGCGATTCTGGACGCCGTGATCGTGCCGCTGAATGTATCCGCAAAATATGTGGAGCAGATCAGCAAGGGGGACAATCCGCCTCTGATCACCGACACCTACCATGGCGACTTCAACCTGATCAAGAACAACCTCAACACGCTGGTCACAGCCATGAACGAGATCACCGCGGCGGCCGAGGAGATTTCCAACGGCAACCTGACGGTGGACATCCGCGAGCGTTCGCCGCAGGACAAGCTGATGCAGGCTCTGCAGGCGATGGTCGCCGGTCTCACGCGTACGGTCACCGACATCCGGGGGATTGCCGGCGAGGTGGCGGCTGCCAGCCAGTCCATCTCGACGGCGTCGGTGCAGGTCTCCAAAGGCGCCAGCGCGCAGGCGGCGGCGGCCGAGGAGGCATCTTCCTCGATGGAGGAGATGGTCTCGAATATCAAGCAGAACGCCGACAACGCATCGCAGACTGACAAAATCGCGAACAAGTCGGCTCGCGACGCGCAGGAGAGCGGCAAGAGCGTTCTGGAGGCCGTGTCCGCGATGAAGGAGATCGCCAACAAGATATCGATCATCGAGGAGATTGCGCGCCAGACCAACCTGCTGGCGTTGAACGCCGCGATTGAAGCGGCGCGCGCGGGCGAGCATGGCAAGGGCTTTGCCGTGGTGGCGGCCGAGGTGCGCAAGCTGGCCGAGCGCAGCCAGAAGGCGGCGGCGGAGATCAACCAACTCTCCTCGACGACGCTGAGGGTCTCGGAGAAATCCGGCGAGATGCTGGACAAGCTGGTGCCCGACATTCAGCGCACCGCCGAGCTGGTGCAGGAGATCAGTGCGGCGAGCAAGGAGCAGGACACCGGCGCGGAGCAGATCAACAAGGCGCTACAGCAGTTGGAGAAGGTGATCCAGCAGAACGCCTCGGCCAGCGAGGAGATGGCTTCGACGACCGAGGAGTTGACCGGGCAGTCCGATCAACTGGTCAGCGCGCTGGGGTTCTTCCACACCGGAGACGAGAATGGCGGGAGCCGGAAGGGCGCGGGCGCGAAGGCGGCACGGCCCGCACAGGGCGCGGCGGCGCGGACGGCCAAGCCGCTCAGCCACGCCTCCGGCGCAAGGCCGGCGGGCGGGGGCGGAGTCAGTCTTAGCCTCAAGGACAAACACGACGAGCTCGACGGGGAGTTCGAGCGCTACTAGGTGCTGGCCTGCGCCTGCCGCGCGGACGACGCGCCCGCGCAGCAGGCGCTGAAGTCTTCACAGTGAGAAAGGAGTTGGAGTATGAGCGTTAGCGAAATCACGGAGACTCGGCAGTACCTTACCTTCAAGCTCGGCAACGAGATCTTCGCCACCGATGTGGCGAAGGTAAGAGAGGTGCTCGACCTGACCACCATCACGCAAATCCCCCGGACACCGGAATTCATGGCCGGGGTCATCAACCTGCGCGGCAGCGTGGTTCCAGTCGTCGATCTCAGGCTCTGTTTTGAGATGACGAAGACCGAAAGCACGCGCAACACCTGTATTGTCGTCGTCGAAGTGCTGCTGGACAATGAGCCCACTGTCATCGGCGCATTGACCGATTCGGTCGAGGAGGTTATCGACCTCGAGCCGGATCAGATCCAGCCGGCGCCGAGGATCGGAACCCAGATACGGACCGATTTCATCAAGGGAATGGGAAAGCGCGACACGCAGTTCATTATGATTCTGGACATCGATCGCGTCTTTTCGGCCGAGGAACTTGCCGTAGTTCGCGGGCAGGAGACGGCAAAGCCAACCGTGGACAAGCAGTCTGCCGAGAGGCAGCCCGCCGAAAAACAACTAGTTGGAGCAGCCGCTTAAAAGGGGGGAATGGGGCGGCATCTCGCTGCCCCATTCATGCGATGAATGCACAGGATGAAACGATCTCCGACAGGGACTACGCGCGGCTTTGCAAGCTGATCTACGCTGAGGCCGGCATTGCTCTCAGTTCCGACAAGAAGACTATGCTCGAAGGCCGCGTCAAGCGGCGCCTCAAGGTTCTCAATCTCAGCTCCTACGGCGAGTATTGCGACAACCTCTTCGCGCATGACGGGTTGCGCAGCGGGCAAAAGGAAGAG
>JBEKPI010000032.1:0-23939 GCA_049520855.1 Occallatibacter sp.
ACCGTGCCCGCGCCCACCGTCCGGCCGCCTTCGCGGATCGCAAAACGCAAGCCCTTTTCCAGAGCCACCGGCGTGATCAGCTCCACCTGCAACTGAACGTTGTCGCCCGGCATCACCATCTCCACGCCCTCGGGCAGCTCCGCCACCCCCGTCACGTCCGTCGTGCGGAAGTAAAACTGCGGCCGGTAGCCCTTGAAAAACGGCGTATGACGACCGCCCTCTTCCTTGCTCAGCACGTACACTTCGCCCTTGAAGACCGTGTGCGGCGTGATCGATCCCGGCTTGGCCAGCACCATCCCGCGCTCCACGTCTTCCTTCGGAATGCCGCGCAGCAGCAGGCCCGCGTTGTCGCCCGCCATGCCCTCGTCCAACTGCTTCTTGAACATCTCGACGCCCGTCACCACCGTCTTGCGCGTCTCGCGGAAGCCGACGATCTCCGTGTCCTCGCCCACCTTCACCTTGCCGCGCTCGATGCGGCCCGTCACCACCGTGCCGCGGCCCGAGATCGAGAAGATGTCCTCGATCGGCATCAGGAAGGGCTTGTCCACCGCGCGATCCGGCCGCGGAACAAAGCTATCCACCGCCGCCATCAGCTCGTCGATCTTGGCTTCCCACTCCGGCTCGCCGTTCAGCGCGCCCAAAGCCGAGCCGCGAATCACCGGAACGTCGTCGCCGGGGAACTGGTACTTGGAGAGCAGCTCGCGCACCTCCATCTCCACCAGGTCGATCAGCTCCGCATCCTCGACCGCGTCGCACTTGTTCAAAAAGACCAGCACGCAGGGAACGCCCACCTGGCGCGCCAGCAGCACGTGCTCCTTGGTCTGCGGCATCGGCCCGTCGGTGGCCGCGACCACCAGAATCGCTCCGTCCATCTGCGCCGCGCCGGTAATCATGTTCTTGATGTAGTCGGCGTGGCCGGGGCAATCGACGTGCGCATAATGCCGGTTGGCCGTCTCGTACTCCACGTGCGCCGTGGCGATGGTGATACCCCGCTCCCGCTCTTCCGGCGCGTTGTCGATCGAGTCGAAGGAGCGGAACTTGTTCTTTGGGTTGTGCTTCTGCAAAACCTTGGTGATGGCCGCCGTCAGCGTCGTCTTGCCGTGGTCAATATGACCAATAGTTCCCACGTTCACGTGCGGCTTGCTGCGATCAAACTTTTCCTTGCCCATAAAAGTCCCGACTCCCTTTCATAGCTTTTACTGCCCGTTTCAACTCGGGGCGCCGGCTATCCGGCTCCAGCCCCAAAACAGTTTTCAGTATTCAGTTCTCAGTTTTCAGTTTCACCCTACTCACTGTCATCATCCGGGCTGACAACTGACAACTGATCACTGACATCTCGTGTCACTTCCCCTGCGCCCTGCCGATAATCTCGTCGGCAATCATGCGCGGCGCTTCCTCATACCGCGCGAACTGCATCGAATACGACGCCCTGCCCTGCGTGGACGAGCGAATCTCGTTCACATAGCCGAACATCTCCTTGAGCGGCACAATCGCCTTGATCACCTGCGAGCCGGCCATGTGCTCCATCCCCTCGATGCGCCCGCGGCGCGAGTTGATGTCGCCGATGATCACGCCCATATGTTCCTCGGGGACCGTGACCTCGACGGCCATCACCGGTTCGAGCAGCACCGGGCTGGCCTTGCGCGCGGCTTCCTTGAACGCGATGGAGCCGGCGAACTTGAAGGCCATTTCGTTGGAATCCACTTCGTGGTAGCTGCCGTCGTAGAGCGTCACCTTCACGTCCACGATGGGGTAGCCCGCCAGGATGCCCAATTCGAGCGCACCCTGCACGCCCTGATCGATGGGCTTGATGTACTCTTTGGGCACCGAGCCGGCCTTGATCGCGTTGATAAACTCGTAGCCTGCGCCCGGCTCGTTGGGCTCGACGCGCAGCTTGCAGTGGCCGTAGTTGCCCGAGCCGCCGGTCTGCCGAATGTACTTGCCCTCAGCCTCCGCCTTCTTGCGCAGCGTCTCGCGGAAGGCCACCTTGGGCTCGCCCACATTGGCTTCGACCTTGTGCTCGCGCCTCATGCGGTCCACGAGAATTTCCAGATGCAGTTCGCCCATGCCGCTGATGATCGTCTGCCCGGAATCTTCGTCCGTCCGCACCTTGAAGGTAGGGTCCTCGTCGGCCAGCCGCGCCAGCGCCACGCCCATCTTCTCCTGGTCAGCCTTGGTCTTGGGCTCGATGGCCACCGAGATCACCGTATCCGGAAACACGATCGCGCCCAGAGCGATGGGATGATGCGGCGCGCACAGCGTGTCGCCGGTCTTCAGCTCCTTCATGCCCACGCAGGCGCAGATGTCGCCGGCCATGATTTCGTTCACATCCTCGCGCTTGTTGGCGTGCATCTTCACCAGGCGTCCAATGCGCTCCGTCTTGCCTGTGCGCGGATTGAGCACCGTGTCGCCGGTCTTCAGCGAACCTGAATAGACCCGCACGAAGCCCAGCTTGCCGAAGGGATCGTTGATAATCTTGAAGGCCAGGGCCGCAAGCGGCTCGCTGTCGTCCGGCTTGCGCACAACTGTCTGCGTGAGATGGTCGGGATCGATGCCCTCGACCGGAGGCTTGTCGAGCGGGCTGGGCAGGTAATCGATGACCGCGTCCAGCAGCGTCTGTACGCCTTTGTTCTTGAAGGCGCTTCCGCAAATCACCGGGAAGACCCTCAGATCGATAGTGGCCTGGCGAATGCCGGCCTTCAGCTCGGCGATCGTCGGCGTTTCGCCTTCGAGAAACTTCTCCAGCAGCACGTCGTCGGTCTCGGCGATAACCTCGATCAACTGCAGCCGGAAGGCCTCGGCCTTTTTTTGCAGCGCGGCGGGAATCGGCTCGATGGAGAACTCAGCGCCCATGGTCTCGTCATGCCATACGATGGCCCGCATCTCTATCAGATCGATAACGCCCTTGAAATTGGCTTCCGCGCCGATGGGAATCTGAAGAGCGACCGTCCGCGCGCCCAGCCGCTTGCGGATAGTGTCCAGAACGTGCTCGAAGTCGGCTCCGTTCTTGTCCATCTTGTTGACGAAGCAGATGCGCGGCACCTTGTACTTGTCGCCCTGCCGCCACACGGTCTCCGTCTGCGGCTGCACGCCGGATACGGAATCGAACAATGCGACCGCGCCGTCCAGCACACGCAAGCTCCGCTCCACCTCGGCGGTGAAGTCCACATGGCCGGGCGTATCAATAATGTTAATGCGGTAGTCGCGCCATGTGCAGGTGGTGGCGGCTGAAGTAATCGTAATGCCGCGCTCCTGCTCCTGCTCCATGTAGTCCATGGTCGCAGTGCCCTCATGCACCTCGCCGATGCGGTGCGTGATGCCCGTATAAAAAAGGATGCGCTCTGTCGCTGTCGTCTTTCCGGCGTCGATGTGCGCCATGATTCCGATGTTCCGGCAACGATTCAGAGGTATGGTGCGAGCCACGGCATTATCCCTTGCGAGCGCTTCCGGCCCGCGGTTCTGACTAGCTGCTAGCTTTCAGATCCTAGCCCCTAGCTTGTCTTTGCGAGGCCGCTCATGGCGGCCCCAAATCTTGGCATCTTCAACGGCCACAAGCTAGCAGCTAAAAGCTAGAAGCTAGAGGCTAAATCCCTACCAGCGGTAGTGAGCAAAGGCCTTGTTCGCCTCGGCCATGCGGTGTACATCTTCCTTCTTCTTCATCGCCGCGCCGCGCCCGTTGGCCGCGTCCAGCAGCTCGTTGCCCAGCTTGTCGGTCATGCCCTTCTCGCCGCGATTGCGCCCATAGGTGATCAGCCAGCGGATGGCCAGCGACGTGCGCCGGTCGGGATTGACCTCGATCGGCACCTGATAGTTGGCGCCGCCCACGCGCCGGGTCTTCACCTCGAGCAGCGGCTTGCAGTTCTCAACCGCCTTCTTGAAGAGCTTCAGAGCGTCGTCGCCCCCGCCCTTCTCTTCGAGCGTCTTCATCGCCTCATAGAAGATGCCCTGGGCCGTCGACTTCTTGCCGCCCCACATCATCGAGTTGACAAACTTGGTGACCAGCGTCGATCCGTAAACCGGGTCCGGCGCAACTTCCCGCTTCGCTATGTGCCCTTTTCTCGGCATAATCCTCAAAATCCTCGCGCTTCAAGCGCTGCTTCTCTTGCCCAAGTCCGGGTTCCATCAACCGCCCCGGAACCGCTTTCAGTGGTGAGTGATTCGTGACCAGCTTCAAGCCATTTGCGATTCACTGATTCACTTTTCACTCATTCACTTCTTCACTCATTCACTTCTTCTACTTCTTCTTCGCCGGCGCCGCTCCGCCCTTGGCGCGCTTGGCCCCGTACTTCGACCGGCTCTGCTTGCGGTTGGCCACGCCCACCGAATCCAATGTGCCGCGCACCACGTGATATCGCACGCCCGGCAGATCCTTCACGCGGCCGCCGCGGATCAGCACAATCGAGTGCTCCTGCAGGTTGTGGCCGATGCCGGGAATATAAGTGGTGACCTCGATCCCGTTCGTCAGCCGCACGCGGGCGACCTTGCGCAGGGCCGAGTTCGGCTTCTTGGGCGTCTGCGTCTTTACCTGAATGCACACGCCGCGCCGCTGCGGCGAGGCCTGCAATGCCGGCGACGCCGTCTTGTAACGGGGGGCCGTGCGCCCCTTGCGGACAAGCTGATTAAAAGTAGGCAAACTGAATCTCCTTACCCCGTCAAAAACCCCGCCAACCCAATGTTGGCCAATCCAGCTTCAAACAGCCGCGCACAGACCCCTGAGGCCTCCCGCTGCGATCGCACGCGACTTGCCAGCCATCGCGCACACGCACGGAAGCCCTGGTTTGCTGCTTCGCGTCTGCCTTCGTTCCAAACTCAGACGAAAACCGGGACGGTGGCCGGGCGTTTTCCCGCTCTGCGCGGGCAAAGCCAACTCCGTTTCACCGGTTCCGGCCCGCATAGCCCTCCAAGGTGGAGAACGCGCGAGCGCCGTAGCGATGTGTTCCTGCCCCTCGCAAGAAAGGAGCGATTCCTGGAACCTGTCTGGCCGGCCAACCGCGCCTGGCCATGGGGATCAGCACTGCCAAAACCTGCCTGGCCGGACTGCCCATCCGCCCAAGCCCGTTCAGACACACGGACAGAGGCGTTCTTGCGGAACCTTTTAACAATACCAGAAAATTTGCCGCCGGGTCAATTTTTTCTGGCCCGGCGGCAGGATTTCTGCACGAACGGCCCCAAAAGCGCAATTTACGGCTCGATGTACGCCCCTGCGTTCGCCACTGATTGCACGGTTCCGTTGGGCGGAGTTGTTTGGAAAGCAGAGCCTTGCTGAATCTCCGCAGACCAGACGACGAGTGTGCCTGACGGCGCGGGAGCAATGAATCCCGTCAGTCCCGAAAGGTCGGGAATCGTTATCGATGTGGCCCCACTCTGATAGCTCGCTGTTGCCCTCATCTGAATTTGTTGGCCCGATAGGATCCCCAGAGTCCATGTGATTGTGGCCTCTTGCACAACAGACGGCTTTCCTGAAAAACCCGTATAGCTGAAACTGAATGTAGGCAAGGCGGCTGCTGTTGGTCCGGGATAGGACCATGGCGCGGGAAAGGTGAATGTTTGCGGGCCGCCGCTCGCCGTAGCCATACTGGCTGAAACCGTCCCGCCCGCGGCACCGCCGGAGGCTGAAGTATCGAAGGTGTAGTAGTCGCCGCTTTGCACCGCCCCAGTCGGCATGGCCGGATATTGCGTTGCCGGGGTCACCATGGGAAACGCCTCGAGCTCCAGCTCCTGTCCATCAGAGGTGAAGAAATCGACAACAGGAGGATCGAAGGGTGAGGAGCCGGCGGGTAGATTATCGTAAGTAATCGTTTGCGTTACTGTCTCATCGCTGGCCGCGAAGACCACAGGATTGCCTCCGTTCAACGCGCCGGGAACCGTCTGGGAGCGCAGAATCCTGACAGCGAGCGGGTATTCCCCGGTGGAATCGTACACAACCACGAAAACATCGTAAGTTCCGGCTGTCATCTGATCGCTGAAACTCAGAGTGTCACCGGACCATGGCTGAGCGTATGTATAGTCGGATCCCCATACTACATCGACCTCACTGGCGCCCGGAATGGCGGACGCGTTGACCTGCAACGTCGCCAAGCCACTCTGGGGCGCAGTCCAGTTGTTACAAATCTCGGTGAACGATGTGCCGTCCTCAATGCTCGCGTCAATAACATTCTCAATACTGGAAATCGAGGTGGGACAGACGTAGGCCACCGAGTAATTCGTCGTCCCGCTGGGAATACTCAAGGTCAATGCGCCGGATTGCAACGAAGCCTGCGTGTACGCGCCTGTGCCGATCTGCGTGGCCACCGCCGTTGGAGTGCCACCGGTAAACGTATAGGTCACCGTCGTCGAACTGCCTCCGCCGCCGGTACCTCCGCCAGTGCCACCGCCGCCACCTGAGCCGCCGTTCGACCCTCCGCCGCAACCCGCCAGACACACCATCACAACAGCGCAGAATGGAAGACGAGAAATCCGTATAGACATCCCACACTCCTTCCGCCAGCTTAGACGCCAAGTTCCCTTGGAAATTGATCTAAAGCGAGATTTTAACAGATAGCTGCATCGAGGGCGCGCAATACCGCGCCATTGGCCGTCTCACTTGGGAGGGATTGCCACAGGCATCTGACGATCCATATATATTGAGGCGCGCCCTGCAACCAGCGCCAAGTCGAACCAGCCTTTGCTGGCCAAGCCAGATGACAATCCCAGGCTCCGTTCCCGAAGCCTGGGAATTCACAAGCCCAATCTCAATCCCCGCAATAAATCAGTTGATCCCCTGCAGCTTCCAGGCGCCTCCATCCAGCGCAAAGGTAGCCACATGCTTCTTGCTCAGCCAGTTGCCGGGGCCGTCGGCCATCACCCGCAAATCGCTCGGTACGCCGTCCAGGTTGACCATTTCCACGAACGCAACGCTCTTTGTCCCGTCCACATTGTCTTGCGGATCGCTCACAACGTGTGCCTTCGAGTGGTTGGCCGCCACGGTCACCACCGCAAACGTATAGTTCTTGTCGCCGGCGTTTTCCGGATGCCACTGGATCACATCGCCGCCCTTTTGCAGCGTGAGCACCTTCTTGCCCTCGGGGGTCAGCGTGAAGTCGCCCCAGAATCTGTTGTAGACCTTGGTCCTCTCCCAATACTTGGCCGCCACGCCCCGCGCCAGCCCTTCCTCATCCACCGCAATGATCGCTCCCGCCGCCGGCGTCTGGTCATACTTCGCCTGGATCATGGCCTGCGCCTGTGCCTGCGTCAACTCCGGGACAGACTTGCAGCCGCTCAACCACATTCCCGCGCCCATCAAACCCAAGGTCCCCAAAACTAGCATCTTCGCTGCGTTCATCGCTTTCCCTCCGTAGCTCTTGCAAAGTAGTTCAATTTTGCTTACCCCCGCCATTTTTCTCCTACTATCCGCTTGTGTCAATGGGGTTGATAGTGACCTTGCTCACACTCCACCGATTTTCACCCAGAATCGACAAGAATTTGCTGGCAATCCTTCTGGAAGATCCTTCTCGCCGAACCGCCTTCGGGCCTCCTCGCAAACTTTTGAGCGCAAACCGCCCGCCCTGCGTTAGCATCAAACCACGTTTCGTTTCTTCCCTTTAAGGAAACGTACCCATGCGCCTTGGTTCCGCTCTTCGTCGGTTCGCCTCTCTCGCCGTGGTCGCCTGCGCGGCCGGGCTGCCCGCCCAGTCCTTCGACCTGGACCGCGGCCGCGAGCCGGTCGTCTCGCTCGACGGGCTCTGGCGCTTTCATCCAGGCGACTCACCAGTCTCGCCTGAATCGCAAACAGCAGGTCAAACAGCGGAACTCTGGGCCTCTCCCACCTTCGATGACTCCGGTTGGCCGCTGCTCGATAGCGGCAAGTCCTGGGCCGCGCAAGGCTATCCGGGGATGAGCGGCTACGGCTGGTACCGGTTTACGATCAGGGTTCCGGCCGGTGAAAAGCCCGCCTCGCTTCTGTTGGCCCCCATCCTGACCTCCTTCCGGGTCTACGTGGATGGCCAACTCGCCGGCGGATCAGGCCGAATGCCTCCCTCGCTGATCCCCTCCACGGAAGTCCGCTACCATCTTTTCCCTCTCACCCTCTCTGGCAGCACTTCGCCGCGCACCGTCCAAGTTGCCATTCGCGTCTGGCATTCGCCGCTCTGGGCAAGCTATGTCGGCGGAGGGCCCCACAGCGCCGGCCATCTGGCAGGCGATCCCGCTCTGCTGGCCGTCGAGCAGCAGCATCTTCAGATCGCCCGCAACATCCGCTTTGTCGACGCCTATTCCTACAGCATCACCGCCGCCCTGGTCGGATTCGCCATCTTCTGCCTGTTTCTCATTCGCCATGCGGAGCGCGAGTATCTATGGTTCTCCCTCATCTTGCTGGCTCAGGCGGCGGACAATGCTCTGTCTGTCGCCCAGGCAATCTACTCCTCCCTTCCCGTGCCTCTCTTCGACCTGCTCGACGGCATCTTCGCTGCCGTCACGCTCGTCGCGGCGCTCTGCTTCTTCTCGCGCATTCTCCAAGCCCGCGCCAAAATGATCAGCAGCGTCTGCCTGGCCCTCGCCATCTTCAGCCCTCTTCCGGCCGTCTTTTACTGGCCGGGCTGGTTCTCGGCGCCGGCCTCGGGAGCGATTCAACTCATCTGCCTCCTCCCCGCCGTGGTGTGGATTCTCAGCGTGCTGGTCGATCGCGCCGTGCGCGGCAATCTCGACGCCCGCCTGCTGCTCCTGCCCACGTTCCTCGACTTCGGCTACTACCTGGCCGACAATCTGGCCATCCTGCTCAATCAGGCGGGATGGACCCAGCTGCCGCATGTCCTCGAAGTTCCACTTCCCTTGCCGCCCTTCACCATGCACACCGGCATTCTCCTCCATCTGCTCTTCCTGCTTGCGATGGTGGTCTTCCTCGTCCTGCGGTTTACGCGGGCGCGCCGCAACGAAGCGTGGCTGGCCGGCGAATTCGAGGCCGCCCGCCAGGTCCAGCAGGTTCTGCTGCCCGACGCGATGGATCAGTGCCCCGGCTTCAAAGTCGAATGGATCTACCAGCCCGCCGACCAGGTGGGCGGCGACTTCTTCCAGCAGATCGCCGACGGCCATGGAGGCATCATGCTCGTCGTCGGCGACGTCAGCGGCAAGGGCCTGCCCGCCGCCATGCTGGTCTCGGTCCTCGTAGGCGCCATCCGCGCCGAGGCCGCCCACGGCTCCGATCCGGCCGCTCTGCTGCGCTCGCTCAACGACCGCGTCATGGGCCGTTCGCACGGCGGATTCACCACCTGCCTCGCCGCGCACATCACCGCCGACGGCCGGCTCACCGTAGCCAACGCCGGCCACCTGCCGCCCTATCTCAATGGAGAAGAAATCGCTGTCTCCGGCTCCCTTCCGCTCGGCATCGTGCCCCATGCGCAGTATGAAACCGTCACGTTCGCGCTCCTGCCCGGCGACCGCCTCACCTTTGTCTCCGACGGCGTAGTCGAGGCCCAATCCAACTCCCCCTCCAAATCCTCATCCAAAACATCTGAACTCTTCGGCTTCGACCGCACCCGCCAGATCAGCCGCCAGCCCGCCGCCCAGATCGCCAAAGCCGCCCGCGCCTTCGGCCAATCGGACGATATCACCGTAGTGACAGTAGAGTTCTCCGCCGCAGCCGTCGCGCCGGTCGGCGCTCATTCTTGATTCGCGGGTGCTCGATTGGCTGCGCTCCAAAGGCGAAGGCCACCTTGTCAGCTGGCTCTCAATCGAGCGTTTTTATTTCGGGCGACGTCAAGTGGCCTGCAGCATTCGCCGTAAGGCTTGCCGCTCCAGCACCAACACTGATCTCCACGCTTGATTGTGGCTAGATGTTCTGCCGGACCCGACGGCGCGCAAGGGCCAGGCCAGAAACCATCCCAGTAAATATCACGCGAGAGCAGCGTGTCGATTTCCGAGACATCTTCCTGCGGCTTCCTCTTGTATACGAATTGGCGCGTGCCTACTACTCCAGGGCGGAATAATTGCCGAGTACGAAGCCAGATCATGTACTTGGCCAGATAGGTTGCAGCTTGGTCTAAGAACTGCTCCAGACGATCACTGTCGCTTCCGTATTTGAAGAGGCTCCCTGAATAAATGCAAAGAGCAGGTTGCCATCGCCCATCGATCCAAACAGACTTGTCCGTGCGTATGTGAGGGCTCAGGCTGAATCGAGGAATCATTTTCGGGCCGATCAGGAATGCCCTTGGATGCTCCGTTCCTTCGAATTCGAGGACCATAATTGTGAATGGCATTGCCATCTCAAGCAGGAAATCTTCGAATGGGTGCTTCCGTATGTGCGAGGATTCCACAGAGAGGCGACCGCCTGAAATCTGGAGCGGGATGTTTGCATCAATCGCGCGTAGAATGTCGCAGGCGGTTTGGTCGTCCGAAAAGGGTCGGATGAAACCGTGATACGCCTTGCGGGCACCGCTCCCTTCAGGAACGTCGCACACTGTGAACTGCGTGTAGTCGGGGAACTCAGGCGCCGCCCCCGACGGCGCCTGATATGAGAGCGAATCCGCGAGGGCGGCCATCTAGCACCACCAAACGCTGCCATGCGAGCGTGCCGGGATCACCGTCCGAGGCGGCACGATGACGTTGTGCTTGGCAGGGCAGTCCGGCAACCAGTCGAGGTTGTTAGGCCGCTCGCCGTCTGGCTTGGTCTTCAGGAACTTTTCTCCCAGGCGCGTTTCGACGACAATCTCCGCGACGTGGCCATCCGGGCGATCGGAGTAGAAGGTATCTCCGCGGTTCTCGATGCGGTCGATCACTTCCGCTTCGCTGAAATTGTGGAAGGTGTTGCCCGGCCCGTAGCAGCCAAGGCTGACGATGTGCTCATGCTTCTCGCGCTTTTGGGTGCACGAAACACTGTATCTCGACATGGGTAGACCTCCTTGGTCCAGTTGGTCCGCCAATTCGAGATGGTTCTTGCCGATCCCGATCATGTGCGACATAATCGGGTAGGATACTATCCGGTAAGAGCGGGTAGCGGGCGGATGTTCGCCACCAGCCGGTTGTGGCTCCAACCACAACCGGCTTCATCATTTAATGTCCAAGAGACCTCTCATACGTCCCAATGCGGTACGTTGCAGCTTCTAGGGAGACGCCAAAAGTTTCAGTCAGCGCAAACGCGCTTACCCTGCCGAGACGTGCAAACAACCTTTCAACTCCTTCAGCTGGCATCAGGAGCGCACTTCCGAACGCATTGGCCTGCCATTCCGTATCCTCGCAGGCCTGATGAGGGTTGCGTTCGCGATGAAATGCAACTTGAGATGACAGGTTCATGCCGCCAAGACGAATGATCTGGTCGGTGTGCAGGCAGGCGTGGCCGCACTCGTGCGCGACGGTTGATCGCGCTCTGACCTTGTCATCCTGTAGCGACCCATATGTTCGCTCGGAAAGCACCAATTCAAGAACGCCTAAATCATTGTTCCAGCGAGTCAGCCCCTCCTGCGGGCATTCCTCAACTGCCTCGTAGAGCCTGATGTTTCCTGCTCGACATTCCACGGTCATTTCCGGAACGATCTGGTCGAAGAACTTCAATGCATCAAACTGGTCGAGCGGGCCAAGTCCGAGCAGTTTCCGCAATTCGACCGCTGTCTGTTCGATCGAATGGTAGCTATGCTTTCGGTCGGCACGAATGCCTGTCAGATGCTGCGTCATGGTTGCTCCGTACTAAAACATCTCCTGCTGCTTTTTTGTTGCGATCACAAGGATGTCATCGAGTTCCTTGTCAGAGAATCCTCCACGTGCAAGCTCGACTAGCGCTTGGACCTGTTTGTCGCTTGCAGATGCCGGATCCCATTCGATCATCCTTTTCTCCGTCCAAGCAGTCGTTATTAGCTTCTTGAGATCGAGTTCAAGCACTCGAGACAGCGCCGGCAGTCGTTCCATTGTGAAAGGTGGCCGTTTGCAACGCTCTACCTCGGATACGTAAACCGCAGATACGCCCAACGCATCGGCGACGTCCTGCAGTGATTTGTTCAGCCTTCTTCGACTCGCTCTGATGAGTTCTCCGAAGGACTCACCGATCATGGTGCCTCCTCTCCGGTCTTACTTGGGGTCAAACTTAACTACTAGCCTCTGACTTTAAGGCTGTAGCCTCAGAAAGTCAAGAGCATTTAGAGAATTCGCTCAGAATTCGCAAATTACCCCATCCGTCATCCACGAAAGCCATCGTCCGCGACTCAATTCAACGACAAAATGGCAGTCCCGGGAGCCCGAGGCCGGGTGCCCCATCCTTGCGCCTTTTTTCTGCCGCAAGTGTGAGATACCACAAACCCCAACCCGTTTTGCATATAATTTCCATCCACTCCCGCACAATGAGAATGACGGTCGCACTCCGGCCGGAAAAAGGAGAATTGGAATGACCCTTGAATCGAGCAATGTGTCGAGCGCCGTCCCGGAAAACACCGCTATTGCGCGCTGCATGAATGCCTGGAAAACCGCCTACCGGGCAGTAATCGCAAACGGAAAAAGCAGCTGCTTCGCCGTTCGCGAGGCCGCCCCAGCCTATCGCAATGCCATGCCTCCACTCACCGAACAGGAAAACATCGGCAATTTCGTCGCCTGTGTCGCCCGCGGCATGTTGATCGGCGCAATCGAGGGAAAGGACGGCACCAGGCTCCTCTACGCCGCCCAGGTCGCGCTCGCCACAGTCCGCCGCCAACCCTCACCGCCCAAAGCAGCCTGACCCCCTCCCCCCCTTTTTATATTTTCAAAACCTTGCAGGTAATTAACTCGACAATAGGCAAGACCGCCCAATATCCGGATTCTCAGACCTGGGAGACCACGAATCTCAACCGGTCAGCTTGTCCAGAAGCAAGGATGGCGCCGGGTGCCCCATCCTTGCTGTCATCCTGAGCGACCCTGAGCGCGGCGAAGGGGAGTCGAAAGCCTCCTGAGCGAAGCCGAAGGACCTGCGTCTGCTCTTATCCGTTGAGCAACGCCAAAGGGAACCTGCTTCTTGAAATTTCCGCCACAAGGGTGGGACACCACGAACCCCAGTCAGCCCAACTCGTCGGCTCAGGTGTAAACTTTTCCTTCGCGCGGAACTTTCGTTTTCCTCGCGCAACCAGGAAAAGACCATGCGCAAATCCGCCTTCGTTCTCTCTCTCGCACTCGCCTCCGTCCTCGCCCCGCTCAGCTACGCCCAGACCGCGCCCGCCCCCGCCAAGCGCCCCATGACGTTTGACGACTTGATGCGGATGAAGCGCCTCGGCGCAACCGCCGTCTCCCCCGACGGCAAGTGGCTGGCCTATGCCGTCACCATCGTCAGCCTCGACCAGAACACCAAGACACCGGAGCTGTGGTTGCAGCCCATTGCCGGTGGCGATCCTCATAAGCTCGAAGTCGGCCAGCCCGGCGACACCGGCCCCGCGTTCGCCCCTGACGGCAAGCACATTCTCTTTCTCTCCAGCCGCGAATTGGCCTCGCAGCAAGTTTGGATCGCCGATTTCGACTCCGCCACGGGCGTCACCGCCAATCCCCGCCGCTTCACAACCATCTGGGGCGGAGCCGACAATGCTCTCTGGTCGCCCGACTCTCAATCCATCCTCTTCACCGCAACCGTCTATCCCGACTGCCCGCCGATCGTCACCGGCGACTTTGCCACCGGGGTCCCCACGGACAGGTCTTCGTCCGTGGGGTGGTCCACCGGCAACAACTGCAACATGGACCGCGACGTGGCACTCCGAGACAGCCCGGTCAAGGCCCAGATCTTCACGCATCTGCTCTATCGCCATTGGGACCACTACACCGGCGACAAGCGCTCGCATCTCTTCCTCGCGGCCGTCTCCAACGGCTTTGTCCGCGATCTCAATCCCAGCAACCCCCACGATGTTCCGCCCTTTTCGCTCGAAGGCGCCGGCTGCGGCTGCGCCTTTGCCCCCGATTCCAAAGAACTGGCCTTCACCGACAACCCTGACCCGGAGCAGGCCACCAGCATCAGCGCCAAGATCTTCACGCTCGACCTGACCAGCCCCGCAGCGAAGCCCGTAGCCGTCAGCACGTCGCTCGGCGGCAACTTCAACCCCGCCTACTCGCCCGACGGCAAGTACCTCGCCTGGCGCTCCGAAGCCCGCGCCGGCTACGAAAGCGACAAGTTCCGGCTGGTTCTCTACGACCGTGCCGCGAAGACGATCAGGGATTTGTTGCCGAAGTTTGATCGCTGGGTTGAGGAGTTTGCGTGGGCGCCAAACTCGAAAAGGATTTACTTCGCGTCTGGGGACCATGGAGAAGTACCAGTATTTCGCGTAGATTTGGGCACGGCCACCGAGGCGGCACAGGTAACGTGGAAGGGTGAGTTCTCTGATATTCACGTTCTGGAAGATAATAATTCGATTCTCTCTGCCAGGGTCTCAGTCGAAGTGCCTGCTGAAATTGTCGAACTGCGCACAAACACTATGAGTCCACCGCCCGCGCCTGAGTCCATAGAGCCGGGATTTGTCTATATTCCCGATTCGGACCCTTGGTGGCCCGGAAACACAGGACTGCGTGCTTGGGAAAGTGTTCGGGAAGGGATCACCCATCTGAACGACGCCCTTCTCGCTCAGCTCGACCTGCCGAAGATGGAGGATTTCTGGTTCACCGCCGCCGACGGCACCAAAGTCCAGGGCTTCCTCATCCGTCCCCCAGCCTTCGACCCCACCAAGAAATACCCCGTCAAGCTCCTCATCCACGGCGGCCCGCAAGGCGCATGGGGCGACTCCTGGAGCTACCGCTGGAACGCCGAACTCTTTGCCGCCAACAGCTATGTCGTCGTCCAAATCAATCCCCGCGGCTCGACCGGCTACGGCCAGGCCTTTGTCGATGGCGTCAACGGCGATTGGGGCGGCAAGCCCTTCACCGACCTGATGACCGGCCTCGACTACGCCGAGCAGCATTACCCCTTCATCGACAAATCCCGCGAATGCGCCCTCGGCGCAAGCTACGGCGGCTTCATGGCCAACTGGATCCTTGGCCACACCAACCGCTTCCGCTGCATCGTCAGCCACGACGGCATGTTCAACCCCGAATCGGCTTACGGGTCTACAGAAGAGTTATGGTTCAACGAGTGGGAGTTCAAAGGCAAGCCCTGGGACTACTACGGCAAGCCCGACTCCGAAAACCCCTACCGCCGCTGGTCCCCCGCGCTCTCCGCCAAAAACTTCAAGACCCCCACCCTCGTCATCCATGGCCAGCTCGACTACCGCCTCGACGTCAGCGAGGGCTTCCAGCTCTTCACCACCCTCCAGCGCCTCAAAGTCCCCAGCAAGATGCTCTACTTCCCCGACGAGGGCCACTGGGTTCTCAAGCCGCAAAACTCCCGCCTCTGGTACAAAACCGTCAACGACTGGGTAGATCAATGGACGAAAGACAGCCATTAGCCGCTGACCGTCAGCTCTTATGTATCCCCTGATTGAGTCGATGATATGAATGGGATCGACTGATGACTTGAAAGGGCACGACTTTAGTCGTGCCGGGAACGTTGCAAGCTCAGCGCGAGCTTAGCCCCTGAGGGAACTCTAGCCGTGAAGCACTACATTCAATAGAGATTTGTGGACGTGAATGCCGCCGTTATAGTCGATAAATCCCAGCTTGCGAAAGCGATTCATAAAGAAGCTCACCCGCGACCGGGTCGTCCCCACCATCTCCGCCAGCGTCTCCTGCGAGATCTTTGGAATCAGTGCCGGGTCGCGCCGGGCCTCCGGCGAAAGGGCTTCGTCGCCTGGGTGGTCATCCGGCTTGCCAAACTCCGCCATCAGCAGCAGGATCCGCGCCAGGCGCATCTCGCTGGAATTGAAGAGCTGATCCACCAGGTCGGCCTGAGTCCTCATGCTGCGGGCCAGCAGAAACTTCAGAAACAGGTCGCTCAAGGCGTGTTCCTCGTGCATCACGCGGATCATCTCGGCGCGTTCGATCTTCAGCGCGATGCACTGTGTGATAGCCCTCGCCGTCGCCATCCGCAACCCCGGCACGCCCGCCATCGACTCCTCGCCCACAAACTCGCCCGCCGCGAGCAAAGCGATCGTTGCCTCCTTGCCTCCGCTGGAGATCACCGTGAGCTTCGCGCGCCCGCTTTGCAGGTAGTAGACGCAATCGGCCGCATCGCCCTGCGAGAAAAGAATGTCCTTGGGCTTGAACTGGACAATCTTCCGCCCCAACCCGGCCTGCGCCAGGAAGACTGCCGGATCGAACTGCATTGGCTTCAGATCCGTCATCGAAACGCCGCGTTCCCCTCTGCGACCCGGCTTGAGGCCTTTCCGTAGAGTTACCGAAGGACACCGCCTTTCTCATCCCAAGCTGGTACTCGCTGTAACTCAGATTCTCGCTCAAATCCGCTTCGCCGGACGCGGAATTCTGGTTATTTTCGCTCTGGCCATCCTCGTTCGATTCTAAAATATCAAAAGTCATTTCAATCCTGCAAAATGCATCGGCAACGCGACTCCCCTTCGCCGTCCTCCAGAGCAGCCCAATTCCCCGGGGCAAGTTAAAGCTGCGATGAACCCCACGCCCGGCCTACCGGCAAAGATTGGGCGCCTCATCCTTTCCGCTTCCTTGGCGAAAAGTTAACTTGTTGTCTGAGATGCCAGGCGTGTCGATAGAAACGATTTGCTTGCTCATAAGCCTCCCTGGGCGATAGGATGAGCTTCAGCAGCCGTCCCTGTCCGCGTCCACGGACTCGACTCTTGCCGCCGGCCTTGAACATGCAGGCTCAATAGGCCTTCGATTCTCCACGGCGAAAAGATAGAGGGACGGCGGCCGATCTTTTCAACAGGCTCAGCTCGCGCTGGCCCTGGGGTGGGAACGCCCTCTCCGCCAAAGCGTGACCCTATCCTCACGCCTCATCTCGAAACATACAAGGGTGGGAAACCACGAACCACATCCAGAAAGCAGCAGATGAGAGCAGAATGACGGTGCTCCAAGAAAACCTCGACCGGCTGGAAGAAGCGATCTCGCTGGCCTGCCGCCGCGCCGCCCGCTCGCGTACCGAGATCGAGTTGATGGCCGTCTCCAAGACCTATCCGGCGGCCACAATGGCCGAGGCTGCCGCACTCGGCCTCACCCTCTTCGGTGAAAACCGCGTGCAGGAGTTCGCAAGCAAGGCGGCTGAACTCGACCCTCTGCGCCAGCGCGCCGCCAACCCCATTCGCATCCATCTGATCGGCCACCTGCAATCGAACAAGGCGTTGCGAGCCGTGGAGCTCTTCGACGCAATCGACTCGCTGGATTCCCTGCGCCTGGCCGAGCGCCTCAATGAAGCGGCGGGCAAGCTGGGCAAATGCCTGCCGGTTCTCATCGAGGTCAAGCTCAGCCCCGAAGAGACCAAAGCCGGCTTGGACCCTGACTCCGCCGAGGCAACGCAACTGCTCGAGCGGCTGCCGGCTCTAGCTCATTTGCAGCTTCGCGGACTGATGACGATCGCACCCTTTGATGTACCCGAGGACGAGACCCGCGCCTGTTTCCGCAGCCTGCGGCAGTGGCGCGACCGTTGGGCCGCGGCGCATCCCAGGCTTTCGCTCGACGTGCTCTCGATGGGCATGAGCGACGACTTTGGGCTGGCGATTGAAGAGGGCGCGACCCGCATCCGCATCGGCACGGCCCTGTTCGGCCCTCGCTCGGCCTCTCAAACCTCGGAGCGCGACTGATGCTGCGCGCTGCCGCAACCGGCATCACCTTGGCTGTTCGCGCCCAGCCGGGAGCGCGGAAGACAGCCATCACCGGCGTCTACGGCGAGGGAGCGGCGCTACAACTCAAGATTGCCGTCCATGCCCCTCCCATCGAAGGCCGCGCCAACCAGGCGCTCATCGCGTTTCTCGCCGAAACCTTTGCCGTGCCAAAGAATGCTGTCGTGCTCACCACCGGCGAGTTATCGCGCAGCAAAGTCTTCCTGCTGTGTGGCGTTTCTATCTCTGAGGCAGCAGCAAAACTCGCCCCATGGGCCGCAACAACCTGATGTCGATCCATCCTCAGCCTTTCAACACCTGATCGACCGTCAGAATATCCACCAGCCCGTGGCATCCGTAGATCGCCGCAAGTACGCGCTCTGCGGGGTAGCTTCGCCGCAGCTCGGCAACTCGCTCCGTCCCCGCCCGATAAGCCGGCAGATACATCCGGCCCAGCAGAGGATGCCGCCCCCACGCGCCCGAGAGCTTGCCGGCGCGTTCCTCGGTCACCAGAAAATCCCGCCGCAGCGTTGCCGCAACCTCCGCCTGCTCGCGTCCTTCGCCCCAGGTCAGATACGACGATTGGTTCTTGGCATCATCCTGCAACAGCGCCAGCAGCACGCCGATCTGCAAGTCCTCGTCCTGCAACTGGTCCACTTCGGTGACGCCATGCGCGATCAGAATCGCATTGTTGGCGACCCCCTCGAACAGCGTAGCCGCGCGCGTATTCATCGTCAGCACCGTAGCCTCAAAGCCAGCCTTTCCGCGAACGTACAAGTCCTGCAAGTAGGCAAAGGTCGTCACGTGTCCCGGCACAACCTCGTGGCTCACCAGTTGTTCAAATTCAGGATACGAAATCCGCAGCGAAGCATTGATCTCGTAATTCGCTTCGTATTGCGGCGAGCCGTCGGCGTTGCGCGCCCGCCCAATATAATTCATCGAACCGGAGAACCATGCGTCCTTGATCGGCGTGAATTCGATGTTCGCCCTCGGCACCCGCGCAAGTTCCGGGGGAAGCCAGGGCAGCAGATTCTTCGCGCTCAGGTTGTCAAAATGCGCGATCACCGCCGCGCCCAGCGCCCGCACCGAGGCCATCGGGATCACGCGACCCCGCCGCCACGCATCCACCGCCTCCAGCAACCCGCCTGAGACTGTATACCCTGCGCGGCCCAGCAATTCGCCGACACGTTCTCGCTTTGCCTCCGGCCTCGACGGCTCAGGCGGCTTTCCCGTCGACGCCTCCACCGATCGCGCGTATGGCACCGGATCGCCCTTGCCGACGACCTCCATGGCCAGGTCCAGCATCGTCTCCAGGCAAACCGCCAGCCCGGTCAGATAAGGCTGACGCAGCCCGCCTATTTTCCCTGCCTCTTCGCGCACACCGGCGATGGCCTGCGATAGATTCACTGCGCGCAGGTACTCTTCCGCCGCCTCCCGATTCTCGGCCGACACGCCGCCGGATGCCCGCAGCCGCGCCGCTGCCGCATGCGTGTAGGCCACCGGCAGCGGCTCATCGGAGAACCACGAATCGGCAATGAAGCGCCCCGTGCCCGAAGCGCACATCACGTCGCCGCCCCAAAGCGTGTCAATCCCCAGCACGGCGTCTGCGACATGCCTTCCTGCTTGGTCCATCAAATCTCCTTCTCCCTTTTCAATGCGCCGAACCAGAGATACAGGCAAAGTCCAACAAACATCAGCGCGGAAACGCATTGCGAGACGGGATCGTAATCGTAAAACGGCGTCTTGATCAGATCCTCGCGGTACCAGGGGAAGAGCCGCAGCGCAGCGCCCAGCACGCCGCCCAGAGCGCCGCCCGCCATCAGTCCCGAAGCAATGATCACGCCGCGCTCGCGAATCCCCTTGCCCTGCTCGCCTCCCGCCTTTGCCGATCGCTTATTCAGAAAATGCGACAGGAATCCGCCAACCAGAGCCGGCGTGTTCAGTTCCAGCGGCAGATACATTCCCAGCGCAAAGATCAGCGAAGGCTGGCCGAGCATCTCCAGCACCAGCGTGATCATCGCCCCCACTCCAAAGAGCAGATACGCGATCGGCTGATGGCTCATGAATCCCTCAACGAGAGCCTTCATGATCGAAGCCTGCGGCGAGGCCAGCACAGGCCGCAAGTCTCCGGCCGCTGCTTCGCCAAACTGAAACGTGTGCGCCAGCATCACAATCGTCAATCCCGCCGCAATCGCCGATGCAATCACGCCGACAAACTTCATCTTCTCCTGCGCCGCCGGAGTCGAGCCGAGCCAATAGCCGACCTTCAGGTCGGTGATCGTCTGCCCTGAGATCGACAGCGCCGTGCACACCATGCCGGCAATCGCCATCACAAAGAACATGCCCGTCGTACCCGAAAGGCCAAAGCGCAGCAGCACTGCCGAAGAGATGATGATCGTCAGCATCGTCATCCCCGAAACCGGATTCCGCGCCGTGGTTGCAATCGCGTTCGCGGCCACCGAGGTGAAGAAAAACGAGAAGAGCAGCGTCAACACGAGGCCCACTGACAGTATGCTAATCGAGACCGGAAAATGCCCCAGAAAGGCCGCCACCGCAATGGCGCCTAGCACCGCGCCCAACAGCAGCACCATCACCGGCAGGTCTCGGTCGGTGCGTTCTGTCTTAACCGCCTCGCCATGGCGGAAGGTGCCGAGCGCAATGCCAAACGATCCGGCCACCACGCGCAGCGATTTCAGGATGCCGACGATGCCGGCCGTGGCGATGGCCCCTACGCCGATGAAGCGCGCATAGTTGCGATAGATATCCACCGCGGTCATGTGCGAGATGGGCATCGACGCCGGATACACCGCGACATCGATATGGCTGCCGATGAACCAGATCAGCGGCACAAGAACAAAATTGGAAAGCACGCCTCCGGCGCAAAGAATCATCGAACTGCGCAGGCCCATCACATAGCCGAGACCCAGAATGAAGCCGATGGCGTCGAACTTGAAGACCATCCGCGCCCGGTCGGCAAGCGTGTGCATCAATGGCACGAATTGAAAATCCACATACTCTTTCCACACTTGAAATGTGGTGACAAAAAGGTCGTAAATGCCCGCAATCGCGGTCGCCTGCAGCAACAGCTCGGCCTGCGAGCCGCCCTTCTCTCCGGTGACCAGCACTTCGGTGATCGCCGTCGCCTCGGGGTACGGCAGCAGGCCATGCATCTCGCGCACAAAGTAGCGACGCAGCGGAATCAGAAAGAGAACGCCAAGACATCCGCCCGCCAGGCAGATGAAGATGGTCTCCACCGGATGAGGATCGAGATGCAGGATGTAGAGCGCCGGAAGCGTGAAGATCGCGCCGGCAACCACGCCGCCGGCCGCGCCGCCGATGCCCGTGATGATCACATTCTCCAGCAGGCTCGACCGCCGCCCGTAGACCCGCGCCAGTCCGATGGCCAGAATGGAGATCGGAATCGCCGCCTCCATCACCTGCCCGACCTTCAGCCCCGAGTACGCCGAAGCGACCGTGAAGACGACGCACAGCACGACGCCCCAGGCGATTGATCGGAATGTGAGTTCCGGCAGCTTCGCCTCGGCGGGCACCACAGGCCGGTACGATTCGCCACTCTTCAAGGGCTGGCTGGCATTTTCCGGAAGAGACTTCCATTCGCTTTCGCTCATCGACGAATGATACCCCACCCAAACGCCTTTTCTTCCAGCTCTTTTTGGCTTCGGATGGACCCTCTCTGGTATCGTGTTGACAGGTCGATTATCCCACCCGCGATCTCGGCGGCTCAATCGGACGAGCCAGCGCAAAGCGGGTAGCGCGGATGAAAGACATGGGTTATATTCTTTGTTGTCAATGGATGCGGGAGTAGTTCAGTGGCAGAACGTCAGCTTCCCAAGCTGAATGTCGCCGGTTCGATCCCGGTCTCCCGCTCCAAAAGGATCAAAAGAACCCATCACTTCCGCGCTGAAACTGGGAAGGCTTTCTCACAGCCGATTGATGAGCGAAGCGATGCACGCCGCGCCGAATCCGTTGTCGATATTGACCACCGAGACATTCGGCGAACAGGTGTTCAACATTCCAAGCAGCGCGGCAACGCCACCGAAAGAAGCTCCGTAACCGACGCTGGTGGGAACGGCGAGAACCGGCGCGTTGACCAGGCCGCCAACGACAGTCGGCAGCGCGCCCTCCATGCCGGCGCAGACGATCAGCACACGCGCCGATTGCAAGGAGCTTTTCTGCGCCAGCAGACGGTGAATACCGGCCACGCCGACATCGGCGATCAGCTCGACCGTATTGCCCATGAGGCGCGCGGTCACCACGGCCTCTTCGGCCACCGGCAGATCGCTCGTGCCGGCGCAGACCACGGCGATCGTTCCCTTGCCCGGTTTGGCCGGAGCCTGGGTCAGCGTGATCGCACGGGCTGTCTCATGGAACTCGGCGCGCGACTCTACGGCATTAACAGCCTCGAACATCTCGCGCGAGGCGCGCGTGGCCAGCACGTTGCCTCCAGCCTGCGCCATGCGGGCAAAGATATGCGCGACCTGCGCGGCCGTCTTGCCGGCGGCAAAAATCACTTCCGGCATACCGGTGCGCAGCGAGCGGTGATGGTCGAGCTTGGCAAAGCCGAGATCCTCGAAGGGCATGCCCTTCAGCCGTTCGAGAGCATCATTAACTTCGATCCGGCCCTCGTGGACTTCGTTGAGAAGGTTCTCGATTGCGCCGCGATCCATCAGCGATTCTCCTTTTGAGCAGCCGCATAGGCCTGCATGGCTTGCTCCATCACCTGCTTGAGAGGGACCGCGTTCTCCGCGGCAATCTTGCGGCAATCCTCAAACTCCGGCGCGGCGTTGGCGATTGCGCCGTTGGGAAGGCGGGCGATCTTGATGCGCACGCTGCCCCAACTGGTTTCGACATCAACGAACTCGCGGGCAAGCGCGACCTTGTTTTCCAGCCGCCAGCGCAGGCCGATGGTGGTGGTCTCGCGGAAGAGCACGTCGTTGAGCGCGTGTACGAGATCGGGACGGCAGAGAACCGTAACCTGAACGCCCGCGCGGCCCTTCTTCATCTGCACCGCAGCGCGATAGACATCCCATGCGCCGGCTTCGAGCAGTTTCTCGCTGACGTAAGCGAGCAACTGCGGATTGCAGTCGTCGATCACCGTTTCAATGACCGCGATGGAGCCGTTTGCCGCTTCGGAGGTCTCTTCGCCCACCAGCAGGCGCAGAAGATTTGGCTGGCCCGGCGTCTCGCGTCCGCCCGCGCCATAGCCAGTCTGAACGACGCGCATCGGCGGCAGCTGCGCGTAGGAGACATCGAGCATCCGCAGCAGCGCAGCGCCGGTCGGGGTGACGCGCTCCATCGGTTCGCCGGCCGCGTAGATGGGAGCATTGCCCAGCAAAGCCAGGGTTGCGGGCGCGGGAACGGGGAGTGTGCCGTGCTGGCAGACGACGGTTCCGCTGCCCACGTTGAGCGGCGACGAAAGCCAGCGGGCAACGCCGAGCGCCTCAGCGCCCACAGCGGCGCAAACAATATCGACGATGGTGTCCACCGCGCCCACCTCGTGAAAATGCACCTCTTCGATGGGCACAGAGTGGATGGCCGCTTCAACCTCGCCTAGCTGTTGGAAGGCGCGCGCCGAGCGCTGCTTCACTGTCTCACAGAGCGGCGCGGCGGCGATGATCTTGAGAATTGCCGAAAGAGATCGATGAGCGGAATGTTTGTGCGTGTGCGGATGCTCATGCGAATGTTCATGCGCTGGGTGCGGGTGCGAGCCGTGGGAATGTTCGGTCTCCCTGGCCAGCTCTTCCGGCGCAATCACGTCCACCTTGGTTGCGGCCAGGCCGCCGCGGCTTACCTTGCGCATCTCCAGGCGCGCGCCCACGCCGAGCGCGGCCGCTGCTTCTTCAAGACAGTTGAAGGGAACGCCCGCATCCACCAGGGCGCCCAGCAGCATGTCGCCGCTGATGCCGGAAAAGCACTCCAGATAACCAATACGCATCGCAGTGTGATTCTAAACCGTTGGCTATGCGCCTCGCCTGGAGAGCACTTCGACCGGCAATACGACATTCATTGCCCCGGAGCGAAAGCCCTGGCAGTCGAGCGTGACGTATTGAAAGCCGGCCAGCTTGAGGGCGGCGGTGATGGCGTCCAGCATCTCCATGGTGAGGGCGCGCGGCAGTTCGGCGCGCGCAATCTCCACGCGGGCCAGTTCGCCATGATGGCGAACGCGCAACTCGCGAAAGCCCAACTGACGCAAGCTGTCTTCCGCGCGCTCCACTTGTTCCAGCACCTCGCGGGTCACGGCGCGGCCATATTCGACGCGCGAGCAGAGGCAGGGCGCCGCGGGGCGATCCCAGA
>JBEKPI010000033.1:0-23519 GCA_049520855.1 Occallatibacter sp.
TTCAGCACCGCCGGCTCCATGGCCGCGTCCGTCAGAATATAGACCAGCATGGTTGCGTGCGGAATGAGCTGGGGATGAATCATCCCAGCGCCTTTGCACAGAGCGCTGATGCGAACCTCATGCGATTCGCCATCGGGGCCTGCCACTTCAAGCCGGGCGAAGGCAATCTTCTCAACGGTGTCGGTGGTGAGAATCGCCCGAGCGACTTGTTGGAAGTGCTCGAAATCCTCGCCCAGATCGGCGGTCAGGCCGGGCAGGGCTGCGATCAGCTTCTCGGCCGGCAGCGGGACGCCGATGACCCCGGTGGAAGAGGGAAAGACCTCCTCTGGGCGGCAGCCGAGATGCCGGGCGACGGCCTCGCAGGTGGCGCGGGCCGCGTCAAGGCCGGCCTGGCCAGCGGCGCAGTTGGCGTTGCCGGCGTTGATGGCGGCTGCGCGCACCTTGCCTCCGGTTGCCCGCAGATGCTCTTTGTCGATGATCAGCGGGGCGGCGGTGACGCGGTTGGCGGTGAAGGCGGCGGCGGCGCTCGCTGGCGCATCGGCCACGATGAGGGCAAAGTCGGTGCGGCCGCTCTTCTTGAGTCCCGCTTGTGCTGCGCCAAATCGGAAACCGCGCGGGAGGACGAATTGGTTTGCGTCGGACATATCGGCGATTGAGTTCAACCCATCTAATCTAGCAGGTGGCGGGGGCTGCACGTCTCGCCTCATGAGAGGAATCGCCGAGCCTCTCCTATGACGAGTGAATGAGTGAAGAAGTGAGGGAAAGACAGTGAAAGAGTGAAGAAGTGAATAAGAGTACATTCATCTTCAAGGCAGAGAGGGTGGAATGGACAGCAGACTTTCAGATTGGGCAGAGACAATCGACAACCATAAAGGGCAGTTTCTTGAGATGCGGCAAGTAAGCGTGGCGCGCGGCGACCGGGTGGTGCTGCACGACGTGAACCTGACGATTGGCGCTGGGGAGCATGTCGCGATTCTGGGGCCCAATGGCTGCGGCAAGTCCACGCTGATCCTGGCCATGACCTGCCAGCTCTATCCCATGGTCCAGCCGGGGATGATGGCGCGCATCTTTGGCCGCGAGCGCTGGGACCTGACGGAGTTGCGCAAGCACTTTGGCGTGGTGGCGGCCGGCCCGCAGAGTGAATTGCCGGGAGAGCGGACCGCCGTCACCACTGGTCTGGACGCTGTGATTGCAGGGTTCTTTTCGGCCTCGACGCTCTGGCCCAATCTTCATGTCACCGGCGAAATGAGAGAGCGGGCGGTGGAGGCGTTGGAGCGAATGGAAGCCCTGCATCTTGCCGCGCGGCGCGTCGGCGAGATGTCGGCCGGCGAGAAGCGGCGCATCCTGATTGCGCGGGCGCTGGCGCACCGGCCGCGGCAACTGCTGCTCGACGAACCCTCCAACGCTCTCGACCTGGCAGCGCAACGCGAGCTGCGCGAGACCCTGCGCGGGTTGGCCCGCGAGGGCATCGGCCTGGTGCTTGTGACCCATGCTCTGGGGGATATTTTGCCGGAGGTAGAGCGGGTGATTCTGATGCGGGCAGGGCGGATCGTCGCCGACGGGCCGAGAGAAGAGCTGTTGACCGAGGCAAGGCTGAGCGAACTCTTCCAAGCGCCGGTGCGCATTGGGCGCGATGAGCAGTGGTTGCATAGCTGGTGAGGGAAAGGGAACAGGAAAGAAGGCAAAAAAGATGGGATGCGCTTTCCGCATCCCATCCTTTTCATTCGTTTGCCCTGAAGAACCGAGCGCCACCAAGTTCAACACTGCTGGTCTAGCGGCTTTGCATAAACTTGCGGCGGACCAGCCCTGCCAACCCAAGGAGACCTGTGCCGAACAAGAACAAGGTACTTGGCTCGGGGGTGAAAACTTGCAGTTCCGAGATGGGTTCGTGATAGGAGTCATAATCGCCCAGGTCATCTTCATCCGCCATCCTCAAGATAGGCGACCCAGTGGCCGGGAAGACCCAAATCTGGAGTTCGTCTCCGTCCGCCAAAGTCAGCGCCAACCCCTGGTTGTCAAGATAAGGGGATGTCAACGAGACTTCCTGGTCGTAACTCCCGTTATTTCCAGTGCCGGACTCACTAAACTGCTGCGCGAACGTTTCGCCGGTAGCCAAGCCCGTGATTGTCTCTGTTACAGCGCCGGGAGTGTTTGGCGAAAACGTAACCGTGCCAGTAGCGGCCGTTACTACCCCGCCGGATACAGTGAAGGACAGCGACAGAGCTGCCTGCTGGCTTCCGGTCGCTCCGACTGTTGAGAAGTTGATAGAATTCGCGCGAGCCGCCGGAGCGATAACCAGGGCCGTTGCCAAAACAAATGCTGCTGCCGTCAAAGTCTTCATCTTCTTCTCCACCGGGCCTCTCGTTTTAGGTTCCGGCTGGTGGGGCTGCCAGACGGTAACCGATGATGGAAAGATCGGTAGCGGGCGTTGCGTTCTCCGCACGACCGCGCCGACCGGAAACTTGTACTTCGCTTGTAGATATGCACGTGATGGGCCATGTCAATCGTCCCGTTCGTATGTTTCAAATCTGTCGTGTAAAACCTTTATAAGAGAGCAATATAGGACGCGATTGTCGACCGGATTACCCGATAGACGAGCCGCCTCGTAAAATGGACATTTGTGCAACGGTTTGCATAGGGAAGGCAAGGATTTACCCAAAACAGCTTCCTGTGTTCAGTCGTCAACTTGTCAGTCTTTTCATTGCTGGGAAACGCCATCCAGTTCGCACTCCCAAACTGACTCCAAATCGCAGCCAGCGGACCACTCCTGAAAGCCGAGAGAATCGAAAGTTTCGATTTCGTTGAAACGGCTCTTGACGAGCCATACCCGAGGGCATGGGCCTCGGGCTGGCGGTCCACCATCTGGGAGATATATTGCCCGATATCGAGCGGGTGATTCTGATGCGGGCCGGGCACGTCGCCGCCGATGGGCCGCGCGATGCGCTCTTCGCATCCCATCTTTCATATTCGCTTGTCATCAAGAACCGGAGAACCGCTGCACTGTGCGCGCTGGCCTAGCGGGAAAACATGAATTTGCGCCGGAGCAGCCCAGCCAACCCGAGGAGACCGGCGCCGAACAACAGCAGAGAAGTCGGCTCCGGGGTCAGTACCTCAGGAACGATGGTCAAATTGCCTGTCTCCGCAACGGTATAGTTTCCATTATCATCGACGTAAAGACTATAGTTGTCTGGTCCATTACCCCAGAAATTGATCTCTACAGCCGGTGAACCACTGTCGAAAAGCAATCCCCACTGATCCAAGAAAGGATTACCCTCATAGAGGTAGTTATCGACATCGAATCCTCCACCCGGGGAGGTTTGCTCTCCAGGATTCACAGACTCAAGTGTCCCAGTGAGTCCATCTTCCGGTCCACCGCTTGGATTTGTTGAAATTGTGATGTTTCCAGCTGTGGCCAATATCGCATTATCGGCTTGATTCCAGCCTGCGGTGACCGTACCAGTCGCAGTGTAGAGACCATCGAAGCTGGTGAAAGAGAAAGCGTACAAAGTATCAGCCTTCGCCATCGGGGAAATCGCCAAGGCCGTTGCCAATGCAAGCAGGGCCAACGAAAATCTATTCATGTCGTTCTCCTGGACTAGTCCTTTGGTAGGGGGGTCTAATCTTGTACAGGCACGTGATGGTCCATGTCAAGCATACTGTTTTTACAATCCTATCGTGTTCCATAACATCTTTATGAGAGAGCAAGATAGAAGGCAATTTGCGACCGGGTTACCCAGCAGGTGAGCCGCCTTGTAAAATGCCCAATTGTGCAACTGTTTGCATAGGGAAGGCAAGGATTTACCCAAACTTCCTCCTGTCTCCACTCAGCAATTTGACCAGTTCTTCAGAGCCGCACAGGCCGCTTTTGCGGTCCTGGGCGCGTCCCGAAACGGACTCCAAACCGAATCCAGTGGACCCCTCATGAAAGCCCAGTGAATCGAAAGTTACAATTCGGCAAAAAACTCCTGTTGACGAGCCGTGCCTCGAGGGGTAGATTAACCAAACACGGGAAAGGAGGTAGATCCATAACGATGCAGAACGATTCTTCCAGTTGTATGGGACGTGAGGTGACTGAGGCCTAGGGCATCGCGCCCCAGACCCCATTTGTTGCCCCCGGCGGAGAGAGTTTTCACCGCATGGGACGCTACCGCACCTTCACAGTTGGATGCCTCCTTTGACCCGATGCGCGGGGTGGCGATTCTTCAATACAGCGACGAAGCCTGTCGCCGAAGGAGTCCGGCTTGCCGGGCGTGGCCACCAAACGAGCAGGGCCGGGGAGCGGAAGTGAAGATGCCTGGGCACTCGCGGCAGCGCGATGGCCTTAGTCCAATATCCACAGTTCACCGCGACGGCCTGGGCAATGCGCTCAGGCCGCCGTTGCGTCAGGGGCGCGAACGGTTGCCTCGTGAATGCCCGCGAGACCGTTCCTTCGAGGCCCGGCATGGCGCAAAAGGATGACAGGGAAGCTACTGTTTCTTAAATACCCCACACCTGCAACTCGCGCGTTGGTATACTGGATGTGTGACCACAACTCTGCTTGATTCCATCTCGAACGGTTGCCACTCCGAGACTTCCCCCAGTCAGAAGAGGGTGTTGTTGCTCAAACCGCGCGGCTTTTGCGCTGGAGTGGTGCGCGCGATCGACATTGTCAAGATCGCTCTTGAAACCTTCGGCGCGCCCATTTATGTCCGCCGCGAAATTGTTCATAACCGTTATGTTGTGAATGAGTTGGCAGACAAAGGCGCGATTTTTGTTCATGAAATTGACGATGTGCCCAATGGGCAGCGCGTCATCTATTCGGCTCATGGCGTTTCGCCCGCAGTGCGCGAGATGAGCAAAGGGCGCAACCTCAAAGTGATCGACGCCACCTGTCCGCTGGTGACCAAGGTCCACATCGAGGCCGTCAAATTTGCCAAAGACGGCTACTCGCTGGTGCTTATCGGACACCGCGACCACGACGAGATTGAGGGTACGCTGGGCGAAGCGCCCGAGGCGACCCAGGTTGTCTCGAACGTAGCCGAGGTCGCGGCACTTGAGGTGCCCGACCCCAACCGGGTTGCCTATCTGACGCAGACCACGCTCTCGCTGGACGAGGCGCGCGACATCATACACGCCCTCAAGTTGAAGTTTCCAAATATAGTTGGCCCCCACTCGCAAGACATCTGCTACGCCACCGAGAACCGCCAGGTCGCGGTCCGCAACGTGGCCCACAATGCCGGCCTGGTGCTGGTGGTGGGCTCGACCAATAGCTCCAATTCCAATCGGCTGGTCGAGGTCTCGCGCAACCTGGGGACTATCGGCTACCTGATTGACAACTCCCAGGCCATTGATCGCAAGTGGCTCGAAGGCGTCACCACGGTTGCGGTGACGGCCGGCGCGTCGGCCCCCGAGGTGCTGGTCGAGGACGTGGTCAACTACCTGCGGCAAAACGGCTACAACAACGTCGAAGAGGTAGAGGTGATGCCGGAGAACGTGCGCTTCGGCCTGCCGCCGGAGATTGTGCAGGCCATTGGCAGCGCCGCCGGGGCTGAGCCTGTGCCCGTGCGGTGATGCGAAGACAGCTTTCAGCTTCTAGCCTCTTGCTTCTAGCTGATTCTCCCAGAACTCAGTTTTGGCGGCATTCCGATGAGTCGTTCACCAACAGAGACAGCTAGCGGCTAGAAGCTAGAAGCTCAGGAAGAACTGAGGCGATTCAAATCGTATGAGTCTTCAGCAACACAAAACACAAGCCGTGGCGCCCCGCTTTGGGCGGCTGGACGCGGATCTGGCCGATGTGCAGTCGGCCATCGTCCGCGCCAGGGAGTTCCTGCTCTCTCTGCAGCACCCGGACGGGTACTGGTGCGGGGAGCTTGAAGCCGATGCGATGCTTGAGGCCGACTATATTTTCCTGCACACCCTATTGGAAAGCGGAGACCCAGGGCGGCTGCAGCGCGCGCTCGCCGAGATGATGCGCTATCAGAACGAAGACGGCAGTTGGAGCATCTATCCCGGCGGCGAGGGCAACATCTCGCTCTCGGTCAAGTGCTACTCCTCGGCCAAACTGATGGGCGTCGGCGCAGACGATCCGCGCCTCGTCAAGTGCCGGGCGTGGGTTCTCGCGCATGGCGGCGTGGTCGCGTGCAACACCTTCACCAAGATGTACCTCTGCGCGCTGGGCGAGTACGACTACGACGCGGTGCCCGCCATTCCGCCCGAGATTGTTTTGTTTCCTCGCTGGTTTTACTTCAACATCTACGAGATTTCTTCCTGGTCGCGTTCGATTCTTGTGCCGCTGGCCATCATTTACGCAAAGAAACCGTTCAAGAGAATCCAGTCCGAACAGGGGATCGACGAGTTGTTCGTTGGCGGCCGCGCCCATTCCATCCTTCGCCTGCGCAGGGACCGCAAGCGAAACATCTCCTGGCGAAACTTATTCATCGTTCTTGACAGGCTCGCCCACTGGGCCGAGGCGATTCACATTCGCCCGCTGCGCAGGCTGGCTCTCAAGCAGGCGGAAAAATGGATGCTGGAGCGGCTGGAGATGACCGACGGCCTGGGCGCAATTTACCCGGCGATGCTCAACGCCATCATCGCTTTGCGCTGCCTGGGATACTCGGAAGACGATCCCCAGGTGATTCGCGCACGCGACGAGTTCGAGAAGCTCGGCATTGAGGAGCCGGCCAGCGATGCGATGCCCGATCCGACCTTTCGCATGACTCCATGTGCCTCGCCGGTCTGGGATACGGCCCAGGCAGTCTACGCTCTGGGCGAGGCGGGCGTGGCCCGCACCGATCCCCGCATGGTCAAGGCTGCGGACTGGATGCTCTCCAAAGAAGTTCGCCACAAGGGAGACTGGGCCGTCAAGGTCCGCAACACAGAGCCCGGCGGCTGGTACTTCGAGTTCAACAACGAGTTTTATCCCGACACCGACGACACCGCGCAGGTTCTGCTCGCGCTCAATAAGGTGGACAATCCCCGCGAGCGCTACCAGCACCAGGTGGCCGAGCGCGCCATTGCCTGGGAGTTTGCCATGCAGTGCAAAAACGGCGGCTGGGGCAGCTTCGACAAAGACAACACCAAGATGATCTTCCAATACATCCCCTTCGCCGATCACAACGCCATGCTCGATCCGCCCACGGTGGATATTACCGGGCGGATGCTGGAGATGCTGGCAAATTACGGCTACACCCGCTCCGACAAGCGGGTCGAGAAGGCCATCGAATTCATCTTCAAGGAGCAGGAGCCGGATGGAAGCTGGTTTGGCCGCTGGGGCGTGAACTACATCTATGGCACCTTCCTTGTGCTGCGCGGGCTGGACGCCATTGGCGTCGATCATCTCGAGCCGCAGGTGCAGCAAGCCGCCGAGTGGATTCGCATGGTGCAGAACGCCGACGGCGGCTGGGGCGAGACCTGCGGCAGCTATGACGATCCCAACCAGCGCGGCGTGGGTATCAGCACGCCCTCGCAGACGGCCTGGGCGCTGTTGGGCCTGCTGGCCGCCGGCGACGATCGCTCCGATTCGCTCGCCAAAGGCGTGCGCTGGCTGCTCACCCGCCAGCAATCCGACGGCAGTTGGGACGAGTCGATCGGCGAGGGAAAGCTCCGCCAAGGTATCATTACAGGAACAGGCTTCCCCAGAGTCTTTTACCTGGCCTACACGATGTATCGTCAATACTTCCCGCTGATGGCTCTCACCGGCTACAGGCGGGCCATGGAACGGGCCGCCTAAGAGGCGCCGGAGGTTGATTCCAAGATGGCTGTTCCGATCTCACAGATGGCTACGGTTGCCGCTTATGTGCTGAAGAAGAGGCTCGCGGGCAACAAGCGCTATCCGCTGGTGCTGATGCTTGAGCCGCTCTTCCGCTGCAACCTGGCCTGCGCCGGGTGCGGCAAGGTGCAGTATCCGCCGCATATTTTGAAGAAGCAGCTCACCCCCGAGGAGTGCTTCGCCGCGGTCGAGGAGTGCGGTGTGCCCATGGTCTCCTTGCCCGGCGGCGAGCCGCTGCTGCATCCGCAGATCGTCGAGATCGTCAACGGCCTTATCGCCCGCAAGAAGTACATCTACCTCTGCACCAACGCGCTTGAACTCAAGCGCCGGCTGCCCGAGTTCACGCCCTCCAAATACCTCACCTTCTCGGTGCATCTGGACGGACAGCGCGATCACCACGACTTCTCGGTATGCCGCGAGGGCGGGTACGACATTGCTATCGAGGGCATCAAGGAGGCCGTCAAGCGCGGCTTCCGCGTCACCACCAACGCGACATTCTTCGACGGCACCGACCCCAACAGCGTCCGCGGCTTCTTCGATGAAGTGATGGATATGGGCGTCGAGGGCATCGTTCTCTCGCCCGGATACAGCTACGACAAGGCGCCGGACCAGCACCACTTCATGGGCCGCGCCCGCGTGCGCCGCCTCTTCCGCGCCATCCTCTCCAATCGCAAGCCCAACTGGAAGTTCAACATGTCGCCGCTGTTCCTTGAATTCCTGATGGGCGACCGTAAGTACGAATGTACCCCCTGGGGATCGCCCGCCTACAACATCTTCGGCTGGCAGCGCCCCTGCTATCTGCTCCAGGACGGCTACGCGGAGACCTTCAAGGAATTGCTGGATACCACCAAGTGGGAAGAGTATGGCGTGGCCAGCGGCAACCCCAAGTGCGCCAACTGCATGGTCAGTTGCGGCTATGAACCCTCAGCGGTCATCGAAGGCTTCGGGTCGCTCAGGGGATTCTGGGGCATGATCCGCGGCACCTTTTCGAGCTATCGCGACGAACATGCGTTGAAACTGCTCAATGAGCCGGCTCCGCACGGACCCGCGACGCTGGTGAAGATCGCTGCCGGCGCGGAGAAGCCCGTTTTCGAGGAGACTCACGCATGACCGCTGAAGTGCTCAAGTACACGCTGGCTCAGGTCGAGGAGCTCGAATTGGCTCCCGGAACGGACCACGAACATCTTGAGGGATGGATTCCGGAGCTTGCGAGCGACGATGAGCTGCGTCAGGCTCTCGAAAAGGCCTTCGACTATCGCGGCGACGTCACGCTGACTCTCAAGTCCGGCGAGCGCATCGAGGCCTTTATCTTCAATCGTGCCACAGGCCCGACGCTGGCCGATTCTTACGTGCAGTACTTCACGCCCAGCGCCGCGGACAAGCGCAAGGTGAGCTACGCCCAGATCGCCCGCCTCGAATTCAGCGGCAAAGACCGGGCCGCCGGCAAGCACTGGGAAGACTGGGTCAAGGCCTACAACGAAAAGAAAGCCGCTGGCGAGAAGAATATCGCCCTCCACCCCGACAAATTGGAATAATCATCAACTGAGCTTCCGCAAGACCCTCTCGGACGCAGGCCATACCCCTATTCACGCCAGCAACTTGGCCTTCATCCCCTGCTTCGCAATCGCCGCCACCGCTTTCTCATCGAATGAAACGAAAGTATCCCCGCCCAGCCAGCGGCCCTCGTAGTCAATCACGCCGTCGGCAAAATCCGCGCCGGCCTCCATCGCCTCAAGGCCCGCCTTAACGGCAGCGGTATCCGTTATGACGTTGGCAGCCTCCAGATAACCGTGAATAACCTTGACGATCTCTCCCTTTGGCATTTTGTAGCGCTGGCGGAGTACCCAGACCATCTCGCAAAATGCGTGCCGGCTGATAACAACCTGATCGGCGGAACTCAACGCGAGGCGCGATGCGCGGCTTTGGACCACATCGTCGTCGAGTACAGCGCGGATCAAGACATTGGTGTCCGCGATCATCCTCATCGCTGAACACCTCTCAGGAACTCTTCGACGACAGCTTGGCCGATGGCCGCGTCCATCTCTTCAATCGTCAGCTTCACATCGGTCTTGCCTGCGAGCATTCCAAAGACATCTTCGATCCTGCCCTTCTTCCGCACGGCCCGGCCCCGGAACTCGCCCCCCGGCAACAGATCGATCTCCAATTTTTCCCCAGGCCTGGCCCCAACGTGCTGAAAGATTTCCTTCCGCAGAGTCACTTGTCCCCGCGAAGTTGTGCTCACAATTGCCATAGGATCACCTCTACATTTGTATTGTAATGCATTTCTGCATTATCCGACAGAGAGTGCCCGCACTTTGATCGCAAACCAGGAGACGCACCACAACCGTTTAAGATTGCGTTAGAGATTCGAGGCCATGAAGATATTTCTCACAGGCGCCACCGGATTCGTCGGCCACCACGTGGCTAAAGCACTGGGCGCCGAAGGCGCTCAGCTCCGCCTCCTGGTCCGCAAGACCAGCAACCTGGCCAACATTGAGGGCATTCGAGGCGAGACGCACGTCGGCGACCTTGCCCGGCCGGAGACCTACGCACCGGCGCTTGCCGGCTGCGATGCCGTGGTCCACGTCGCCGCCGATTACCGGCTCTGGATTCGCGATCCCGAGGCCATGTACCGCGCCAACGTGGACGGGACTCGTGATCTGCTGAAGCTGGCCCGCGAGGCCGGCGTCAAGCGCGTCGTCTACACCTCCAGCGTAGCCACCATGCACTTCCGCCGCGACGGCCTGGTCATCAACGAAGACACGCCCGTCTCCTTCGACGACATGGTCGGCCACTACAAGCGCTCCAAATTTCTCGCCGAACAGCAGGCCATCGCCGCCGCCCAGGACGGCCAGCAGGTCATCATCCTCAACCCCACCACCCCCATCGGCCCCAACGACGCCAAGCCCACCCCCACCGGCCGCATCTTTGTCGATTTTCTCAACGGCAAATTCCCCGCCTACATGGACACCGGCCTGAATCTCGTGGATGTCGCTGAAGTCGCCCGCGCGCATGTCTCCGCGCTGAGGCTTGGCCAGCCGGGCAGACGTTATATTTTGGGCGGAGAGAATCTGACCCTCAAGCAGATTCTCGACAAAATGTCGGCCATCACTGGCCTTCCTTCGCCGACTGTGAAAATTCCCTTCGCTGTTGCCGCCACCTACGCGTTTTTTGAGGAGTGGATCACCGGCCGCATCCGTGGCCGCGAGCCCCGCGCCACGCTGGAAGAGGTCCGCATGGGCCGCAAGAAGATGTACGCCAGCAGCGCCCACGCCCAGCAGGAGCTAGGCTTCCGCCTCCTCCCCGTCAACCCGGCGATGAAAGCCGCCATCGATTGGTTTCGCGCAAACGGCTACGCGCCGCAAGGTCAAGCATGACACGCACCGCCATCATCGCCGCTATGCCCGCCGAACTGAAGCCGCTGACGCGCTGCTGGCGGCACGAACGCCAGAATGGCGTCGATCTCTGGCGCTGGCCCTTCGATGAAGGCGAATGGATCGCCGTCTGCGCCGGAGCCGGTGTCCAATCCGCCGCTCGCGCCCTTGCCGAAGCCGAAAAGCTCGGCCCTCTTGACAAAGTCATCTCCACCGGCTGGGCCGGAGCCTTGCGCGAAGATCTCGCCCCCGGCCGAGCCTATGACGTCTCGGTCGTCATCGACGCCCGCACCGGCGAGCGCTTTGCCACCTCCGTTCCGCACAAGGACTGCTGGCTCGTCACCAGCCCCAAGGTCGCCGATGCAACGGAAAAGAAGCGCTTGGCCGAGACCTACCAGGCCGCCCTGGTCGACATGGAGGCCGCCGCCATCGCGCGCCTGGCCGCCATGCGCAGCATCCCTTTTTATTGCATCAAGGGAATCAGCGACGGCTTTACCGACAAACTTCCTGATTTCAACCGCTTTCTCTCGCCCGATGGCCACTTTCAACTGGCCCGCTTCGTCTTTTTCGCGCTTCTCAGGCCGTGGTACTGGCCCGCCCTCATCCGGATGGGAGAAAATAGCAGCAAGGCTTCTCGCGCCCTCGCGGAGTCGCTGCTCGATATGCTGGATGAACGAGGTGAAATAAGAAAGCGCAATGGCTACCCAAACCACCACCGCTGAACCCGATTTGCTTGTTTCGCAGCCGAAGATCCCTACCACCATGCGAGCCGCGGTCTATCGCGGCGTCAACGATATGCGCGTCGAGACCGTGCCCGTACCCGCGATCGGGCCGGGAGAGCTGCTGATCAAGGTGGCTACTTGCGGCGTCTGCGGCACGGACCTGAAGAAAATCCACACCGGTTCGCACTCCGCCCCGCGCATCTTTGGCCATGAGATGGCCGGAACCATCGTCCAGCTGGGCGAGGGCGTGACTCGATTCGATCTTGGCGAGCGGGTCGTGGTCCACCATCACGTTCCTTGCGGAGACTGCTACTACTGCCGCAAGCGGATGCCTTCGCAGTGCCCGCTTTACAAGAAAGTTGGCGTGACCGCCGGTTTTGAGCCTTCCGGCGGCGGTTTTGCCGAGTACATCCGGGTGATGGACTGGATTGCCGCCAGCCGGGGCGTGGTGCGGATTCCGGACGGCGTGCCCTTTGAGCAGGCGGCGTTTCTTGAGCCGGTGAACACCGTCCTCAAGGGCGTGAAGCTGCTCAATCTGGCCGCTGACGACACGGTGCTGGTCATCGGCCAGGGTTCCATCGGCCTGATGCACGCGGTGCTGGCCAGCCGCACCGGAGCGCGTGTGCTCACCTCGGATTTGTATCCCGAGCGCCACGACCTTGCCGCCAAGTTCGGATTGCGTCACCCCATCCATGCCGCCACGGAAAACGTAGTCGAACGGGTTCTTGCCGAGACCGAGGGCCGCGGCGTGGACGCCGTCATACTCGCCGTGGGCGGGAATGCGCTGATCAAGACCGCCATGGACGCGGTGCGCCCCGGCGGCAAGGTCATGCTTTTTGCCCAGACCCAGTACGGCGAATCCGCTTTCGACCCCGGCCAGGTATGCATGGACGAGAAGACGCTGATGGGTTCCTACTCTTCCTCTTTCGGGATTCTCGATGAGGTCACCGAGTTGGTCTTCGGCGGCTATCGCAATGGCTTCGATCTGACGCAACTGATCTCGCACCGCTTTTCGCTCGAAGACGCTGTTGAAGCAATTGAGGTCGCTTCGGCTCCCAAGGGCAACTCCATGAAGATTATGATTGAGCCTACGCTTGGCGCTGGCGCTAGCCAATGAGTTCCAGCCAGGCGCCAGAGGTCCACTTGCTGCCAGATC
This sequence comes from Occallatibacter sp., assembly GCA_049520855.1. Taxonomy (GTDB): domain Bacteria; phylum Acidobacteriota; class Terriglobia; order Terriglobales; family Acidobacteriaceae; genus Telmatobacter. The sequence continues at coordinate 13,000 of JBEKPI010000033.1, forward strand.
TTTCCCATGGATTGGGCAGCGCAACAGCATGGAGAGTGAGCAGCTCCGCAGCCGCTCGATGAGGGATCGATGCCGAAGAGCGTAAAGGACGCCATTCAACGAGGCCGTACGACGGTCGAGGACGTCCTGCAAGTTGGACGCAATACGGTTGAGGACGTCTTGCAGGTTGGCCGCAACACGGTTGGAGAAGTCCTCCACGTTGGCCGGAATACGGTTGAGGATGTTCTGCAGGTTGGCCGCAACACCGTGGGCGATGTTCTCGAGGTTGGCCGCAAAACCATGAATGCGGCGGTTCTGCATGGACGCGAGGATATTCGCATTGAACAGGTTCCGGTACCCGAAGCCGGGCCGGGTGAATTGGTCCTGCGAGTTGACGCGGCGCTCACCTGCGGCACGGACCTCAAGGTCTTCCGCCGCGGCTATCACGCGCGCATGATCGTGCCGCCGGCCCTCTTCGGCCACGAGTTGGCGGGAACCGTTCTTCAGGCCGGCGAGGGAGTCACGGAATTTGCAGCCGGAGACCGCGTGGTCGCGCTCAACTCGGCGCCCTGCGGCGAGTGCTTCTTCTGTGGGCGCGGCCAGGAAAATCTGTGCGACGATCTGCTCTTCAACAACGGCGCCTATGCCGAGTTCATCCGCATTCCAGCCCGCATTGTCGCCAAGAATACCCTCCACATTCCCAATCACGTCGCGTTGGAGCACGCTGCTTTAACCGAGCCGCTGGCCTGCGCGGTGCATGGCTTTGAGGACTCTCGCCCCCATCCCGGCGATACCGTGGCCGTCATCGGTGGCGGACCTCTTGGCTTGATGATTCTCCATGTGGCTGCTCTCGCGGGCTGCGAGGTCATCGCCATCGTCAAGCACGACGGCCAAGTCGAGGCGGCGCGCCAGTTGGGCGCGGCCCATGTGGTGCAGACAACGAACATTCGCAAGGCCATTCGCGAGACCCGCGCCCTGACCGCAAAGAACCGCGGAGTGGACATCGCCATCGAGGCCGTCGGCGTGCCCGAAGCCTGGGAAGAAGCGGTAGAAATGGTGCGCAAGGGCGGCACGGTCAACTTCTTCGGCGGCTGCGCAGTCAGCACCCGCATCACGCTCGACACCAATCGCATCCACTATTCCGACATTACTCTGCGCGCCACCTTTCACCACACGCCGGCCATCTGCCGCGAGGCTCTCGATCTGATCGCCGGCGGCCGCTTCCAGGCGGGAGCCTTCATCACCGGCCACGCCCAACTCTACGAACTCAACCGCGTCTTTGAGAAGATGATGAAGCGCAGCAGCGAAATCAAGACCGCCATTGTGCCCTGAGGCGAAGCCATGACGATGGAATTTGAGGAACCGGACAACTTCTCGCTCGACCGGAATGTGCCGCCGGAAACCGACGACGCGCTCTCTCAGGACGAATTGCTGGCTCGCGGCTGGGCCGCATTGCCCGCCAGCTATCGCATACCCGATGTCGCGCCCACGCTTGACGAGGCGCGCGCCTGGTGCAAGCGCCTGGCCGAGTCGCATTACGAGAACTTCCACGTTGCCTCCTGGTTTTTGCCCAAGGATCTGCGTCCCCATTTTCACGCCATCTACGCCTACTGCCGCGTCTCCGACGATCTGGGCGACGAAGTGCCCGACCGCTCCGCGGCTTTGGCGCTGCTCGATTTTTGGGGACGCGAGCTGGATGCCTGCTACGAAGGCCGCGCACGCCACCCGGTCTTCGTAGCGCTAGCCGAGACGATCCAAGATTGCTTTATTCCCAAGGATCCATTTGCCGATCTGCTGGCCGCCTTTCGCCAGGACCAGACCGACACCCGCTTCGGCACCATGGACGATCTGCTCGCGTACTGCCGCTATTCGGCCAATCCCGTGGGCCGCCTGGTGCTCTACGCCTGCGGCGAGGCAAACGAAGAGAACTTCCACCTCTCGGATGCTACCTGCACGGCTTTGCAGTTGGCCAACTTCTGGCAAGATGTGCGCGAGGATTACAAAAAAGGCCGCATCTATATTCCGAAGAAGGATATGGAGACCTTTGGCGTCTCCGAGGAGTACATTGCCGACGGCATCGTCACTCCGGGGTTTTGCGGACTTATGATTTGCGAAATCGATTACACGCGCGCGCTCTTTGAAGAGGGGCTTCCGCTGATCGGCAAGGTCAATCGCGACCTGGCCACGGACCTGGACCTGTTCAGCCGCGGCGGCCTGGAGATTCTGCGCGCCATCGAAGAGCGGGGTTACGATGTGCTCAGCGCGCGGCCCGCCATCTCCAAAGGCAGGAAACTGGCTCTGCTGCTGCGCGCCGTGAGCGGCAAGCTGCTGCCCTCTCTGCGCCTCGGCAACAGAACTTGAGGTTAAGCGCCTTGACGCACGATTCCAGACTGCATGAGGCCTACGAAGCCTGCCGGGCCATCGCCAAACGCGAGGCGAAGAACTTCTATTACGCCTTCCTCGCTCTGCCGGCGCCGCGGCGAAACGCCATCTGCGCGATCTACGCCTTCATGCGCCAGGCCGACGACCTGGCCGACGACGAATCCCTGCCCCGCGACGAGCGCCGCCGCCGTCTCGATGCGTGGCAGGACCACTGGCGCGGCGTCTGCCACGGTGGCGACTCCTCCGATTTAGTCTTCGTTGCCGTCCGCGATGCAGTCGAGCGTTTCGACATTCCGCTCAACCTGCTCGATGAGCTGGTCGCCGGCGTCGCGATGGACCTCGACCGGGCCGTTATGGATGCGCACGACACCTACGCCACCTTCGACGACCTCTACCGTTACTGCTATCTCGTGGCTTCGGTCGTGGGCCTGGTATCGATTCGCATCTTCGGCTACACCGACCCCCGCGCCGAAAAGCTGGCCGAGGAGACAGGCATCGCCTTCCAGCTCACCAACATCTTGCGCGATGTAGCCGAGGATGCCAGCCGAAATCGCGTCTATCTGCCGCTCGAAGACCTTGCAGCCCACAACGTTCCGCTGGATTCGCTGCTGCATCGCAAAGCAGGCGCGCCGCCGACAGCCAACGAACGCGCGCTGCTAGCGGCCATCGGCCTGCGCGCGGAGGATTTTTATAAGTCGGCGCGGGAGCTACTCCCGTTGATCGACCGCGAAAGCCGCCCAGCCTTGTGGGTGCTCGTTTCCATCTATCACGGCCTGCTCAAGCGCATCGGGCAGGCGGACTACGATGTTTTCTCCACGCGCGTCAGCGTTCCCATGCAGCAAAAACTCGGAATTCTTGCTGTAGGCCTGGCCCGCTTAGGTTGGGCGCGGTTGTTTGCTTGATTCAATGGCCGGTCTGTTTTGAAAGGGCACGACTTTAGTCTTGCCGCAAAAGAGCCAAAATAAATGTGGGCTTTAGCCTCTGAGGGATTTTAAGTTGACCGGCGCGCAAAAATCGGTCACCGTCATCGGTGCTGGCGTAGCCGGCATGAGCGCAGCTTGCGCCTTGGCCGAGGCTGGCCTGCACGTGCAATTGGTCGAGCAGCGCGGCTACCTCGGCGGGCGCGCCAGCTCCTATCCGCATCCCGGCGTCCATGAAGTCATCGACAACTGCCAGCACGTCCTCTTCGGCTGCTGCACCAATCTGCTTGGTTTCTATCGCCGCATCGGCGTCGCCGGCCGCATCCACTGGACCCGCGAGATGACCATGATCGAGCCGGGAGGCCGGCGCTCACTGCTCGGCCCCAGCCATCTCCCCGCCCCGCTGCACGGGCTGCCAAAGCTGCTCTCGGCTCACGCCTTCACCTTTGCCGACAAGGCTGCGCTGGCCCGCGCCTTCAGCGCCCTGATGCGCCCAGTCCCGCCTGACTCGACAGAGACTCTGGGCGATTGGCTCCGCCGCCACAAGCAAACCGAGTGCGCCCTGAACCGCTTCTGGCGTCTAGTCATTGCCAGCGCGCTCAACGCCGACATCGACTCCATCGCGCTGCCTTACGCCGCCAAAGTCATCCGCGAACTCTTCATGAATTCCGCCGAGGCCGGCAGCATGGGCATGAGCGCCGTGCCGCTAAGCGAACTCTACTCGCGCGTTGCACCTTTTCTTGAAGAGCGGGGCGGCAGCGTGCTGCTCAACACGCGCGTCGAAGGCGCGGCGTGGAATGGCAGCGTGGCGCAGTGGACGATTCGCACCCGCGCCGGCGAGCTTGCGTCGGAGTTCGTGATTGTGGCATTGCCTTTCGATGCCACGGGGAAGTTATTGCCGCATCTGCCCCCTGCCGAGGGCGCGGAGACGCTGGCCCGCCAGATCGAGCGGCATGAGCACTGGCCCATCTGTAGCGTACATCTCTGGTTCGACCGGGAGATCACCGAACTCGAACACGCCGTTCTGCTCGACCGCGAGATTCATTGGATGTACAACAAAAGCCGCCTCCAGCCCGGCCGCAAAGGGAAGGGCAGCTATATCGAGCTTGTGGTGAGCGCCTCGCGGGCCTTTGCGGCCCTTTCGCGCGAGACGGCGATCCAGCAGGCCCTCACCGAGTTAGGCGAGTTTTTCCCCGCTGTGGCAGAGGCAAAGCTGGAAAAGGCCGCGCTCATCAAAGAGGTCCACGCCACCTTCGGTGTGCCTCCGGGGATCGAGGCCGCGCGGCCCAGCGCGCTCTCGCCGTGGCGGAATCTCTTCCTGGCCGGCGACTGGACCGCAACCGGCTGGCCCTCGACGATGGAGAGCGGCACTCGCTCAGGCCATTTGGCAGCCGAGGCCGTCTGTGAGGCCATTGGCGAGCCGCGAGCAATCCTCAATCCCGACCTGAAGCCGCATGGCCTGATGCGGTGGATGAGCTGTTAGCTTCAAGCTCTTAGCTTCAAGCTTTGGCGTACCATTGAACTGCTTGAGCTAACAGCTAGCAGCTAAGAGCTAGAAGCTGTTTCTTCAATGCGCCAAAAAATACACCCCTACGCAGACCAGCACCGCTGCCGTCCAGCGACGCCGGTCTACATTCTCCTTGAGGAAGAGCTTGCCGGCAACCGCGTTGGTCACCAGCGTCAGCGAGGCCGAGGCGGGCGCAACCAGGCTCAGGTCGAGATGGTTCAGCGCGAAGAGCAGTGAAAAGAAGGCCAGCGCCAGAAAGCTGACTCCGGCAAAGAACAGCGGACAGGTGACGACAGCGCGAATCGCGCCCTTCAGCCCGGAGTGGGCGCGAATCTCGTCCAGATCGCCGATGGACTTCATCGCAGCCGCGGTCAGCACCTCGCCGGCGGTCGAGGCGAGCACAATGGCGGCGATCATCGCGGTTGCGGCCCAGAGGCTTGGCTGCGCGGAAGGGAAGGGAATCGTCATCGCGCCTGTTCCTCCGCGATGGCTGTTGCAGGCCGTTCCGTCAGCGACGGCCCGTGCGCGACGAAGCCAACTCCGACAGTGATCAGTACAATTCCCGCCCAGCGTTCCAGCGAAATGGGTTCTTGCAGCCAGAAGCGCGCCAGCAGCGCGACGATGACGTTGCCAAAGGCCGTGGCTGGCAGCACAAAGGTAAGATCGGCCCACGACAGCGCGGTCAGGTAGCTGGCGAAGAAGCCGATCAGCAGTGCGATGCCCACTGCAATCCAGGGCGTAAAGACCGCCGCGACCAGCGAGGCGGGATGGGCCAGCGTGATGGCCGGCAGCCGAGCCATGCCGCGCGACAGGCAACTGTCGCCCAGCGGAGCGCACAACGCAACCAGCCCCAGAATCATGTATTGCCACGGCGATAGTCTGTGATGAGCCATCCTTATTTTGAACTTTCTTTGATTAAGCCTTATAGAAATCGAGGGCGGACGCATTGGCGCCGCCCTCGGTGGGATGATTCGATGCGGTTGCTACGCGTTCGCGCTGGCCGGCGCCGGCGGATCGGCCTTATGGCTGCGCGAAACTTTAACCGCCCGGTTGCGCTGCGCGCGCAGCTTCATGAACGCCTTGGCCTCGACATACAGCCGGGGCAGGTCGCGGTTCACAAACGCCTTCCACACCACGCGGAAAGCGGCCTTGGGCCGGAAGTAATATTCGTCGTAGAAGCGGTGAACCATCTCCATCACATAGTCGGTAGGCAGGCCCGGATACTCGATGTGCGCCATCTGATGGCCGCCGCCATCCTCCATGCGCTCGTTGGTGATGAATCCGTTCTTCGCGGCGAAGTCGTAGAACTCGGTGCCGGGGTAGGCGTGGGCAACGCTGACCTGGATGGTCTCGCAATCCAGGCCCTTGGCAAAGTTGATGGTGTTGCGGATGGATTCCTTGGTCTCGCCCGGCAGGCCGAGGATAAAGTCGGCGTGGATGGTCAGACCCAGGTCGTGGCAATCCTTGGCAAATTGGCGCGCGCGCTCCACGGTCTGGCCCTTCTTGATGTTCTTCAGAATCTGCGGGTCGCCGGATTCGAAGCCGACGATCAGCAGCCGGCAGCCGGCCTCCCTCATCGCCTTCAGCGTGTCATAGTCTGTGGTCACGCGCGAAGTGCAGCTCCAGGTCAGTTTCAGCGGCTTCAGCTTCTCGCACAGCTCAATCGTCCGCACCTTCTGAATGTTGAAGGTGTCGTCGTCAAAGAAGAACTCCTTCACATGGGGGAAGTTCTCTTTGGCCCAGGCCAGTTCGGCGGCTACGTCGTCGGTAGACCGCTTGCGCCATGCATGTCCGCTGAGCGTCTGCGGCCACAGGCAGAAGGTACACTGAGCCGGGCAGCCGCGCGTCGAGTAAAGCGCTATAAACGGATGCAGCAGGAAGGGCACGGTATAGCGCGTCACGTCCATATCCCGCTTGTAGATTTTGGTGGCCCAGGGCATCGCGTCCAGGTCTTCGATCTGCGGCCGGTCGGGGTTGTGGACGATCTTGCCGTCCTGCTTGTAGCTGATGCCGAGAATATCCTTGAGCGGCTTTCCCTGGGCAAACTCGACCACCGAGTAGTCGAACTCGCGGCGGCAGATGAAGTCCAGCGCCGAGCACTCGTTCAGCGCCTTGTCCGGGGAGGTGGTCACCGGCGGCCCAACAAAGGCGATCCGCATCGACGGGTTGGCCTTCTTGATGGTCTCCGCGAGGCGCTGGTCGCCCTCCCAGCCCACCGTCGAGGTGAACAGCACCAGGAACTCGTACTCCTTGCAGATGTTGATGGTCTCCTGGGCCGAGACGTGGTGGGGCGGCGCGTCGAGCAGTCGCGATCCTTCCAGCAATCCGGCCGGATAGGTCAGCCAGACCGGGTACCAGTAGGACTCAATCTCGCGCGTGGCCGGCCAGCGCGAACTCGCGCCGCCGTCAAAGTTCTCGAACGAGGGCGGATTCAGAAACAGCGTCTTCAAAGGCATAGTCATCCCCTTTATTCTAACATTCCGGCATTTTTCTTGGATTCCGGCAGGCTTCTTACTCGTCTTCGAGCGCCGGAACTTACTTTGCGTGCAGTTCTTGCAGCCAGTCTTCCATGTGCCCGAGGGCGCGCAGCAGGCTCAGCCGCGCCTTGCTCAGTTCGAATCCCGCTTCCAGGGCGTCCGAAAACTTCTGGCGCTCGTCGATTCGGGCCAGTTGTTCGGCCTTGGGCCCCAGTTGCGGTTGAGCGCCCTGAGCGCTTCCCGACCCATTGCCCACTTCCAGTTGCGCCAGCACCGCCTGAAGCTGATTATTTGCGATCTGCTGCTTTAGACCCGCAATCTCCTCCAGCGCATCCAGCTCCCGCAGGCTGCCGGTGAGCGCGGCAATCTGAACGTCGTTCTGCTTTTGCGCCTGCTCGGCCTCGACCGTGGACCGCAGCGCCTCGGCAGCGGACTGTTTTGATTTGGCGCGCGCCCCGAGGTCAAACAGAGGAATCTGAATCGAGAATCCGAAGCTGACGTTGTTCGGCGTGAAATTCCTGAAGTATGCGCTGTAGTCGTTCAGCGCATCCGAGTCGAGATTGTACTGCGCCCCAAAACCAATCTGTGGCCATCGTCCCGCCAGGTTGTCGCCCTTGGCCTGCATTTGCTTGGAATTGGCCAGCATCCGCGCCGACTCAATTCCCGCCGTTGCTCGCGGGCCTTCATCCGCTTTCACTGCCGGAATCTCGGGAATGCTGGCGTGATCCGGCAGAACAGAACCGACGGGAAGCCCGGTAAGCACGGCAAGCTGCTTGGCAAGCGTGGCGGCGCGCGTCTCCAGGTGCAAACGCTTGAGCCTCAATTGGGCCGCCGTCAACCGAGCCTGCAATGCATCGTTCTGCGGGTCCACTCCAGCCTCCGTGCGCTCCTCTTCAATGGTTACCAGCCGGTTCGCGAAGGCTTCCTGCTGGCGCGCGGCATCCAATTCGCGGCCGACCGTGTCCAGCTCGATGTAAGCCGTCGATGCGTCCAGCGCCACCTGCTCGCGGGCGTCTTTCAGGCCGAGCGAAGCGGCCTTCACCCCGGCCCGCGCCGCGAGGATGTACTGCCGCTGCGGAAAGCTTAGGACCAGCGACTGTACCGTCGCGTTCGCCACCGAGGGTTGCCCGGTGGGATAGCCATGCGAGTAGCCCACCGTCGAACCCATCGAGAGACTGGGAATGTACACGTCCTGGGCCTGCGACAGCACCGCGTTCGCCTTTTGCAGATCGGCTTCGGCCAGCTTGACTGCGCTCGAGTTCCGCTGCGCCAAGTCCACCACAGTGGCCAGCGAGACCTGCGCCTGGACAAGCGCCGGCGCTGCCGCCAATGCTGCTCCGAGAAGCAGCATTGCCCAGCACTTCAGCGGCTTGTCTCCGTCTCTCACTTGTGCTTTTACCCTCAATGCTTCAGATTCTGGGCCGGCTTGTATTCATGCGCCAGAGCCAGCGCCGCGGCCTTTTCCCGGCTGGCTGCCGCCGCGTCTCCAAGCTGCTCTTTCAGCCGCGCCAGCATGGTATGCGCCACAAACGCCGGCGCCTCTTCGGTCTTTGCGCTGCCGGCAAGATACTCCTCCAGCATTTTGGCCGCCCGCGCCGGATCGCGGTTCGTCTTGATCAGCAGCGAAGCCCCATTGTAGAGCGCCACGCCCGCGCGCTTATCCCGATCAGCGGCGTTCTCCCCGCTGCGGATCGCCGACTCCATCTCCGTCCAGCGCTCGCGGTGGCGATAGAAACTGGCCAGCGTCATCCACTGGAAAGCCGGATGCGCCGAGACCGCAATCGCCTGCTTCAACTCCCGCTCGGCCGTGCCGTAGTCCTTGCGCTCCTCGGCGATGTGGCCCCGCAGTTCATGTGCGCGGACCGGGTCGATCTTGTCCAGTTGCGCAGCCACTCCCTCAGCCTTGTCCGTGCCGCCGCCCACCACTCCGGGGGCGGAAAAGTAAAACTCTCCCAAGTCGGCCAGCGCCTCGGCATTGCGAGCGTCGAGCCGAGCCGCTTCTTCAAACTCGCCACGCACCCGCTTGGCCAGCGAATACGCGCTCAGAAATGACGCCCGGCTGGCCTTCTCGCCCAGCGCGCGGCCCAGCCACAGGTGATCGACTGAGTTCTGTCCATCCAGCTTGACCGCCTGCTCGCAATCGTTCGCAGCCTGATCCCATAGCTCCAGCGTGTAAAGCACGCGGCATCTTAGGTTGTATGCTTCGGCAGACCCGCCCGGCTGAGCGAGAACATTCAGGATTGACAGCGCCTGGTCCGCCTCGCCAGCCTGCAACGCCGCGCCGGCCTGGGCAATCCGCGAGACTTTGCCGCCTCCCGCGGACGCCGAAAGACTCGCGGACGCCGTCAGCGCCAGCCCCGCCAGGATCAGCCGCGCCAGCACCCTCACCGTACAACCTTGATGGGAACGCCCTCCTGCAAGGGCTGTCCGCTGGGTGTGCCGGTTGCCACCAGATCGCCCTCCCGGACTCCGGAGAGAATGGCCACCTGGGTCAGGTTGATGGTTCCTGTCGTCACGACGGTCCTCTGCAAGCCGTTGTTCACGATCTTGAAAACATAGGCCCGGCCGTTCTCCGAATGGAGCGCCTCGCGCGGAATCGTCAGGGCGTCGGCCTCGCTGGAGATGGTCACTGTCACGGTCACGTTGGTGTCGGGCAGCAGGTCGCCGTCCGCATCGTCGATCTTCACCAGCACCTCGCCCACGCTGCGCGTACCCAGGTTGATCACCGTCACCGGCGTCCGCTCGATATGCCCGTTCCAGGCGCGGCCCGGCTTGGCGTCCCACTTGATCTGAATCTTCTGGCCTACCTCCAGCCGCCCGATCTCCGGCTCGTCAAAGTAGGCTCGCACCCGTTCGTGGTGCAGGTCGGCCAACTGAACCAGCAGCTTGCCCGCTTCCACATGTTCTGTGCGCCCCGCATCGAGGCTGTAGACCGTTCCCGCCGCCGGAGCATGAATCGAAGTTTGAGCCACCACCTGCCGCGCCGCCGCCAGGCCGGCTTCCGCATCGGCCAGTGCCGCGCGCGCGCGCTCCACCTCAGCAGACGAATAGCGGCTCTGAGCGCTCTGCTCCGATGCGCGAAGATTGGTCTCCGCCGTTTCCAGCCGCTCTTGCGCCGCCGCCACTTCGCTGGCCGAGGCCGCGCCAGTTGACTTGAGCTTGATCAGAGCATCCAGATCGCGGCGAGATTGATCGCGCTCCAACCGCGAGCGCTGTAGGTCGGCTGCCGCTACCTGCTGCTCCTGCTGGGTTCCG